>NZ_JAXCHE010000003.1:0-446340 GCF_037027505.1 Bacillus sp. 204(2023) | reverse complement strand
TCAGACTTAAGAAACCGCCTGCGAGCCCTTTACGCCCAATAATTCCGGACAACGCTTGCCACCTACGTATTACCGCGGCTGCTGGCACGTAGTTAGCCGTGGCTTTCTGGTTAGGTACCGTCAAGGTACCGCCCTATTCGAACGGTACTTGTTCTTCCCTAACAACAGAGCTTTACGATCCGAAAACCTTCATCACTCACGCGGCGTTGCTCCGTCAGACTTTCGTCCATTGCGGAAGATTCCCTACTGCTGCCTCCCGTAGGAGTCTGGGCCGTGTCTCAGTCCCAGTGTGGCCGATCACCCTCTCAGGTCGGCTACGCATCGTCGCCTTGGTGAGCCGTTACCTCACCAACTAGCTAATGCGCCGCGGGTCCATCTGTAAGTGGTAGCCGAAGCCACCTTTTATGTTTGAACCATGCGGTTCAAACAACCATCCGGTATTAGCTCCGGTTTCCCGGAGTTATCCCAGTCTTACAGGCAGGTTACCCACGTGTTACTCACCCGTCCGCCGCTAACATCAGGGAGCAAGCTCCCATCTGTCCGCTCGACTTGCATGTATTAGGCACGCCGCCAGCGTTCGTCCTGAGCCAGGATCAAACTCTCCGATAAATGGATCACAGGTTAAGTTCACCGCATCTGCGGCGACACCTGTGTGACCTGCGTCGTGCAGGCCCTAGTTTGACTGACTACGCACATCGCTGTGCGATTTTTAAAAATGAATTAACAGGTACGTTTTGTCTTGTTTAGTTTTCAAAGATCATTCAATAATGGAGCGGGTGATGAGAATCGAACTCACGACATCAGCTTGGAAGGCTGAGGTTTTACCACTAAACTACACCCGCGTGGTATCTTAAATGGCGCGCCCGAGAGGAGTCGAACCCCTAACCTTTTGATCCGTAGTCAAACGCTCTATCCAATTGAGCTACGGGCGCTTATCAAGCGACTTAACTATCATACTATCATTTGATGGTGAAGTCAAGAAGTTTTTTTAAAATGTTTTTTCGAATCTTTTTCAATTCGACTTTTCTTATTATACACATTTTTAAAATCTTGTAAACACCTTAGAAAAACTTTTTTTGTTTTTCGTTTTGTTTCACGCTGTTCATCAGCGACGTTTAATAATATACCATGCCTGTTTTATTTGGTCAACACTTTTTCTGTATTTTTTATTCTCTTCTTTCACCCCTTCTCATGTATATATTTTATCTCATCTTACAAATAATATAAGAAAATCTCTTAAGAAGAAATGAGGCGTGTTATGTATTACTACAAAGAGGAACTGATTAATATCATTAAACCGGACAAGCCAGACCCGGCAGCTGCTAAGGTCCTGCAGGAGATATTAGGCGGTCATTACGGAGAAATGCGTACAATGATGCAGTTTTTTTTCCAAAGCTCTAATTTCAGAGGAAAGCAGAAACAGTATCGCGATCTGCTTCGCGGCATTTTTTTAGAGGAGATTGCCCACGTTGAACTGGTTCAAAACACAATCAATGCTTTATTAGATGAATCAGGCGGTGAAGGTGTCGGCAGTCAAGGTACAGATCAAGCGCCACTTGATGAAGCGGTTAAACATGCTAATCCTCATCATTATATTATTGGAGCGCAAAGTTCCCTTCCTGTTGATGCAGGGGGCAATCCGTGGAACGGGTCATGGGTGTATAACCACGGAAACTTAATTACTGACCTGCTGGATAACCTGCTTCTTGAGTCGACAGGTGTGCTGCAAAAAACAAGAATTTATGAAATGAGCTCTAATCAGACGTTCCGCGAAACACTTGCTTTTCTGATTGTACGCGACAATGCTCACCAGAATGCATTCGCGAAAGCGCTCGAGACATTGGGCGTTGAATGGGCGAAGCTGCTCCCTGTGCCAAATTATGACATTAATAAATATCCTGAGTGCAGAAAGTATGTCGAATTAGGCTACCATAATGCACAGTTTAACTTTAGGTTGGATGAAACGAGAATCAGTGAAATCTATCAAGGGAAATCTCCAAGCCGAAATGGCGGAGAGTTACAAGTA
Source organism: Bacillus sp. 204(2023) (assembly GCF_037027505.1). Lineage (NCBI taxonomy): Bacteria > Bacillati > Bacillota > Bacilli > Caryophanales > Bacillaceae > Bacillus > Bacillus sp. 204(2023). The sequence continues at coordinate 444,314 of NZ_JAXCHE010000003.1, read as the reverse complement.
ATAGATCCTCCGGCAGGGTTTCCCGTACCAGTGCTTCCTGAAATACCGAATGAACACAGTCCTGGGTTAGGCGATATGAATGCTTAATCCAGTGGGAAGGTGCTCAAGAAACTTCTTGAGCACCTTCTTATTGTACATTACTGATTCATTCAACGATTGGCGTTAAAGAATCACCATTCCATATTTCTCCCTTGTTGAGTGTCCAGCTGTCATGATATAAAGCTGAAGCACCCTTGTTTACTGCTGGGCTCCATTCATCATTCCATGCCAGAAAGTAAATGGTTTTAGGATATTTTTGTTTTATTGCATTGATGAACAGGCTGTAATCGAAGCTGCCGTTTGCTGTTTGCGGGCCGACTTCTGTAAAAGCAAATGGTTTATTAAGCGTTGTTAGCTGATCGTATCCATTGATCGAGTAGGCATCTTGAAAATACGCATCTAATCCGACAATATCCACGTAAGACGCGCCCGGGTAAAAATCAGTTTTAAAATCTCGGTTGGCGTCGGGAGAGTAAACCCAAATCAAATGATCAAGTCCTCTTGTGTCGGTCATATAATGATAGATTTTCTTGTAGAGCTGTTTATATAGAGAGATTCTTTCATTATCCTTTTGGTTATATGATGTAAGTCCCCACCAAAACCATTCGCCGTTCATTTCATGCAGCGGCCTGAACAGAACAGGCACACCTTGGTTCTCCAGCTCTTGAAGTCCGTCAGCAATTTTGCTGAACATGGCATTTAGCCGCTTTCCTTCTGCTGTTGAAGAATCTAGTATTTTTTTATACTGATCGTTTGTAATCGGTGTTTTAAAATGCCCTGACTGAAAAGCAGGGTTCGCCAGGTGCAAACTAATTTGCGGAATTCCGCCATTTTTCCAATACGAAATTAAATCACCGTTGCAGCTTACATCTATTGAATCTTCAATTTTAGCTGTTTCAAGCCACCCTCTGGCATAATCGCAGCCGTAAATAGCAGGCGATTGCCCGGTGGCGCTTCGGATTCTATCAGCCTCAGCCATAGAAAATGTGTCATGACTGTAACCTCCGAACGCTCCGGAAAGGACTCTGTTTTCCGTTCGGTTCGGCAGGTGTGCAAGCCAGTTCATCACTGCTTTTGTTGTCTGCTGGGCATTAGGATTCACAGGCGACACAGTATGCGCTTCAATTGGTTTTGCTAAAACAGCAGACGCAAGTAAAAATATAATGAGCAAAGAGATCGTATGTTTCTTAAACAAATGCAACTCCCCCATTCATTAAGGATGAGATATCATGAATTCACATGTTCCTTCTATTGAAAACTCGCCAAAATGCGCAGGCAAGACAAAGTGTGAGCCTGCATTGCATTCATACTGAATACCATTATTTATGATTCGTCCTGATCCGCTCAGAACACTCCCCAGCAAATAGGTTTGATGTGAAGGAAAAGCAGCTCGGCCGCTAATCTTCCATTTGTACACTGAGAAATAATCTGATTGCACATAAACAATGATCTCAGCGTTACCAACTTCTTTTACTTCCGGTGTATGCACTTTATCGATATGCGGTATCGTTATAACTTCCATGGCTTTTTCTATATGAAGAGTTCTTTTTTGGCCCTGGTCATTACAGCGGTCATAATCGTATACGCGATACGTTGTATCAGAGTTTTGCTGGATTTCAAGGACAAGGGTTCCCTCACATAAAGCATGGAGTGTACCGCTTGGCACATAAAAGAAATCTCCGGGCTTGATTTTGATTCGCCTCAGCAGACCGTTCCAATCACCGCTTTCTATTCGTTGTTTGAACTCTTCCTTTGTGCTTGCATGATGTCCCAAAATTAGTTCGGCGTCATCTTTGCAATCAATGATATACCAACACTCCGTTTTACCAAGGTCGCCATTTTCGTGCAGTTTTGCATAATCATCATCAGGATGGACTTGCACGGAGAGATCCATATTGGCGTCCAGCAGCTTTACCAGCAGCGGAAACACCTTCCTATCTGGAAAACCGAAAATCTCTGGATGATCTTGCCATACTTGATCTAGTGTCTTTCCTGCCAGCAACCCATTTTTTACAGCCGACGGGCCATGGGCATGTGCAGAAACGGCCCAGCACTCACCTGTTTTTTGTGAGGGTATTGCGTAGCCAAAAGCGTCACGAAGCTTCGTCCCTCCCCATAGTCTTTCTTTAAAGACAGGCTCTAAAAATAAAGGATGCGTCATGATCGCACCTCCCCGGATGCTGCCTCTGCTTGTAAGGCCTGATGCGCCAAAACTAGCGTGCCGATGATTCCGGCGTTACTGCCTAAACGTGGAGGTACAATATAATTACTTATATCATCTGACAATTCAGAAAAATCTAAGTAGCTGTTCATGATTTTTGGTACATATTGATAGATATAAGAAAACACTTGTTTCTGTTGCATGACGCCGCCGCCAAGAATGATTTTTTTAGGTGCAAGGATCAAAATATACTGAGCCAGTGCTTGGGCAATATAGTACCCTTCCAGTTCCCAGACTTGTGCTATATCTGATAAATCCGCGGCTTTTTTTCCCCAGCGCGCTTCAATGGCGGGACCGGAAGCCAAGCCTTCAAAGCAATCTCCATGATAAGGACACTTCCCTTGGTATGCGTCATCCGGGTGCCTCCGGATATAAATATGGCCCATCTCTGGGTGCGACAGCCCCTGAAGGAGCCTGCCCCCTACAATTGCGCCCGCGCCTATGCCAGTCCCAATCGTTATATACAGGCAGCTGTCGAGCCCCTTCGCTTCACCGAAAAGGAATTCACCCAGCGCCGCAGCGTTGACATCTGTACTAAATCCGACTGGGATTTTCATTTCGTTCTTAACGGTTTGCAAAAAGGGGTAGTGTCTCCAGCCCGCTTTCGGCGTGGCCATAATGGTACCGTATGTTTGACTGGTTTTATCGTTATCAACGGGACCAAAGGAGCCAATGCCGATGGCCTGTAATGAAAATTGCCGAAAATATTGAATTACTTTCTCTATCGTTTCTTCCGGCATCTTTGTGGGGAATTCTATTCGGTCAATGATTGTTCCATCTTCCTTACCGACAGCACAAACAATCTTTGTGCCGCCTGCTTCAATACCGCCAAGCATGCAGATGGCCTCCTTGTTGTCTCCGCAATCAGCGCCGTATGTTTACAGAAGTCACAACAAACTTGTCATGCCGATGACGTGAAAAGGAATATTCAAATGGAATCCCGGTATCTAAGAAGCCCACATGTTCCACTTCAAGAATTGGATCATCCTGTTTACAGCCCAGATGCTGCTGGTCAATATGATCAGATTTGCAGGCTCTGATTTTCCGATGCGTTCCGGCGATTTTGAGCTGCAGCACATTTGTAATATGATTGTAGATCGAATCATGAAGGACATCGTCATTAATGCCCGGTATTAAATGAGTCGGCATATATGTTTTTTCTAATACATAGGGTTCACCTTCTACAATTCGCAGCCGAACGACATAATAAACCGGTGTTTTCTGATCAATAGACAAATGGGCGGCCACTTCCTCAGTGGGAAATTGCACTTCAAACTGAATGACCTTGCTTTGGATTTTTTTATCTTTCAGCAAGTTGGTCAATCCGAGAATCTCATTGCTGACTACATGGACATGGTCATCCTGTATTGCAGATTGAATAATAAACGTGCCATGGCCTCGTTTTCTGAACAGCAGACCCTCGGCAACTAAATTATCCAAGGCTCTCTTCATCGTCATGCGGCTTGAGTTAAATTCTTTTGCAAGAGATACTTCATCAGGAATGGGCTGATCGATCGGATATACGTTATTTTTAATTCTATTTCTCATTTCATTTGCAATAATTTCGTATTTATTCATTGGTATCCTCCGGCAGCTGTTAGAGTCTGATATCACATAAGCTTTTACGGATATCATAAGTTCTTTTCCCTATTTCATCAATGTTGCGGATTTTCGTCATCTCTATTCGTTATGATGATTGCCGGAAGATCTTGACCTTTAGGAAAATCTAGAAACCGCTATGCTCAGCAACCTTTTTGAACCATTTTCCGCTCTTTTTGACGGTTCTTTCTCCGTCTTTCTCAAGATTGACTGATACAAATCCGTATCGGTTTTTATAGGCATTTGTCCAAGACCAGTTGTCCATGAACGTCCATAAGTGATAGCCTTTTACGTTTGATCCTTCCTGTATGGCGCGGTGAATCCATTTGAGGTGCTCTTTTATAAATTCAATCCGGTAATCATCTTGAATGATGCCTTGTTCATCCCTGAATCGCTCTTCACCTTCAACCCCCATACCGTTTTCAGAGATAAAACACTCGATGTTGCCGTAGTTTTCTTTTAAATTAATCAAAATATCATAAACGCCTTTTTCATAGATCTCCCAGCCGCGATGCGGATTCATTTTGCGGCCCGGCATGACGTAGGGATCAAAATACCTGTCAGGCAAAAAAGGAGCGTCGGGATTCGGAAGATGTTCTTTCGCTTTCACACGTCTCGGCTGGTAATAATTCACTCCCAACAGGTCAACCGTGTTCTTTTTGATGATGTCAAGATCTTCAGCGTTGTAATCTGGCATAAAGCCTTCATTCTTCAAAATGTCAACCAGCTCTTTGGGAAATTCGCCTTTGACAGATGGGTCTAAAAAAGATCTGTTAAAAAACGCGTCTGCGATTTCCCCGGCTTTCACATCCGCCGGATGGCTGCTTCTCGGGTATGATGGAGTCAAATTTAAAATGATTCCGATTTTTCCGTCCTGCTCCATCTCCCTGTAAACCTGAATCGCACGGGCACTTGACAGCATCGTATGAAATCCAACTTGGACAGCCTCTTTAAAGTCGACCTTGTTTGGATAATGAAAATCATATAGGTATCCGCCTTCTACGGGAACGATTGGTTCATTATGCGTGAACCATTTTTTCACCCGTCCGCCATACAAACGGAAGCAAGTTCTTGCATAGTTTTCATACGCGTCAACCGTCTCTCTGTTGACCCAGCCGCCGATTTTTTGAAGCGCCATCGGCATATCGAAATGAAACAAATTGACAAATGGTTCAATTCCGTTAGCGATCAGCTCATCAATGACATTGTTATAGAAATTTGCGGCTTTATCGTTGATCTCGCCCGTTCCGTTTGGTATTAAACGTGACCAGGAAATCGACATCCGGAACGAGTTGTGGCCAAGCTCCTTCATCAGCCTGATATCTTCTTTATAATTGTCGTAAAATTGGGATGTGGCTGCGGGTCCGACATGGTCAAAAAAACGATGCGGTTCTTTTTCAAACCAATAATCCCATATATTCTGGCCTTTTCCGTCTCTGTCGGCGGCACCCTCCGTTTGTGTTGCTGAAGCGGATGATCCCCACCAAAAATCCTTTGGAAAACGATATTGTTCTGTTTGTGCCAAGTCTCTCTCCCCTTATGTCACATTTTTATGCTGTTATCATTTTGCTGAGCAGCTGTTTCCTGTACAGCCTGTTCTTTTTCTTTTGCCAGATTTAATTTATCCATTGCTTTTAGAAACGGAAACCAAATCACGAAGACAATCAGCAGATTGATAAGCTGCATCACGCCCCCCATGATCGAGTTCGTCGCCATGATGCCATTAATGAATAATGGAACCGTCCACGGCACCGTCACACCAGTCGGAGGCGGAACGAGCCCCGCCGACATGGCCAAATAGGTGACGAGCGTAACAACCATCGGCGCCAGCACCCAAGGCACAATAATGATCGGATTCATGACAATCGGAAGCCCGAAGATAATCGGTTCGTTGACGTTAAAAATACCGGGAGCGAGGCCAAGTTTTGATACTTGCTTCATCTGCCTGCTTTTCATGAATATGAGAATGGTAAACACAATCGCAAGCGTCATCCCGGTTCCGCCCATCCCTACTGTATAAATCTCCATAAACGGTTTTGAAATAATATGAGGGATTTCTTTTCCCGCCGTGTAAGCAGAAAGGTTTTCTACCTGCAGTGTATTCCAAATCGGGTCCATCACGGAGTTGATAATGATCTGTCCATGCAGTCCGAAAAACCAAAGAATTTGAATGAAAAACACGGCAATCAGAGTCGGGATGATACCGCTTCCAAGTCCGACAAGCGGAGCCTGAATCGCGTGATAAATGACGTCGTGCATATTTGTTTTAAAAAACAGAGTCACCATTACGTTAATCAGCAAAAATACGGTCAATGTGATAAAAGCCGGAATAAGTGCGGCGAATGATTTTGCTACAGCAGGCGGAACGCCGGCTGGCATTTTGATTGTCAGGTTTTTTTGAACGATTCTTCTGTAGATTTCGCCAGAAAGAAATGCCGTAATCATCCCAAGAAACATCCCTTTTGCACCGAGACGGTCGACCGGGATAACCCCTGTAATGGCATCTCCTGTTTCTGGCTGAATGATAAATGGCGTTAAGAGCAAAAAGGAAACCAAAGCGATCGCTCCGCCAAATACAGCTTCGACCTGATAGCTTTTTGACAGGTAATAGCCTATCCCGAACACAACAAAGACAGACATAATGCCCATTGTCGCCGTGGAGGCAATGCCGAAATGAGACTGAAACGATGTAAGCATTGAGGCGTTCATGATTTTGTTTAGAAACGGCAAATTCGTTAACACGACAAAAATGGACCCGAATATCGTCAGCGGGAAAGCCAGCATAAATGCATCACGCAGCACTTGCAAATAACGATTATTGTTTAACCTCCCTGCAATTGGAACAAGGAATTGGCTGATTTTCTCGAACACCCTATCCACCCCGATTATTTATAGATTCTTGGTTTTAAAGAGATCAAGCATCTCTTTCACTAATTCTTTCATGGATAATGTTGACATCAGATGATCCTCTGCATGCATAAGCAGCAATGAGAAAGCTTGTGCTTCTCCGCCGGATTCCTTTTGTATCATTTGAAAGTGAATGTCATGGGCCGCGGATAAATCCTGCTCCGCCTTGGCAATGAGGGCATCAGCCTCGTCCTTGTTCCCTTCTTTATAGCTGCGCAGTGATTGTATGATGCAGCTGCGGGCATTTCCGCTGTGCAGGATTAGCTGAAAACTGATTTGCTCGTCTGTTAAATTCGTGATTTTCACCTGTTCCATTATTGATTCACCATTAAGGACAATGCCTGCTCATACGCTTTTTTCCCATCTGCCATTCCGTAGGCCATCATGTCAATGACTTCAACTTGAATGTTGTATTGATCTGCTTCTTTTTGGAGCTCGCTTTTCAGAAAGCTCATTTGCGGACCAATCAAAACGGCATCTGCTTTTCTCATGTCTTCTTTTGCCTTATCTTGGCCAACAGCCCAAATCTCTGCTTCCTCACCGATAGACTGTGCGTATTCCTTCATTTTTGTCACCAATAAACTGGTAGACATTCCTGAACTGCATGCGAGTAATATTTTTTTCAACTGCTATCCCCCCTTGTGATTAAAACGCTTACATGGATTATTATAGTCATTTATTTTTAAATGTCTATACTTTTATAAAATAAATATAATCATACACTTGTCCGGTTCATCACTTTGTAAATTTTTCTATGGAAGATTCATTCATAATGTGGTACACTCATCAACGGAAACGAATCAATTAAATAGCTATTATCACTTGTATAACCTCAATAATATGGTTTGAGGGTGTCTACCAGGAACCGTAAAATCCTGATTACAAAATTTGTTTATGACATTTTTTGTAATCAGGATTTTTTTTATTTATCAAAACATTTAAGTAAAGGAGTTTGTTATGAATTTCAAAGTTTTCCTGCTTGCAGCTTCTACGATTGCAGTCGGATTGGTTGAGTTAATTGTGGGGGGAATTCTTCCTCAGATCGCAAATGATTTAGACATTTCCATTGTTTCAGCCGGACAGCTGATCAGTGTGTTTGCGCTGGGATATGCAGTATCTGGGCCGCTGCTTTTGGCATTGACTGCGAAGATTGAGCGGAAGCGCTTATATTTAATTGCTTTATTTGTTTTCTTCCTTAGCAATCTTGTCGCCTATTTCAGCCCTAATTTCGCAACACTGATGGTATCTAGGGTATTGGCAGCAATGAGTACAGGGCTGATTGTTGTGCTTTCTTTAACAATTGCCCCGAAAATTGTAGCGCCTGAATACAGAGCCCGCGCAATCGGAATTATTTTTATGGGATTCAGCTCTGCTATCGCATTAGGCGTGCCGCTCGGAATCTTAATCAGCGATTCCTTCGGGTGGCGGATTTTATTCCTTGGCATCGGCCTGTTGGCGCTGATCTCCATGCTGATTATTTCAATCTTCTTTGAAAGAATACCAGCGGAGAAAATGATTCCTTTCCGGGAACAACTCAAGACGATCGGTAATCTGAAAATCGCGAGTTCACACCTCGTCACGATGTTTACATTAGCTGGCCACTACACGCTATACGCTTACTTTGCGCCGTTTTTAGAAGAGACTCTTCACCTGAGCTCTTTCTGGGTCAGCATTTGTTATTTCCTTTTCGGGATATCTGCTGTATGCGGAGGCCCTTTCGGAGGAGCGCTATCTGACCGGCTTGGTTCCTTTAAGAGCATTTTGCTGGTGACCGGTTCCTTTGCCATCATTATGTTCTTACTGCCGCTGTCTACATCGTCTATGATTTTCTTTTTGCCTGTCATGGTGATTTGGGGTCTTCTGAGCTGGAGCCTCGCCCCAGCTCAGCAAAGCTATTTAATTGAAATTGCACCTGATTCGTCTGACATTCAGCAAAGCTTTAACACATCGGCCCTCCAAGTCGGAATTGCCCTTGGCTCAGCCATTGGCGGTGTTGTTTTGGATCAGACGGGTACTGTGGTGTCAACAGCATGGTGCGGCGGATCGATTGTGATCATCGCTGTCCTGTTTGCTTTCATTTCTTTAACAAGACCTGTTCAGACAGCAAAAAAATCCTCCTTGTAAAAGGAGGATTTTTTATTATTTAGCTGAAAGCTCATCTTCTGTGACCCATTTGTGGTTTTTCACTTTTTCGCCGCTCGTTGTCGATGTATAGTCAACCATGTATACAGTTGTTTTTTCCGCGGAATCGATCTCGGCTGTTGCTCCTTTCATGCCTTTCATATGAGAAGCCTCTAAAATCACCTGATCTCCGGGCTGTAACGTTTTATCTCCAGCATCTTTGATTTCTTCTTGGATCACCCATTTGTGATGATCCACACGCTGTCCCCCATTAGTCGGAGTATAAGAAACAACATACGCCGTTGTATCATAGGCGCCTGTTACCGTAGCTTCGGCACCTTTCATGCCTTTCATATGGGAAGTATTGATGGTTACCTGGCTGCCTACTTTGTATTTCGGATTTTTAGATTCCTGTAATCCCTCTGGAACGTCAGCTGATCCAGAATGGTCCATCTCTTCATGTGTTGAGGAGTCTGAATGATTGTCATGTGTGCTTTGTTTCGTACTGTTGTTATTGCCGCATGCTGATAAAACTAAAACAAGAGATAACATCAGAATTCCCAGTGCATTTTTAGAGATTTTCATGTTCATTCTCCTTTGCTTCATTTTTTTCCTGTAACTTTTGCCCGCAGATAATGAAAACATGCCCTCTCGATAATACTATACCCCCGAACGGTATGTAAATACGCTGATATTCTCATAAAGCGTTCCCGCAGTTTGTCCTATTCCCCTTTGTTTGCAAAGCCAAACATGAAAAAAAGCCGCTGTCAGGCGGCAATTACTGATTTAAGATTTTTATATACACACCTTTTTTTGCTTTTTGATAAGCGGCCTCACCCATTTTCCTCACCTTTTCAGAAGCATCTGAGGATTTGATCCATTCGCCATCAAGAAAAATGGATGGATCGATTAGGCGCATTTTCTTCTTTTGATGGAAATCGTACTGGATGTCATCTTCTATTACTTGTATGCCGGGATGAATAGATGTAAGCAAGCTCAGGACTTCTTCATTTTTTGATGCACGCAGGATGTTCAGTACCTCTTGGTCTGTTTTCAGGAGGTCCTCTGCGGATATGACATCTTGCCGCAGCGCTGCCTTCAATGCTCGCGCTAAATATTCATATCCATATACATTCACAGGATTCAAAAAGAAATCAATCACTTCCTTGTAGTACACACTGACAAACCATTCGGCGGCTTCAATACTATCAGGAAACATCCTTCCGTTTCTCACAATAAGATGATCCAAAAAGGTTTGCGCTTCGTGCAGGCTAATGTGTCCATATCGGTACATATCACGCAGCGTATAGTCTGTCCGATCAGCACACAGCTCCGGTGCGGGCTGTTCGAGCAATGTCCACCTTGAATCGTCAGATAAAAGTTCTTCAGTATGATAGCCGTGTTTTTGTAAAATGTCCGGGATTTCAGAGTGAACAATGACTTGTTGAAAGATGTTTTCATGATAGTCTTCTGCTTGATTTTCAAAGACAACGTCGACCACATGAGAAAAAGCTGTGTGTGATACGTCGTGGAGAAGACCTGCAATCTGTTCTTCTATCGTTCCTCCGAGCTTTTTGATCAGGAGCATTACGCCGATGGAGTGCTCATACCTAGTCACATTCCACTTTCGATTGACTAAAAAGCTTGCTCCGCCTTGATAGATTCCTTTTAATCTTTGCACAGGAGCGCTTTTGATAAGCTCTTCCAGCACTCCATCTATATGGTGATGCCCGTAAATAACATCGCTGATTTCCATGCCGTCACCTCAACATCTATTTTTTTTGTTATATATTGTTTATATTGATAGTACATATGCAATCTTTCAATAGAGGAGTGTTACGATGATCATCATCCCAAACAATGAGATAGCGAAACATATGTTGACCGATTTTTTTGCCAAGCATTGGAGTACACCCGAGATGGCGATTTCCAGCGGCATTTTTCGGTGTGATGAATTAGATGGCTATGCCGTTGTAAATGAGAGTGACGAAATCATCGGTTGTATTACATACTTGATAGATGGGAAAGATTGTGAAATTATTTCATTAGATAGTATGATTGAAAATAAAGGAATCGGCACAGCTTTACTTCAGCAGGTTGAAGAGACGGCTAAACATGCACATTGTCAACGAATAAAGCTTATCACAACGAATGATAATGTACATGCGATGGCGTTTTATCAAAAGAGAGGCTATCAATTCGCCGAAGTGTTTCCGAACGCAGTTGAAAAAGCGCGCCGACTCAAGCCGGAGATTCCCGAGGTGGCTGAAAACGGCATTTTGATTCGGGATGAAATTCTATTTTCGAAGGTAATTGATTAAACGAATAGGAGTCTTTTATGTCCAGTCATTATAAATATCCTCTCATTTTCACGGCATTCCTATTAATCGCTTTCTGCTTGATCTTTTTTTCCTATCACCTGATTCATCATGTTCGTTTGGAGTATCCGAATTGGCAGGGAGAAAGCAAAGACCAGAATTGGGAAGCTGTTTTCAAAAAAAATGAAGATGCACCGAATGAATACAGCGGTAAACTTTATTGGATCGGTGATACAATTGAAACAGACAACACTTATTTGGAATCACTGATTGTAAAAAAGGATGATGAAGTTCTGCTGAGTTCTGACACGGAAATCCCGATGCATGATTATGCTGGAGGCACTTTTTCTGATGGAAGCGCAAAAGAAAAGTCCGTTTCTTTTTTAGAGCGGTTAGATGGACATGAGCTTGAAGGCCATGATATTACGATTGAAGTGAAATGGAAACAAGGTAATCATTATTCTGCGAGCCAGCTTACGCTCAATGAAAAGACCTTGTTTGAAGAAAAGCAGCAATAGATGATCAAAACGAAAAATAGACAAATGAAAAGGCATAACATATTTTATACAGCTCATATGTTATGCCTTTTTCTTCATTTCCGCCAAAAAGTGGAGCAGTCTGCCTTATCCCGAATATTAAACTCAATCATGTTCTCAAGTAGCGTGTAATCAACTGGACCGTTCCAAGGGATACGTATCAGCTGCTCGGTGTAATCATATCCGGCCTTCACAATATCATCCTCTACGTGCGCTATCGTTACTTTTTCAGGAGCGACAGCTAAATGCTTTTTAGAAACACTAAAGCCAATAATAAATGTACCGTGATCCGTAAACATCGGCTGGTTCCATTTTATTTCTGTATGTAAATTTGGATATTTATTTATTATCCAAGTCAACACCTCATCCGTTCTTTCTCGGTGGAACGGGTCATCAATCCCCGCTAAATACTCAGAAAAAACGTCCATGTTGTTCCCTCCTAAAATAAAATGATGCCACTCCATATGAATTGCTCAGACATGTGCTTACTCAATACCTCTTTCCAACGTAATACTTAAAATTGTTCAAGATGTAAGCGGGTTGCTTCTATGCGACTATAGCAGATTTCAGTCCGCCTATCCACGGCCAGTATCTATTCCTCCAATTTATTTCTTTAGTACTATAGCTCTTTCCTTCTAAAACTTCTCATAAAAGAATAACCATTATTTAAGGGTGCCAGTTCATTATTCTTGTAAATCCAATCTTTAAAATCCATTAATACTAGCTTAACAGTTTAAAAATATAATTGGGTTGTCATTGAGATTCATCTATATTTAGGAGGTTATCCAGTTGAAAAAATTCCCGAAGAAATTACTGCCTATCGCGGTTTTATCATCAATTGCGTTCAGCAGCTTAGCCAGCGGCAGTGTGCCTGAAGCCAGCGCCCAGGAAAAGAAAAAGGGAAACCAAGACGAAATTAAAAATGTTATTGTTCTGATTGGTGATGGTATGGGTGTGTCTTATACGTCCGCTTATCGATACTTAAAGGATAATAAAAAGACAAAAGTTGTGGAGCCTACGGCTTTTGATCAGTATCTTGTCGGCCAGCAAACAACTTACCCCGATGATCCAGAACAAAATGTAACGGATTCTGCAGCGGCGGCAACGGCTATGTCTGCGGGAATTAAAACATACAATAATGCCATAGCCGTTGATAACGACGGGTCAGAAGCCAAAACGGTACTTGAAGCGGCGAAGGAAAAAGGAAAAGCAACAGGACTTGTGGCCACTTCTGAAATTACACACGCTACTCCGGCCTCTTTCGGTTCACATGACCACAGCCGAAAAAATATGAACTCGATTGCTGATGATTATTTTGATGAGATGGTCAACGGCAAGCACAAAATTGATGTCCTTCTAGGCGGAGGAAAGAGCAATTTTGACCGTAAGGACCGTAATTTGATCAAGGAATTCAAAAAAGCGGGATACAGCTATGTGGATAACCGCAAGGACATGCTGAAAAACAAAGACAGCCAAGTTCTCGGCCTATTCGCTGACGGCGGCCTGCCTAAAAAGATTGACCGGACGAAGGATGTTCCATCACTTAAAGACATGACAAACACAGCCATAAAAAAATTAAACAAGGATAAAGACGGATTCTTCCTCATGGTGGAAGGCAGCCAAATTGACTGGGCGGGCCATGACAATGATATCGTCGGCGCCATGAGCGAGATGGAAGACTTCGAACAAGCTTATAAGGCGGCTATTGATTTCGCTAAAAAAGACAAGCACACATTGGTTGTCGCAACGGCTGACCACTCAACCGGCGGATATTCCATCGGTGCGGACGGCATCTACAATTGGTTCAGTGAACCCATTAAAGCCGCAAAACGCACACCAGACTTTATGGCAGAAAAGATCGCTGACGGCGCGGATGTTGAAAAAACGTTGAAAACATATATCGATCAAAAAAAATTGGCTTTAACAAAAGCCGAAATTCAATCTGTTGAAGAAGCGGCAAAATCGAAGGAAGTACTGGATATCGATAACGCAATCGAGAACATCTTTAATAAACGCTCTCACACTGGATGGACAACAGGCGGACATACCGGTGAAGATGTTCCCGTCTATGCATACGGTCCGTCTAGTGAGACATTTGCCGGCCAAATCGACAATACAGAAATCGCCAAAAATGTCTTCAAGGCTTTACAATACAACATTAAGATTAACGATAAGTAAAAGAATACAAGGTGTCCCGTTGCTTGTATGAAGTAACGGGATCTCTTTTTAATGGAGGAATCATCATGAGAGGAATTCTTTCGATCTTCGTTTTTATCGTCGTGCTCGCGGGCTGCTCATCGAACACCAATACAGAAAAACAAAGTGCTGGCGGAGAGCAAGCGGTAAAAGCTACACCGCAAAGCACATCATCTCAAAAAGACAGCATAGATGACTACCAGCCTAATTCCCAAGTAACCGATGACCGGTCATTGCTGAAGGTGGGCCAAACGTTTTCTGATGACAAGGGAAAAGCTGCTTTAAAGGATATCAAGCAAGTGAATCAAACATATAAGATTAGCGACGTGGAGTTAACAGTAAAAGAAATGAAGCTGATCCACTTGCGCCCAGACTACAGCATGATTGATTACTTTCATGTGTTAACACACGATGAAGAGTTTGATTTTGTTAAGGTCTTTGTTGACATCAAGAACACATCTTCAAAGAAAGTAAATGTTGCGCCGATTGCCTTGATGAAAACAAATACAGGGGAAACTTTTGATTGGAACAAAGATATTTATCTTGAAGAGTTAAATGGCGAATTGGAAGGCGGAGCCGAAAAGTCCGGAAATCTCGGTTTTATTGTAAACGCATCAAGCGGCCATGCTCATGATGAACAATCAGCTGATAAGAAGAAAAAAGAGATCAAGTGGATTGAAATTACAACAAGTGACGTTTTTGACCAAAACCATAAGAAGATCAGTAATTCTAAAAAGATCAAAATTGAATTTTAACGATTGCCTTCCAACATGGAAGGTTTTTTTATCGGTGAAGTTAAACAGATACGATCTTATTTTTTTGGGCGAAAATAGAATAATTCATCTGTTCATCAAGCCCTAACTTTGGAGCTGTTCTTATCGATGCTAAATTGTTAACTTCACTATCCTATCTTGGTGATGGCATATCCAAAACGTTTAGTTGAGCTGTTTGTAGTCATTTCTTCGTCAATTCTTTTTATAGTGCAATCTTTAGATGCTGTAAACCCTGTTTAAGCGATTAAAAGAAAAGGTATATCTTCTCATTTCTACAATACCGATTTTTAGTGTTTTACGCACCCTATCCCAGTTATCACTTGAAGGAAATAAAGTAAATCGAACTTCTTTTTCTTTGCTATAGTGATAAAAGTCTATCAGTGAGTTATGAAATTCAGTATTTTTTTCTTCTCCCCATACAAAATAAATACCTGAGATAAAAAGGACTTGGATCGTTTGTATGATTAACATAAACAAGATCAAAAAAAAGCACTGTTGAAGTATTAAGTACTAGTAAAATCAATAGAGTACTTTTTGTTTGTTCATGACACAGTGCTGATTGTTAGTCTAATTTTTTAATTACAATTGAAGCGTTTACGTTAGTTTGTGTCCCTCCTGCCAAAGTCTGCAGAGTCACTGCGGCAGCGGACGTATGATTTCGAAGAGTTAGAACATCGCCAGCTGCTATGGCTATTATAGCCTGACCATTGTTTTGCTGAGTACCTGCACCCGAACCGTAGACTGTATTCGTAATCGGCGCACCATTTAAAAATAGTGTGAATTGGTTAGGTTCTACTCCCGAAACAGAAAAAGTGACCTCATAGTCTCCCGGAGTGGTAATTGCAATTTGAGAAGTTCCGGGAGCATGTGTAATTCCTGGGGTGGTTATCCCTGTTGAATCAAAAATGACATCAGCCTCTATAGCTACCGTTTGAGCGCTTAAGTTATATATATACCCGTATTCGGATAACCCAGCTGCTCCTGTGCCGGTGGCTCCGGTGGCTCCGGTGGCCCCTGTGGCTCCTGTGGCCCCCGTGGCTCCTGTGGCTCCGGCTGGTCCGGCGTCCCCTGTAGCTCCTGTGGCCCCTGTGCCTCCGGCTGGTCCGGCGTTCCCGGTTGCTCCTGTGGCTCCCGTCGCTCCGGTGGCTCCGGCTGGTCCGACGTCCCCTGTAGCTCCCGCGGCTCCCGTCGCTCCGGTGGCTCCGGCTGGTCCGGCGTCTCCTGTGGCTCCCGTGACTCCTGTTACTCCGGTCGGCCCTGGTGGTCCTGTGGCTCCCGTCGCTCCCGTGGCTCCGGCTGGTCCGGCGTCCCCTGTGGCTCCTGTCGCTCCGGCTGGTCCGGCATCCCCTGTGGCCCCCGTGGCCCCCGTAGCTCCTGTCGCTCCCGTGGCTCCCGTGGATCCGGCCAGCCCTGGTGGTCCGGCGTCTCCTGTGGCTCCCGTGACTCCTGTGGCTCCGGCCGGCCCTGGTGGTCCTGTGGCTCCCGTAGCTCCGGCCAGGCCTGGTGGTCCTGTGGCTCCCGTAGCCCCGGCCAGGCCTGGTGGTCCTGTGGCCCCTGTTGCTCCGGGCAGCCCTGGCAGCCCCGGTGGTCCTTGTGGTCCTTGTGGTCCTGTGGCTCCAATACTGCCTGGAATACCGCGTAATCCGCGTGGTCCCTGCGGCCCTCTTGCTACCCTTACGCAACAGCAGCACATACATGAATGTTTAGGCTCATGATTTTTTTTGGGGCCCACTCTACAACTGGGGCTTGAAGAGTTAGATCCACAGTAAGGGCACCTATGTGACGATTTCCAAGACATAGTTTCTATTCACATCCTTTTATAACTGCACTTTCCATACGCTTATTCATAATATGAAAAATGATTTTGAGTGTGAATTAATCGAAAGTATTCCTTCTGTTGCCGTCTCCCTCTGAAAATGAGCCCTTACATATATCATCCTTTTGCCAAAACCGATGATCCGCAAAATGGCTCCGGTTATCTCCACAATGCCAATAAGACTCTATCAGTAAAAAAGAGTGAGACCGTTTTCATCTCACTCTTTTTTCTTATTTCATGCGAAGGTATTTTTTGCTGTTTATTTTCTCTGCTCTATAAATTGATCGATCCGCTCCATTGCCTCTTCCATATTCATGCAATTATGAAAGCTTTGATTGATTTTTTGAATCCCTTCTATATATCGATCGTTATTCAACACTTCTTCCACTGCATGTTTTAATGACTGCGCGGTTACATGGTCTTTAGATACTGTATAACCGGCTTGTAATTCAGTCAGCCGCTGGGCCACCATTGGTTGGTCCTTATCGTGCGGCATTACAACTAACGGAACGTTAAAATGAATGCCTTCATTTACACTGTTCATTCCCCCGTGAGTGATGAAAACATCTGATTGTTCCAGCACTTCCAATTGAGGCACATACGAAGCAATGATAAAGTTCTCAGGCGCTTGCTTTAATTTTGTCAGATCAGCTTTTTCTCCCGCAGCTATCACGACCTTGCCTTTGACATCAGAAAATGCATCTATACATAAGTTGAAAAACTCTTCTGTTTCGTCTAATACAGTCCCCATTGAAATATAAATGACCTTTTCACCTTTTAGCTGTTCTATCGGGAAATCTGTTTTTTCCGCTCTTTTTGGAAAGCTGGGACCGATAAACAGATATTCATCCCCGAAACGATCGCTTTCAGGCTGAAAATAACGGCTCGTATACACCACATTCAATTCCCCTTTATTGTTCATGAATTGAACCAGGTTTTTCGGGGCAACACCGTACGTTTCTTTCATTTTTGCCAAAAGGTCTTCGCACTCTTGATCCAATTCAAGCGGCGCTCCAGACTCCGGATGCAGCGGCAGGATTTTCAGGTGCTCCTCGCCAAACAAGAAAGACGCCGATGAAGAGACTCCTGGAATATCTAAGTAATCCCTTACCAATTCCCCCGCGCCGAATTTATCATAATAAACAAAATCAAATTGAATGCTCTTAGATAAGTCTTTGACAATCTGTAAAATGTCCAATGACGTTTTGATATGGATTTTCACGAAATCAAGAATGCCATTGGGCGAACCGACATGAATAGGTGTTGTTCGCAGCAGATCCCGGTGAAGATGGACCGTTGCTCCCGTTGCTTCTAATCGTTTTTTATATTTTTCAGTGGATATATAATGGACATCATATCCCTTATCGGAAAACGCTTTTGTAATGCCTAAGGTAGGATTCACATGGCCTTCCGCAGGAAAATTCAAAATCAATACTGTCTTCATGTAGACAACTCCCTCTCAAATCGTATTCTGACTCTTTGTTTGATCAGACTACTACTAATCGTAAAATGGGAACACAACCCATGCAAGGTACAAATGAATGAACTATTCTGCTGCTCTGGACTTAATCAAAAAAAAGACACCCCAGCTCTGGTGTCTTTTTTTACACTTTTCTGATCGTAAAAAATTTCCGCAGAAGCCATGGGCCCGGTGTAAAGCCCAGCGTTAACTGCCAAGCGCCAATAGCCTGCAATCTGTATTCGCGGACGGTCTGCATCTTCCGGCTCATGCTCCTGACATCCTCAAACCATACCTCATGCGTCCGCCCCTGCCGATCACTGTACCGGAAAAACGGTGATTGATATTCGGCTGAATATTGTATCGGGGCTTGGTACCTCATCGCTCTTTCGATTGCATTTTGATTTGAAATCGCTGAAGCAACTGTGCCCGGCTGGTACGGGATGATCCAGTCGTACCCGTAGAGCGGGACTCCGATAATGATTTTTCTGCTCGGCACCTGCGCAATCGTAAACTCAATGGTTCTCCTTATTTCAGTAATCGGCGCTACAGGACCCGGCTCACTTCCGGCATGATGCCAATCATAAGCCATGATAAACATATAATTGACAACCGCTCCTATCCCCCCGTAATCGTAGCCTCTCAGCCAGGGAATATTATCGCTTGTTTTTGCCGGAACAGCTATCGTCAGCACATATCCTCCCGCCTGAAGGCGATCTCTCAGCTGACGCAAAAAACCAGTGAAAAGGTCACGATCCTCGGCGCTCACCTTTTCAAAATCGATTGTCACACCGCCATATCCCCTTGTGGAAACTAAGTAATAAATATTGTTGACCAGATTGGTTCTCGCTGTCGGGTTGTTCAGGACTTGGTGAACGAGTTCTGTACTGAATCCTGTTGATGTAAGGTTTGTTATGGTCGCAAGCGGCGTCACCCGTCTTTGCCAAGTTGTCTCAATAGCAGCCGCATCATTCAATTGGTTTGCAATGTCGCCGTTCGGTGCAAAATGGTATTCGAAAATCGAAATCGAAGACGAGTATGGCGCATAATCATTGATTAATTCCCGATCGAGGTCAGGATTTCGGAGCACGTAAAAACTCAATGTCCCCGCAATGTAATTTGAGATCGAAGGAATCGTTATTTTTGCTCCCGCTTGTAAAGCATTTGGGCTGATGCCCGGATTGGCGGCCCGCAGTCGCTCTAATGGCACAAACGCTTTAGCTGCAATGGCGGTAAGCGTATCTCCCGGCTGGACTGTATATACATAAAGAGGGATAAGCAGAGCCTGCCCCGGCACGATATTCGTTTCATCTAAACCATTCACACCCCGTATTTGATCAACAGAAGCACCGTATCTTCTGCCTATCGAAAACAAAGAATCACCAGGCCCGACGATATGGATAAACATGTTTAACCCCCATTATTCGTTAGTCAAACCATCATAAAATCTTATTAACGGGGCCTCTTAGATATGTGGTGAATACATAAAAAAATACCAAGGGTTCTGCTCCCCCTTGGTACCGGATCATAGAAATCAATTCTCTTTTCCTTCTTCAAGCACATGCTTCAAATGCTCACAATCATGGTTGAAATGAGCCAGCACATACTGTTTGGCTGCTTCTTTGTTTTTCTTTTTCACTTCTTCAAATATCCTGCGGTGCTCACTCAGTATCGTTTCTGCACGGTGGTCGCCGGTATAATTAAGGATTCTGCAAAAATGAATCAGGTCATTTACATGCTCAAGCAAATTTTTCAAATGTCTGTTATGGCTGAAATCAACCAGCAGCTCATGAAATTTTTGGTTTAAACGAATGATTTCCGTATCTTCCGTGCCGTTGTGAATCGCCTTCTCTGTTTCTTCAAGCTGTTTTTCGAGTATGGTCAGCTCTTCTTCGTCCGCTTCGTCTATGACTAATTCGACTGCCAGCTGCTCCAGCGGAATTCTGATTTTATAAATCTCATCTACATCTTTTGCCGTTAATGACGTGATCGAAAACCCATTTCGGTCATCCGCTTTTAACAACCCGTCTTTCTCAAGCAATCGCATGGCTTCCCTTATCGGAGAGCGGCTGACGCCAAAGCTTTTCGCCAGCTGTGTTTCGTTTATCCGTTCCCCAGGCTTAAAAGTCCCGTTGAAGATCATTTTTTTTAGCTGGTTATAAAATTGCAGGTAGTAGGGAGTCGGCTTATCTAATTTAAAATCGTCCATATATAATACCTCTTTTGAATATATTCAAGGGCTTTTCTTCATCAAAATCATATAACAGATGGTAATGGGAAGCAACAAACTGCCTTGTCAGATCCCAGAATTTGAGGTACGATATGTTTGCTGAACGACGGTCGACGGACTACTGGCAACTGAAAAAACGGCGTGTTTTTCGTCGTCAATAGGACACCATACCTCCGCCAGAATAGCGCACGATTACATTTTTACATCTTTTCAATGGAGGAAAAAATATGCTCATTATTCTTGTTATGTTTCTTCTCGGAATTATTTTAGGCTTTATTGGCGCCGGTGGAGCCGGCTTTGTCATTGCCCTTTTAACGCTTCTTTTCCATATCCCTATTCATACGGCTTTAGGCACTTCGCTTGCTGGCATGGCTTTTACAAGCTTATCAGGGGCATACAGCCACTATCGCGAGGGCAACATTCAAATGAAAATCGGCTTAATAGTCGGAGGCTTTGCTGCGGTTGGCTCATTTTTCGGCGCCAAGCTGACATCTTTTATTCCGGCTGATTTGCTTCATTATTTGACGGCTGGAATGTTATTTTTATCAGCAATTCTCATTTTAATCAGATTATTTATTTTAAAAGAGAAGGCTCAAGTGAATCAAAGCACTCTTTCAACGTATACGAGAGCGATCATCTTAGGAATTGCAGCCGGCGTTCTTTCCGGCACATTCGGCATCGGATCGGCACCTTTTATTCAAATCGGTTTAATGATTATGCTGAATCTGTCCATTCGCCATTCTGTCGGAACGACGATGCTTGTGATCATCCCTCTGGCTGTAGGTGGAGGCATCGGATATATCACAGAAGGTTTTGTTGATTACGTTTTGCTTGTCAAAGTTCTGGTCGGGACAATGTGCGGTGCCTATGTAGGCGCGAAATTCACCAACCTCATGCCAAAGGTGGTTTTGAAATCAGCCATCTTTTTGACTCCGGCGATTGCAGGCCTGCTGTTGTTACTCTAAATAAAACAAAAAACCTGACGTCATGTCAGGTTTTTTTATGAATTCTGCCCTACTCGTTCTTTCGTTAATCCAAAAAACGCCAGTGAGCCGATGACAGCTGTCACAAACATGATGGCTCCCATCGGAACGGCTGTTGTCTCATTAATGCCTACAAGCGGTGACACGATTGAACCGAGGAGCAGCGGAAGCATTCCAAGCAGCGCACTTGCACTTCCGGCGCGATGCCCCTGCCTTTCCATGGCCAAGGTAAACGTGCTGGTCAGAACCATGCCAATCGTAATCATGTAAATGAAAATGGCTATGACTAATGTAGCAAGAGGACCGTGAATCATGGTCATGCTTAATAGCACAGCCGTCGCAATCATAGCCGTAATGACCGCTATACGAAGCAGGCTTTTTTCATGAATGATTCCGCCAAAGCGTCCGATGATAAAGCTGCCCGATATAATCGCCAGCCCGTTAATGCCAAAAAGAATACTAAATACCTGCGGAGACACCCCGTAGATATCCTGGTATACAAAAGGCGTACCAGACACATATGCAAAGCTTCCCCCGTGAATAAATCCGACAGTTAACGCGTACCCCATAAAGGACCGGTCCTTCAGCAGGCTGCCCATCGTTATGACGGATGTTCCGATTGAGCTTGGAATCCGTTTTTCCGGCGGAAGCGTTTCTTTTAACCTCAATGCAATCAGAAGGACTAGTAAAAATCCGATGATCATGAGAACGTGAAAAATTGTATGCCACGTTGCGAACGGCAAAAGCAAAATGGCACCGCCTGTCATAGGCGCAACCATTGGCGCCACCGCGGTAATGACCATTAACAGCGAGAAAAATTTAGAAAGCTCTCTTCCGGTAAACACATCGCGGACAATTGCGCGAGACAGCACAAGCCCTGCAGAAGCAGTGAAGCCCTGTAAAAAACGCGCAGCCACTAAAGTTGTTATATTGGGCGACAGTGCACAAAACAGAGAAGATAACGCAAATAAAAAAATACAGATTAATAGCGGTTTTCGTCTTCCCTGCGCATCGCTGACCGGCCCGACAATCAGCTGGCCGATCGTAAGCCCGACCAGACAGGCTGTTAAACTTAACTGAACGAGTGAAGCACTTGCTGATAAATCTTCCGCGATTTCAGGAAAACTTGGCAAATACATATCTATATTAAGCGGGCCCAATATAGCAAGCATGCCGAGCAGAAACGCTAGTGCCAAGCGTTCTTTTCCAGTTGGATTGTGCAGCATGTTATCAAACCTTCCCTTCAACCTAGTCCCTTATATAATGGATGTCAGCTCCAACTATGGATTGAAGCTGTGAAACATTTGTATATTGTATCATAACTTTCAGCCTGTGAAAGCCGCTTGAGCATGGGCTCGGCAAAGTGATATTCCGCTGGGAGGTTTTTCGAAGATGCAAATGGCTTGCAAGATGAAATCAATCGTTGTATATTAATTGACGTGTCAATCATTGATATATCAATTAATAGTTTTGACAGGAAAGAAGGGATGGGTTTTGGCGTCATTTTGTTCAGAGGAAGCCGAGATTTTATATCAGCTGCAAGGCGTGAACAAGGTGATTGGCGTGAAGTTCGAGGCATGCACGGGCATCAGCCAATCTCGTTTGGAATTGCTGACATTGCTTTATCATGCAGATGAGATCAGTCAAAGCGACCTTCAAAAGAAAGTAAATATCGATAGCGCAGCCGTTACCAGACACCTGAAACAGCTGGAAGCCAAAGGCATGGTATCAAGGCGGCGCAAGCCCGAGGACAACCGCATCACCCTTGTTCGGTTAACAGACCAAGGAAGAGAGCGAATTGAGTCTTCTAAGAAGGAAAAGGAGCGTTTCATGAAGGAAATGCTCGCAAATGTAAGCGCAGAAGAACGCCGCCTGCTCATTGATGTGCTGGCGCGCATGCGAAACAATATAAATAATATCGAAGCTTAAGAGGAGTGTATCAACATGATCAAAACAAACGATTTTATGGAAATTATGAAAGGCCGCCGTTCTATTCGCAACTATGATCCGACAGTAAAAATCAGCAAAGAAGAAATGACAGAGATCTTAGAGGAAGCAACAACTGCGCCATCTTCTGTTAACGCGCAGCCATGGCGTTTTCTTGTCATTGACAGCCCGGAAGGAAAAGAAAAGCTCGCACCGCTTGCAAGCTTTAACCAAACACAAGTCACAACATCATCTGCTGTCATCGCTGTATTTGCAGACATGAACAATGCAGACTACTTAGAAGAAATCTATTCAAAAGCCGTGGAACTTGGTTACATGCCGCAGGAGGTCAAAGACAGACAAATCGCTGCGCTGACCGCACATTTTGAAAAGCTTCCGGCACAGGTCAACCGTGAAACGATCCTGATTGACGGAGGTCTCGTTTCCATGCAGCTGATGCTGACTGCACGCGCGCATGGCTACGATACAAACCCGATCGGCGGATACGATAAAGAAAACATCGCGGAAACCTTCGGATTAGATAAAGAACGTTATGTACCGGTTATGCTACTTTCTATCGGAAAAGCAGCAGACGAAGGCTATGCTTCCTACCGTCTGCCGATTGATACAATTGCAGAATGGAAATAAAACAAAGAGCCCGGGAATGTTTTCCGGGCTCTTTGTTTTTAAGTACAGCCGCCGTTTGATCGTCTGACCTTTTTTGGGTAACACGTCTGAAGTTCGTCGTTTAGATCATGAAAAAAGAGTGATGACCATTCATCACTCTTCTCTCGATTACTCTTTTCCTTTCTTCCTGCCGAACGGCCACCAGTTTCCTTCTCCAAAGGTCGCAATGATTGCCGGGATGAAAAGTGGAAGTATGACAAGGCCGTAAAGCAAGAGCCCGATGATAATAACACTTGCCACCTGCATCAGTGTATTGACGCCTGAAGGCATCATCGCCGCGAACGTACCGGCCAATATAATGGCAGCTGTAATAATGACAGATCCCATTTTGCTCATTGACCTGACAACACCTTGCTCAATGCCAAGGTGCACCTCTTCCTTAAATCGATCCAGCAAGAAGATTGAATAATCTACCCCTAACGCGATCAAGATGACAAAGCTGAAGAATGGTACTGCCCAGCTGACACCCGCGTTTCCTAAGCCGTTTACAAAAATTAATTCTGTTATGGATATCGACGTATAGTACGTCAGCAGCAGTGACGCGAGCATATAAATCGGCACGATCATGGAGCGGAACAAAATGGTTAACACGATAAACAGGCCTATAATCATGATCACCATTGTTCTGGAGAAGTCCGTTGTGGACAGCTCTTTTAAGTCCGCATTCATACTCGTGACCCCGCCGTACACGATCTGAGCATCCTCCAAAGGAGTGCCGTCAACTTCGTTTGCGACAGCTTTTTTGATTTGGTTTATTGTCGTAATAGCTTGTTCTGAGTACGGATTTGAATCCAGAACGACACTTAATTGAACACCTTTGCCGTCTGCAAAGGAATACTGGTCAATTGACTTCTTAAAGTCTTTGTCCTTCATTACTTGATCAGGAATGAATATGCCTGTATCTCTTACAGTTGGACTTTTGCTCATGTCCTCTAACATATCACTGGAAGCTGTAATACCGTCAGAGACTTTCGTCAGGCCATCATTTGCGCTTTTCACGCCTTCGGACAGCTTCTTCAGGCTTTCTGTCAGCGTTCCGGCTTGTGCCTGCTGGCCTGAGAGCTGTTGGTTCGCTTGTTCAAGGCCGGTTTGAATCTGGCCAAGCTGTCCGCTGATTGCCGTAAGCTGCTGCACGGTCTGTGCGGTGTTGCCGGTTTGAGAAATCTGTTTGCTCACGAGCTGCAGCTGCTGATTGATTTTGCCCAAGCCATCTGCCGCATTCTCCAGTGAACCGCCAGAGCTGCTGCTATTTGAGGCCGAGCCAGTTTGCCCTGCCATTTGATTCAGTCCGTTTTCTATATCCGTTAATCCGCTTTGGACATCAGCAATCCCTTTTACCGTCTTATCCAGCCCGTCTGAAACCGATCCTAGCTGGTTATCAATATATAAATCTTTGATTTTTTCACCAGTCGGCTGCGTGATGGTCATGACAGAGTCAACATGATCGACTTTCTCGATCGCTTTGCTGATATTTCCTAGATAAGGGATTGTATCAGCTGTTGTAAGATCTTTGTCTCCTTTTACGACAACATTGATCGGGAACGCTTTTCCTTCCCCGAATCCATCCTTAATGGCCTCGAGGGCTTTTATAGATTGATAATCGCTGCTGATTTCCGCAGTTGAGTCGAATGAAATCTGGTCATCATAGGTCAAGATGAACGGAAGCGTGATAATGACCGTGATGACTATAAACAGAAACGGACGCGCAACGGAGTGTCTGCCGAGAAACGCCCATAGTTTGTTATCACTGTGTGACAGCACCTTCTTAGAAGGCCAGAATAATTTTTCACCCAGCGTCACCATAAATAATGGCAGCAGTGTGTAGAGGATGATCATTAAAATTCCCACACCGACTGCTACCCCTACTGCGGATTGGAAAATCGCAAACTTCGCAAATCCTAAGGCGGAAAATCCGATCAATACCGCAAATCCGCTGATAAATAAGGTTTTTCCCCCTGTGCGGTAAGCGATAAGCGCCGCTTCTTTTTTATCATGCCCGTTTGCCAATTCTTCACGGAATCGTGTAAGAAGCAGTATGCAGTAATCTGTTCCAATACCGAACAAGATCGCGACTAAGAAGGTTTGCGTAAACGTCGAGATAGGAAAATCAACATTGTATACAAGGATGCCCAGTATGGATTGACTGATCAGATAAGAAAAACCGACAACCACAATCGGGATAAAAGGCGTCACAACAGATCGGAACACGATCAACAGTAAACCGATAATCAGGCAGACTGTGATCACTTCCGTTTTCTTAAGCCCTTCCTCTGAGCTGTGAGCGAAATCCTGGTTGATAAGGGAAGCTCCCGTAATATATGCCGTCAAATCATCAGGAACGATTTGATAAATCTCGTCCGCAATTTTTTCCGCCTTTTTATCAGAACCTGTAATCGTGACAGGCACGAGAACGGTTTTCTTGTCTTTCGACATCAACTGGTCTTTGACTTCTTTTTCCGCTGACAGAGGAGATGTTACCTCTTCTACACTGTCGATCTTTTTGATTTTATCGATCATTATCCGAAGCTGATTCTCTGTTTCTTTCTTTAGAGCATGGTCTAATGTAAAGACGACACTGATCGAATTATTGTCTTCTCCCGCTTGTTTTAAAATGGCGTTTGCCCTTTCTGAAACCGCATCAGCGGGAAGCTGGGCCTGCCCCTTTTGATTGGCCAGCTCCGTTAAGTTCGGAGAAAACAAACTCAAAACGACGGTTAGTGCTAATACTATGGCTGCAATTGCCCACTTGAATTTGATGATTGCTCTCATTCGGCAGAATCTCCTCCTTTAAATTTGCTTTTTAAAATGGTGAATATCTCGATGATAGAATGTAAGTGTTCCTCATCTATATCATCGATCAGCGGTTTGAGCGCGTTAAAGATGGCAGAATCTAATTCTTCTAGTATGTGTTCACCACTGGGTGTAATGTTAATAAGCTTAGAGCGCCTATCATTTGTTGCCGGACAGTCGCCCCATTGAACCAATCCCTTTTCGAGCAGCTTTTTCAGTCTGTTAGAGATCGCGCTCTTATGTACATTTTGGTACATGGCCAGGCTGCCGGGAGAGGTTGGGCCCTTGACTTTTAAAATTTTCAACAGGTCTGCCTGTTCCCTTGAGATATGCTTGAAGACATCCTGATTGATTTCACGATGCACAAATTCTGTCCCTTCAAGCAGGACTTCCACAAACAGGTTTATCGCCTGACATAGCTTTTGTTCATTCAATATCTTCCCCTCCTCATTATAGTTTACCCCGCTAAACTTTATGTTCAATGTCAATTAGTTTATTCCCCTAAACTATATATGTCAACAAATTTTATTCACGAGCACTCTCCATAAGAACGCACGTTCGTGTATAATAGAAGCTATACACACGAAAGGGGGAATTTTAACATGTCAGATTTTGCATTCGAATTGTATGAATATAACGTCTGGGCCAATCAGCAAATATTCAACCGATTAAAAGAGCTTCCAAAAGAGGTATACCATCAAGAAATTCAAAGCGTGTTTCCATCAATATCCCATGTATTGTCTCATGTTTATCTTTCTGATCTCGGCTGGATTGAAGTGTTTTCCGGCAAAACCTTGAGCGATGCGTTGGCTTTAGCTGAACAGCTTAAAGAACAGACAGAGGCAAAAGAAATAGAGGAAATGGAAGACCTTTTTCTGAGGTTATCCGAGCGCTATATACTATTTTTACAGCAAAAAGAACAGCTCAATCAGCCACTCCAGATTCAAAATCCCTCAAGCGGAATCATGAAAACAACTGTTTCCGAACTGCTTCCCCACGTTGTCAACCACGGGACATACCACCGCGGCAATATCACAGCAATGCTGCGGCAGGCAGGCTACGCATCCGTACCGACAGATTATGGGCTTTACCTGTTTATGAAAAAAAATGAAAAAGCATAAAAAAGCGGCTCCCTAAATGGAGCCGCTTTTTTCGGGAAATAGTCCAAATCACATTAAAATTCTTTTCATCAATCCTTTTTTAGTAAAAAAGATAGAAATTTTAGTGTTATAATAATCATTAAAAATAGATTGCTGACTCAATAAACAATTTTCAATGGAGGAACACATAAAGTGACAGACGACATGACGAAAGACAATATAAATCAGCAAACGTTGCAGAGAGGCTTGAAAAACAGGCATATCCAGCTCATCGCCATCGGCGGAGCCATTGGGACAGGCTTATTTCTCGGCTCGGGCAAATCGATTCATTTTGCCGGACCTTCGATTTTATTTGCTTATATGATCACAGGGATCATTTGCTTTTTAATTATGAGATCGCTGGGTGAACTGCTGTTATCAAACTTGAACTATCACTCTTTTGTGGATTTTGTACAAGACTACCTAGGCGATATGGCAGCATTTATCACCGGCTGGACATATTGGTTCTGCTGGATTTCCATTGCGATGGCTGATCTGACAGCAGTCGGGCTCTACACTCAATATTGGCTCCCGGGTGTGCCGCAATGGGTGCCTGGCTTAATCGCTCTTATTATTTTACTGATTATGAATCTGGCGACAGTCAAGCTTTTTGGAGAATTAGAATTTTGGTTTGCTTTGATTAAAGTCATTGCCATTTTGGCGTTAATCGTCATTGGCCTTGTGATGATTTTCAAAGGCTTTTCCACAAGCTCAGGGGTGTCCAGCTTCACAAATCTCTGGAGCCACGGTGGCCTGTTCCCGAATGGCATGCATGGGTTTATCCTTTCGTTCCAGATGGTTGTGTTTGCTTTTGTCGGCATTGAGCTTGTCGGGCTTACGGCCGGTGAAACAGAAAACCCTGAAAAAGTAATTCCTAAGGCGATCAACAATATCCCTGTCCGTGTGCTGCTTTTTTATATCGGGGCTCTTCTCGTGATTATGAGCATTTATCCTTGGGATGTCATCAATCCCAGCGAAAGCCCATTCGTACAAGTATTTGTCGCTGTTGGCATCGTCGGGGCTGCAAGTATTATCAACTTTGTTGTGTTGACTTCCGCTGCTTCAGCATGCAACAGCGCTGTATTCAGTACAAGCCGTATGGTCTATTCCCTGGCGAAAGATCACAATGCGCCTGAGTCAATGGCGAAACTGACTCAGCGTAAAGTGCCTAGAAATGCTTTATTCTTTTCGGCTATCGTGATTTTAATCGGTGTTACGTTAAACTACATCATGCCAGAAGGCGTATTCACCCTGATCACAAGCATTTCAACCGTATGCTTTATCTACATTTGGGGGATTACGGTCATCTGCCATATGAAATACCGCAAAACAAGACCTGAATTAGCGAAAACAAACAAGTTTAAGCTTCCGCTTTATCCGTTTACAAATTACCTGATTCTTGCGTTCCTGGCGTTTGTTCTGGTTGTGCTGGCACTGGCACAGGATACTCGTGTTTCCTTATTTGTCACACCGGTTTGGTTTATTTTGCTGATTGTGATTTATAAAGTGAGAAAAGCGAAGCATCAATAACACTCGAAACTCCTGCCTCAAAAATGAGAGCAGGAGTTTTTTTGATGAAAATGACCTTTGCTTTTGAATTTGAAGATATGCTATAGTGTTTGTAATCAAAACAAGAAGGGATGATGGGTGGACAATGATTAACTAATCTTATTTTTACCGTTTGAAATCAATATTTCAAATCAAAAAATAGGATTAGTCTGCCCATTTTCTATATATACGACACTGCTATTTATAAAAAATAGCTTATTTGATCATGCACAGGCACGGCTAATCCTTCCAACACATTTGGGAGGATTTTTTTATTCTCCCTTTAAAGCGAGGGATATGGATGAAAGAGATCGTAACATTAACAAACGTTAGCTATGAAGTAAAGGATCTGACTGTTTTTAAACATGTAAATGCCAGTGTTCAGCAAGGAGATATCATTGGGATTATCGGAAAAAACGGCGCTGGGAAATCTACGCTGCTGCACCTCATTCACAATGACTTAGCCCCTGCACAGGGTCAAATCCTTCGGAAGGATATAAAACTGGCTTTGGTTGAACAGGAAACAGCGGCATATTCCTTTGCGGATCAGACACCTGCCGAAAAGAAGTTACTGGAGAAATGGCATGTGCCTCTTCGTGATTTTCATCAGTTAAGCGGCGGTGAAAAACTGAAAGCGCGGCTGGCGAAAGGACTATCAGAGGATGCAGATCTGCTGCTGTTAGATGAACCGACAAACCACCTTGATGAAAAAAGCTTGCAATTTCTCATCCAACAGCTGAAACATTATAGCGGCACTGTGATTCTCGTTTCTCACGATCGATATTTTTTAGACGAAGCCGCAACAAAAATATGGTCGCTTGAGGATCAGACGCTGATTGAATTCAAAGGGAATTACTCCGGGTATATGAAGTTCCGGGAGAAGAAAAGACTCACCCAGCAGCGTGAATATGAAAAGCAGCAAAAAATGGTTGAACGAATTGAAGGACAAATGAATGAGCTCGCTTCTTGGTCGGAAAAAGCCCACGCCCAATCGACGAAAAAGGAGGGGTTTAAAGAATATCACCGGGTAAAAGCGAAGCGTACGGATGCCCAAATAAAATCCAAGCGGAAGCGGCTGGAAAAAGAGCTGGAAAAAGCAAAGGCGGAACCCGTTACCCCAGAATATACAGTCCGCTTTTCAATCGATACAACCCACAAAACAGGAAAACGTTTTTTAGAAGTTCAGAATGTAACAAAAGCGTTTGGAGAAAGGACTCTCTTTAAAAACGCAAACTTTACAATTCAGCACGGCGAAAAGGTTGCGATCATAGGCCCCAATGGCAGCGGAAAAACGACATTGCTGAACATCATTCTTGGACAGGAAACAGCAGAAGGAAGCGTATGGGTGTCGCCGTCCGCAAACATCGGCTATTTAACGCAGGAGGTGTTTGATTTGCCATTAGAACAAACACCGGAAGAGTTATTTAAGAATGAAACATTCAAAGCAAGGGGGCACGTTCAAAATCTGATGAGGCACTTAGGTTTTACAGCCGCCCAATGGACTGAACCGATCAAGCATATGAGTATGGGTGAGCGTGTAAAGATCAAGCTGATGGCATATATTCTGGAGGAAAAAGACGTGCTGATTTTAGATGAGCCGACAAACCATCTCGACCTGCCGTCACGCGAACAGCTGGAAGAAACACTGTCACAATACAGCGGCACATTGCTGGCGGTTTCACATGACCGATACTTTCTCGAAAAAACAACAAACAGTAAACTCGTCATCTCGAACAACGGCATCGAAAAGCAGTTAAACGACGCTCCTTCAGAAAGAAATGAGCGGGAGGAGCTTCGGTTAAAGCTTGAGACAGAAAGACAAGAAGTACTGGGAAAGCTCAGTTTTATGACGCCAAATGATAAAGGGTATAAGGAGCTTGATCAGGCTTTCAATGAGCTTACGAAACGAATAAAAGAGCTGGATCATCAAGACAAAAAAGACTGAGGGAGAAAGTTCAAGCGGCATTGAAAAGGACAACAGCTGTTGTCCTTTTTTCTTTATATGTTCAAGCCTTCCCATGACCTTAATGTTTCTAATGATGACTTATAGTACCCCTATCACCGCTTCCAGATAGGCATGCTGTGTTTGGGTAACGTAGCGGCTTTTCAGCTTAGCTGTTTCCGCATACGTATATTGGTCATGGCATAGCCCATCTTCTGATAAAGATAGACGGCTGTCTCGTTGTGCGCAAACACATGGAGGGCCAGCCTTTCCGCACCAAGCTCTCTTGCTCTTTCATCAAGCGTTTGAAGCGCCAATTGAGCAAGTCCTTTTCCGCGAAAAGCTTCATACAATCCAAAGGAATAGATAAACGCTTCCTTTTGCGGGTGAAACGGATCAGCATACAGCCAGAGCCAGCCCATTCTTTCCCCTTGTACATTTGTGATGTTCCAAAAATAATGATTGCTGCTGTCTCGCCCGTTCGGAATCATGTTCTCATATGCCTGCTCCGATTTCTCAAGCGCCTCTTTTTCCGTCCAAGTTCCCGACGTTATGTTTTGTTTCGCATAATTTTGCACGGACATCCCGCGAAAGGCTTCGAATTCTTCCTCAGTCATGTCTTCCAAAGTGAATGCCATCCTGTATTCCTCCTTTATAAAAAAAGCCCAGCTGATGCCGGACGAATAACGCAGAAATGGAGCTCTTTTTTTACTGATTCAGTTAATTCCTGGACTTTCTATTATTCGATAAGAAAAGGAGATTTCCTGCAAATGGGCTTGTTCTTAAACATTAGTGAAAAGCTTACGTGTAACTCCCCATGATGATCATGATAGAAACAATCAAACAAATCATCGCTGGTATCGCCATGATGACCGATTGTCTTGCTCGAAACATATGCGCATGAATGGCTCCCGCCATGAGAACGACAAACAGAACACCTGCTCCAATCGCTGCATACCGATTCCAAATTCCCGCTGTCATAGCAAGTGCCCCGGCTACTTCAAGAATGCCAGTAACTGTCAGAAACCATAATGGATATTGATAATGCCGCCAATGCTCAACTTGAAAGGGAACGCGGCTTACCTTTATGATGCCTCCCGCAAACATAAAAACTGTCAAACTGACTTTCATAATAATAGATATCATCTTACGTCATTCCCTTTCGGAAGCATCCCGTATATCAAAAGATTCACAACCTCTGCTGCGAGGCTTGCCGGATCTTTGATTCCGGTTAACAAAAATGAATCGGTTAAATGTTCAATCATGCCGACCAAACACTCAGCGACAGTTTCCATATCCAGTTCAGAGTGAAAATAGCCAAGCCGCTGTTCTGCTTCTAAGTTCTCTTTCAAAACCATCGCCAAGTCTTTTTTCATTTGTTTTGCTTCCGGGTTGAGAAAAAAGCCGATCTTGGTTAAATCCTTATCCTCAGCCAAAAATTGAAAAACAGTCTCTACAGCTAGCAGTACCCGTTTTGACACATCCTCCGTGTTTAATCCGTTTTCCAAAAGAAGTGACTCTGTCAACTTTCTGACTCGAAAGTGAAAATCGGTTATTAACTCGGCAAAGATGGCTTCTTTGCTTTGAAAGTACAGGTAAAATGAAGGCTGTGTGAACCCAGCTTTTTTCACAATTTCACTTACCTTCGCGTCATGGAATCCCCGAATCGAAAATTCATTAGCGGCAGCTTTGAGTAACCGTTTCCGGCTTTCTTCTCCTTTACGTCCTTTTTTGCTTTTCAACGAGGACCGCCCCCAAAAATAATACTCGAAAGTAATGTTATTCACGAGTATTATTTCATGGCATTAGCTTCATTGTCAATGATTTCAAACTGATCCTGTTTGCCAGCTTCTGAATCAATTCATTGATTACTATATCAATGGCTTTTCATTCACTGATAGGTATTTGCTGAATAGGTTGACACTTAGGCTGTGACAAACTTTATTCTTTTTTTCTAACGAGCATCACTCCGGGGCCAGATAGAGTTTTGCCCGTAAATGCAAGGAACAATTGGGTGCAGCGGCGCATAATGTACTGTACAGAAAGATGGAAGGGTGTGATGGGATGCCGTCTACAGTAATCAACCTATATTATTTGAAGATCAACAGTATTTCGGGCAATGGTTCAATTACAATAGGCGAAGCTGCTTATAACAGCCCTACCAACAATCAAAAATCTCAAGGGACCAACTCTTCTTTCGGTGATACATCACCTACAGAATCCGTAATGGAAAACTTCTTAAACGATCCTGATGTAAATGACCAGACATCTATCGGCAACTCTGATACATCCAACGTTAATGCTCCTCCGATTGCACCACCGCCAATT
Source organism: Bacillus sp. 204(2023) (assembly GCF_037027505.1). Classification (NCBI taxonomy): domain Bacteria; kingdom Bacillati; phylum Bacillota; class Bacilli; order Caryophanales; family Bacillaceae; genus Bacillus; species Bacillus sp. 204(2023). Next base: position 410,756 of record NZ_JAXCHE010000003.1, on the reverse strand, counting down.
TTAGATTAAAGGGGTTTCGTCTATGCCATATCAAATTAATATCGCAAATATTAAGATCAACGGCGTCACGCAAAACGGAAATATAGATGTCGGACCGACTGTTCACAACAGCCATACTGCGAACAGCAAATATTTTGGAGCAAACTTTTCCTTAGGGGATCTTTCGCCTACGTCTTCACTTTTGAACACTGGAAATATTGATTCAGACGTTAGTGACCAAGACCAAATCGGAAACCCTTCTGCACCGATCGCAAATCAAATTTAAGGAGAATCTCATATGGATTTCGAAAAAATTCGAAAGTGGCTTGAGATTACGAATGAATATAAACAAAGTGACTTTTGGACAAATGTGCTCAAATATAAAGCCCCGGAACATTTTTTTGATTCCGAAGCTTCTACGTTTGTTTACGACTTTTATCAGGATGAAGAATATAATTTTATCATTGTGGAAATGCCCGGTGTGTATGAGGAAGAATTAACGATCCGCTTACTATCTAAAACCCAGCTGCTGATCAAAGGAACGATCACGCCTGTTTTTCCAGCCGAAATGGAAGTGCTGCGTGAACGGTATTACGGAGAAATTGAGCGAATCATTCAGCTTCCCGAAGCCACTGAATCTCATTTGTTACAGATTCAGCTGTTAAACGGGCTTCTGCACATTTCGTACCCAAGACAAGTTGAAACCATTGCGTTCAATAAGGGACTTTAAGATTGATTGTTCCTTCATTCCTTATCCATAGGGACTGATATATGGTCTTTATATTGATCCACATAAATATCTCCATTACCCAGCAGCACTGCGTACACGGTCTCTTTCACCTTTATGTCTCTTTTTCGCAATTCCTCCAAAAGCCAGGATTCCGTCAAACGATTCTGCTTTAAATTATTCTCAATGATTTCTCCGTCCATAATAAGCTCTATCGGAAGCCTGTGTTCTTGGTTTACCGCAATCATTAAATCCTGTTTGGTCACATGCCGGAATTGCGGTTTTCTTAACACAGTCAGCCGACCATTCGTTTCAAGAATGGCAAAAAGAACTTCTTCGATATTAAATATTTCTTTTTCCCGTAATTGCTGATTTAAATAATCAAGTGTGTAACGCATTTTCCTCATATTTGATTCAAGTATGTTCCCGTTTTGAATCAGCACTGTTGGATCTCCGGCAAAAAATTTCCTCAGCTTCCTGTTCTTTATCGACAGAAACGAAATTAGAAAAATGGTTAGCACAAAAATACTAAACGAAATGGCCATATTGTGCGGTTTTATTGAAGTATTGTAAGCTAATCCGGCAGCAATCGCCCCTAGTGTGATCGCCGCAATAAAATCAAAAATCGTCATTTGAGAGATTGTCTGTTTGCCTAAAATTCGTTCTGCGATTAACAGCAAGCCAAAGCTGGCAACCGTTCTAATGACAACTTCAAGTTCAATCATGCTATGGCGCTCCCCGCTTCCCAGATTGTTTTGGCCAAAAACTCCTGCTGCTATCATTGTTTGGCTTACTATATCCATCTATACCAAAAATATTGTTCGGTTCAGGACAGAATGAACCGACTGCCTTTCGGATATATTAAATTGCGATTGGTCAGAAGGAAAGCCAATCCCATGACAAATCTAATTCATCATTGGTCAGGTGGTAGCATGAATTTCACTTGGGAATCTCTTGTTCTCATTGTAGCCGGAGTCATTTTGCTGAGAGTTTCAGGAATGAAATCAATCGCACAAATGACTTCAACTCAAACGGTTGTCATGATTTCGATCGGAACTATTATCGTTCAGCCAATCATCGAGTACAGCCTCTTCAAAACATTAATTGCGGCGGCAATTTTCACAATCACACTCATCGTTATGGAATGGATCCAAATGAGATCGAACTTCATTGAAAAGATGTTAACCGGAAAAGCAAAAATTGTTATTGAAAACGGACAGCTTCATATCGAAAACTTAAAGAAGATGAGACTTACAGTTGATCAGCTTGAAATGCAGCTACGGCTTCACGGCGTTACGGCTATACAAGATGTCAAAATTGCGACATTAGAGGCAAACGGGCAATTAGGAATAGAATTAACTGATGACGCCAAACCTTTAACTGTCAGGGATCTAAAAAAACTCATTCACCCGAATTTCATTAATAAGGACGGACAAGCCCATTTGTCTAGCAATCAGAATATTTTTGATGAAATTGGCAAAAAGAATAAAAAAAACATCCCTAAAAAACTGCATTAACAAAAGGCACTTGGAGAATTTTGCAGGTTTTTGTCTCTCACTGAATGTTTTTGCCGTTTTGTTTAAGCAATTGCTGCTCACACACCATATTGTATAAACAGTCATAACGGAGAGGAGAGATGAATGATGAAATTCCCAGTTTATATTCATTCGATATCCGGAAACAGCGTTTTTAATAATGGTTTTGCATTCTCCATCAGCCCTTTCTCTGTTTCTAAAGAGACAGATGGTTCCGGAGGGAATAATACAGGTTTGGTTTTTGAATCAAATGCTTTAAGCCAAACAAGCTCGGCCAATCAAGCCCTACATGTTACAAATGCGGTCCAAGAACTGCTTTCCAAGCTTTTAGCGTAAAAATAAGAAATGAACACTTCATGAGGTGCCGTATGGATTTTCCAATTATTCACACAAACTTTTGGGATGCTGTGATAGCTGTTCCAATCATCATATTGATAACCCAAATCCTCAAAATATTATTGAAAATCCCCAAAACTTTTGTACCGTCAGTTGCCTTAATAACAGGCCTTGTCATTTCTGTTTTCATAAGCCATCGACACAGCCTCTTTTCTGGCGTATTTATGGGCTGGTTTTATGGCTACGCTGCTATAGGCTCCTACTCATCATTAAAAACGACCATCTTATCCTTTAGGCAAACGAAAAACGATACATCAAATTCATAGATGACATATAACGATCTGCCGCCTCTTTATCAGGCGGCTTTATTTCTGCTGATAGTTTGACCATCTTCAAAAAAGGTGCTCATTCACTCGCTTAAAGAGGCGCTATTATTTTTACCATTATGTTGATGCAATGATATAAAAACGCAATATCATAGAAGTAAACAGACTGCCAGCGTCCTCTATGACGGCTACTTCTGAGTGAAAGGAGTTTTTGAAGCATGCGATCTCAAATCAACATCTCAAATCTCACGATAAATGGAATGACACAAAACGCCAATACAGATATCGGACAAAACTTGCAAAACAGCCATACTGCGAACAGCAAAAATTACGGAGTCAATTTCACATTAGGAGATTACTCTCCATCTCATTCAATTATTATTTCAGCAAGTTGTGATAATGATACAAGTGATCAAGGGCAGGTTGATAACCCTTCTTCGCCTAGTGAAGAATAAAAAAAGAACTCATTTGAGTTCTTATTTCTTTATTCGCCTTCATATAATCGATAAACCCTTTTCAGCTTTTGTTCAAGCTGTTCAAAATGAACAAAACGGGCTTCTCTTAGAAACTCAGTCCCATCAATGAACAAAAGAAGCACAGGAACGGTGAAAACTGAAAATCTGCCGGCGACCTCTGCTACATCGTCAGCATTGATATGCCCCAATTTGATGTTTGGAAACTGATCCAATACTATTCTGAGCTGGGGCAGAACTGCGTGACATACTGTACAGGCAGGCCTTGATATATAAATAAAACTGAATTTGTGCTGTTTGATAAAGTTTTCTATAGAAACTAATGAATGTAATTCTGTCATCTCTTTCATCCATTTACTCCTTCAAATAGGTCTGTTTTTCATGACCAAGCTCATCAATACGTATCATTCACTATACAGATTTTTATTTATGATATCCGCTTTTTTGCTTTGCAGAGTACCTGCAAGCTTGCCGGAAAATGTAAAAACAAAAGAACAGTTACTGACAAGCAGCAACTGTTCTTACATACTTTCTTATTAAAAATGCAAAGCGTAAGCTCCTGAACCGATGAGTGCAACCCCTATGGAAATTGCAATGAGCACCAGGTTATATTCAAAACCTCCCGCGCCATTCGCAAAACCTTTCGCTCCATGGACTTTTACGATGGCACCTAACATAATGATCGTTATGATAGCAGCTCCAAGCGGGAGGAATACGCCTAAAATAAATAGAATTCCGCTTACTAACTCCCCAAGACCTGATAGCGCGGCCGCAACGTTTCCTGGCTTCACCCCAATTGATTCGAACCATTGTCCGGTTCCTTTAATCCCGTATCCGCCAAACCAGCCGAATAATTTTTGTGTGCCATAAAACAAAAACACCACACCAATCATTATACGAATAAGCAACAGTCCTGCATCTTCCATTTGTATCTCTCCTCATCTTTGATTTCATCTGATTCTTTGCTGACAGTATCCAGCAATCATCAATTGAATATATGTTTCTTTATTTTTTATGTGTCAAATCAATCTAACTCTCTTACTTCAAACGGCAGCAGCCCTTGTTCAATTTGTGTGCGATGCGGTTCATATTGTACAGGCAGCATCAGTTTTTCGCCCATTGTTTCCTGTGTTTCATCATGTGCAAAGCCTGGGGGATCAGTTGCGATTTCAAACAGGATTTCCCCGTGTTCCCTGAAGTAAATGGCATTAAAGTAGTTTCTATCCCGAACAGGAGTTACACCATATCCGTGGGAAGCAATATATCTTTGCCAATCTAACTGATCTTCATCATCGTTAGCCCGCCAAGCGATGTGATGCACCGTTCCGGCCCCCATTTGCCCGCGGCCAATAGGCGTTAACTTAAGGTCAATCACATTTCCGATATCACCGGCGGAACGATAACGAACGAAGTCTCCTTCTTTGCCGACTCGCTCCAGCCCCATGATGTTTTCTAAAAGGTCAGCGGTTTTGTCAGGCTGCGCTGATAATAGGGTTGCACCCCCAAAACCTTTAATGGCAACATCGGGCGTTACATCTCCGAAAGTCCACGTATTAGCCTCTCCTTCTTCTCTTTCCACGATTTCTAAGTGCAGTCCATGAGGATCATCAAATTCTACATATTGTTCCCCAAAGCGCTCGATTTTGGTGTATGGAACGTTGAACTTTTCTAGTCTCTTTTCCCAAAATGCCATAGCCCCTTTCGGCACGACATACGAAGTCACGCCAACTTGACCGTCTCCAATGACGCCTTGGCGGGCTCCGGTCCACGGAAAGAAGGTAATGATTGTTCCCGGCTTCCCGCCTTCATTCCCAAAATAAAGATGATACGTACCTGGGTCATCAAAATTGACAGTTTGCTTGACCAAACGAAGCCCAAGCACTCCTGCGTAGAAATCTGTGTTCTCTTGAGGGTGACCGACAATCGCTGTAATATGATGAATTCCCATCGTTATTTTCGCCATTTTTATCCGCTCCTTTTACATATACTCAACAAACTCATTCACAGGCTTCCGGTAGCCGCGCGGTCTTCTGCTCTCTGTTTTTTCTTTTCCAATCGTAATCATCATGACAACCTCAAATTGGTCGTCTATGTTCAAAATCCGTTTTACGGCTTCCGCATCAAAGCCGATCATCGGGCAGGTATCCCAGCCTTTTTCCTTAGCACTCAGCATAAACATCATCGCAGAAAGTGAAGCATTCCTTATCGCCTCATCTCTCTTAAATTGTTCTCCCCTGTTTTCATAAAACGAAACGGTGTCGTGCACCATGTGGTCATACTCTTGCTTATTTAATATCCCCAATACCTTTAAACCTTCATAGATATCAGCCGCTTGTTGATATGCCTGCTTATCCCCTAATACCAAGAGAACCGCAGAAGAGCTAACCACTTTAAATTGTCCGTTTGCGGCCTGCTTCAGTTTTTCTTTTACGTCCTGGTCAAGAACCGTCACATATTTTGTATGCTGCAAATTAAAAGCCGATGGCGCCAATGCAACCAATTCAAACATTTCATTGAGGTCTTCTTTTGTGATTGGATGACCTGAAAGAAAATTGCTTGCAGATCGTCTTTCATTGACTAACTGTATAAATTCAGCCATTATGATACACTCCCTTTTATCTCGAATTCGAGATATTATATTATAAAAAATCCATATTGAATATTGTGTAAAAGAAATGACAACGATTGAACACTTAGAGTTGCGCTTGATCGCTGATCTTTTCAACTAAATGTCTCGAATTAAAATATCTTGAATATGAGATAATAATAAAATATAGATCTTCTCATGTCAATAGGTTTTTGAAAATTAGGTGGAAATTTTTCACTGACGGCAGCATTTTAATAGCGAATCATCACTGTTGTTACATAAGAACTCATTTGTTTGCTTTATGACCTTTTAGCACAGCTCCAACTTTTTTTCTGTCACCTTATTTATTAGTAAACAGGAAACAACGTTGCTGTAGACCCACTCGAAATTGAATTGGTATGATAAGCAAAGTGATTACACAGGAAAGGATACGGAGAGCGTATATAGAGCACTCCTATTTTTTTGTGCAGTTTTATAGGAGGAAAAAATGGCAAGTGAAAGAGAACAAATAAGCAGAAAAGTTGCTTTGATTGCATTGATCGCCAATCTGATCTTAATGGCAGGAAAGGTCTTTTTTGGGCTGGCAGGCGATAGTGAAGCCGTGTTTGCAGACGGAATACATTCCGCGGCAGATGTCGTTGCTTCGATTGCAGTCTTGGCAGTGATCGGCATTTCCAATAAACCGCCCGATCAAGACCATCCTTTTGGTCACGGAAAAGCTGAAGTCATTAGTGAGGCGATTGTAGGAATTATCTTAGTGATCGTATCCGTTTATATCCTCATAGAAGCGATTCTGTCCTTTGTTAAAGGGCCAAGCGTTCCCCAATACAGCGCATTGTTTGCGGCTCTGATTTCGTACGTGGCTAAGGAAATCTTATATCGTTATTCTATAAAGCAAGGGGAAAAATGGAACAGCAAAGCGATTATAGCGATTGCGTACGATCATAAAGGCGATATCGTTGCCTCTCTTGCCGCTTTTATCGGCGTCCTGTTGGCTATCATCGGAAACACCCGCGGCTGGCCCTATCTGTTGTACGCAGATGCCATTGCCAGTGCAATCGTTGCTTACCTCATTTTTAAGATTTCAATGGAATTAATCAGGCCGTCTGTTGATGTGCTCATGGAAAAGAGTGTTGATCCCGAGCTGATAGAGGAATATAAAGCTGTTATTTTTCAATGTGATCAAGTAAAACGAATTGATAGAATCCGCGCGCGAGAACATGGCCACTATAAATTGCTTGATGTCCGTTTATCTTTGGATCATGATTTGACAATTAAGCAGGGACACGATATTGCCCGCGAAATTCGAAATGAAATCAAAAGACAGTTTTCAGATGTGGAAGAAGTGCTCATCCATGTAAATCCTTATTTCGAAGAATGAAAAGCTCCTTTTTAGAAGGAACTCAAGCTGTCGAGAAAATCCCGACAGCCTTTATTTTTCCTTAAAATATCCATTCTCCTGTAATAAAATAAAAGAAAGACGACTTAAAAGGACAGTGTCTTTCTCATGTTCCACACAAGAAACTTTTCTCAAAACACAGCCGAATTTGTTCTGCTTGACGAAGAGGATCACCTGTTTCGGAAAATTGATCAGTACATAGACTTCTTTTTCATCTTTCATCATTGAAAAGGTTAAACCTTACTACAGTGAAAATAAAGGCCGCCCCTCACTTGATCCACTTATTTTATTTAAAATGATGTTTATCGGATACCTCTATGGTATCCGGTCAGAAAGACAGCTTGAAAAAGAAATTTACTACAATATAGCGTACAGATGGTTTCTCGGATTGAACATAAACGATCCAGTTCCGCACCATTCCACCATCAGCAGGAACAGAATCACACGCTTTAAAGATACTACCATCTTCCAAGACATCTTTGATGAAATCGTTCTCCAAGCCATCAATCATGACATGGTGGGCGGACGAGTCCTATTCACTGACTCCACACACCTTAAAGCCAATGCCAACAAGCATAAATACACAAGAAAAACAATTGCGCAGGATACCCAAAACTATATCAAGGATTTAAATGAAGCCATTCAAGAGGATCGGGAGGAACACGAAAAAAAGCCATTAACAGCCAAAGAGGAAGTGAAAGCTGAAAAAAAGATCCGCCACAGTACAACCGATCCAGAAATGTCCATGATTCTATACCCTATCTTGACCGATTGGATCATCAAATCGCACGATTTAGTTTTCAAGTAGAAGCCATTGCCCTTGATTACGGATATTTAACGACTCCGATCTGTAAAGGATCATCTGACTGGAAAATCTTTGGTGTAATCGCACATAGACGTTATCACCCTATCCGAGGCTTGTTTCCAAAATAGAAAATTCATTATGACAGTGAACAAGTTAGATATATTTGTCCAAATCACCAAACACTTACATACTCAACAACTGACCGAAAAGGCTACCGATCATACAAATCAAATCCTGAAATATGTTCCTCATACCCGTTGCTTGAAAACTTTACAAAATCAAAAAAGCGGCAGAAAGTGATTACTCGACATGTATGAGAAGATCATAAAGAAAAGGTCAGACAAAATCGCTTGTCTGTTTCAGGAAAAAAACTCTACAAAAAAAGAAAAGAGAAAATAGAGCGAAGCTTTGCAGATTCAAAACAACTGCATGGGCTTCGCTATTGCAGGTTGAGGGGAAAACGAAATGTGAGTGAACAAGTTCTCTTCACAGCCGCATGCCAGAACATGAAAAAGATTGCCACATACCTAGCCAAGCAGGGCTAGGCATGTGGGATCGCTTTTTCTGCATCTGAAACTTGATGAATATCTACAGAAACTGTATAAAACAAAAAAGCTTGTAGAAAAAACATTGTTTTCTCTACAAGCTGAGGGTTCTATGCCCCCTTTTTTCATCAGTCAGTTTGACCTTTGTTTTTATATTTTTTTATAGTAAACGTTGCAATCCCTACTACAATTAAAGCTGGTACACCATAAGCAAATACTTGATACACAATATCTCCTGCTGGCATTTGATAACCCCCAAGTAATCTTAATAGTAAGTGTTGCCCTGGGCTTTAGCTTTATCTTTACCTACGATGAGGGAAACACTTCGTGTTATACTGCCTACTCCTCCACCGATATTCAATGTAGCTGAAAGTCTAGCTTCGGCTTTTTTGAAATCAGTTTCTTTTTTTCTAATGATTCTCATCTTCGGGTTAGTGTAACTACCTGTAACCGTCCAAATGTTCCACTTTCCAGCGCTAGAGATTGAATCAAATCCACCCTGGACGAGTGAATAGCTGGCTTTAAAACTTAATGAAAATGTACCATTATTGTTGTAATAAACTTTCCTGCCTGAGCAGTTAGTGTAACCTGATCCACCTTGGCACTTTCCATCTTTAATACCTACACCAGCCACAGAGAAATCAGGTTCATCCACAGCCGCTTGGGTATAGGAACCATCGGCAAAAATGTAAGTTATTTCATAACCATTATCCGTTTCTTTCTTAATCGTGTCAACAGCTTTTTCTTCCGGTAAAACAAAAGAATCTAGGGCTTCTCCTTTAGCAAGCTTGTCCAAAAGCTTTTCCTGAGTCTCAGAAGATACTACTCCTTCAATCTCCATATTTTGCTTCACCTTGTCTAGCTGTTCCTTAGTAAAACCGAGCTGCTCTTTAGGACTATTGCTTTGAGTTTCTTGGGCAGATACTTGTTGCGGCAAAGATAATCCAATTGTTGCAAAAGCAATTACAAACAAAAGAACTAATTTCTTCATTTTTTCCCTCTCCCTTAACAATTCTTTTTATCCAAGAGCCTATACCTACATCTCAACCAACACTCTAAGCATAATACAATAATCCTATAAGCACCCCTCCTCAGGAAAAACACTAACACATCAAATATCCAAAAATAAACATTTTTTACGCTAATTGGTTCTAAATTACTACATAATTTGGAATTAAATAATCACAAAGACCTATTACTTGTGACACCCCACACAATGTCTGTCACTTTATGTTTTTAACTGTTTTGAAATTTCCTACAATACATGATTATTTCACCTTTACATTTATTTCCGAGGCTGTATAAATAGGACAAGAAAGGGATTTGCCGACTTGGATACTGAGAAAGTAATCCCTTATGACTTAGTGGCAACCAAAATGAATCACTGGTATCTCGCATTAAAGAATAATTGGGTTGCCGGTGCGAAGGGGGTTGTCATTATTTCAGAGTTTTAAGCTTATTTTCAGGTCTTGGTGCATTTGAGAAGGCCCTCAGAAGAGTTCATGTCAATTCGAAATAGATAGGTTTTGCGAGAAAGAATCCGCAATTGCTAAAACTTACTCGCCGCTACATAACATACCTGAATCAAAGAACCTAGGGGATATTAAATCGCTCGTACCTTTTTCATTTTTCCGCAAACTTTACCTTTAGAACTCAGCGTACTATATAATGTGTGTATATCAATCATAGGGACAGAAAGGTTGTTAGAATGAAGGAATTTTTTTCGATTGGAGAAGTGTCAAAGTTATTCAATGTGAAAATCTCTGCTCTTCGGTATTATGATGAAATTGGCCTTTTGAAACCGGAATATAAAGATGAGCAAACGAACTATAGATATTATTCTACCCAACAGTTTGAGCGGCTGGATACCATCAAGTATTTGAGGGCCCTAGGCCTGCCAATCAATAAGCTTCTTGATTTTTATAACTCTCAAAATGCAAACACTCTTCTTCATTTACTAAAAAGCCAGCAGGCTGAAATTGATCGCAAGAAGAAAGAATTGGAACGCATCGAACGAAAGATCTCCCGACGCATCGCACATATAGAAGATGCCGTTAACATGCCGTTACATCAAATTTCAAAAATCAAACTTCCTGCAATGCGTGTGGCTTACTTGCAGCATGAATATGTTCTCGGCCATGATATCGAACATTCGTTAGCTGAATTGAGAACCCACCTGAATGTGAACGAAGATATATTCATAGGCAAGATCGGTTTATCCATATCAGCAGCAAATGTGAAAGCAAAACAGTTTGACAAATATTCCAGTATATTCATGATTCTTGAAGATGAAAATGAAAAAACTTCTTCAGAAATCATCTTTCCTTCAAAAGAATATCTGCAAATTAGGTTTAAAGGGTCACATCCAGAAGCCGAACCATACTACAAAAAATTACTGGCATATATGAAAAAACATCATTATGAGGTAGCAGGGGACTCAATCGAAATCACACTCATTGATTATGGCATTACGAATAACCTAGATAATTATGTGACTGAAATCCTGCTGCCCATCAAATAATCTCATGAATATGTTTTTATCTCCCTTGACTCTCTACTAACTAGAGGGTTTATTTTTTATGCAGGAATGATTTTTGGAGGAGAAGCTTATGTTTGGAACGATTTTTAACACAGTGATGATCATTGCAGGAAGCATAATCGGGGGGATATTCAAAAAAGGCATTAAAGATGAATACCAGGATATTTTGATGCAGGCAATGGGATTCGCTGCGGTCGCACTGGGGATCAACGCCATTACACAGCATTTGCCTGATAGTAAATACCCCATTCTATTCATCGTGAGTTTAGCCATTGGAGGTTTGCTAGGCCAGATCATCAATTTAGAATTACGATTCAACAAGCTGGTGAACAAATTTTCTAAAAGCAATTTAGCAGAGGGCTTATCAACTGCGGTCTTATTATTTTGTATAGGTTCGCTGTCAATATTGGGCCCTGTTGAAGCCGCTTTGCATGGAGATTATACATACCTCCTGACAAACGGGATGTTAGATGGGATCACCTCCATTGTGCTCGCTTCAACTTTTGGTTTTGGAATAGCGGCTGCCGCCATTGTATTATTTGCCTGGCAAGGCTCCATCTATTTATTTGCTAAAGTAATGGAGAGCGCAATCAATACAGACCTTATTAATGAAATCACAATTGTGGGAGGCATACTCATCCTCAGTTCAGGTCTAAGCATTCTTGGAATCAAGAAGTTCAAAACATTGAATTTGCTGCCTTCCCTCTTGATCCCTCCTGTTGTGATTTTTGTGATTCATGCATTTGGATTGCGGTTTTAATAAAGCGGCTCCACAAAGGAGGTTAATATTCTGTTATATTGATTTTCAATAATCTGTTCCAATCGTTTTATTTCCTTTTCATCTTGGATTTGACGCCTAATAACAACTGTATTATATTGTAAATAAAGTCTGTTATATCAAAATCAGATTCCCCATCACGAAACGGCACATTCATTTAAACAAAATTGGGAGGGGCATTTGTATGTCAAACCATTCATCTAGTATTCCCGAATTAAGTGACAACGGTATCCGCTATTATCAAACTTATAATGAAAGCCTTAGTCTTTGGCCAGTCCGTTGTAAATCATTCTATATATCTACTCGTTTTGGTCAAACACATGTGATTGCAAGCGGCCCAGAGGATGCCCCGCCGCTTGTATTACTCCACGGAGCATTATTCAGCTCGACGATGTGGTATCCCAACATCGCCGATTGGAGCAGCAACTACAGAACTTATGCAGTTGATATCATAGGTGATAAAAACAAGAGTATTCCTGAGAATGTAAGCGGTACAAGAACGGATTACGCCAATTGGCTTCTTGATGTGTTTGACAATCTGGGGATCGAAAAGTCCCACATGATCGGACTTTCGCTTGGCGGTCTCCATACGATGAATTTCCTTTTACGTATGCCTGAGAGAGTAAAAAGCGCAGCTATACTGAGTCCGGCAGAAACGTTTTTGCCATTTCATCACGATTTCTACAAATACGCTCTTGGCCTTACAGCGTCAAATGGAGTTGAAACATTCTTAAATTGGATGATGAATGATCAGAATGTGCTGCACCCGATTTTTGTGAAGCAGTTTCAAGCAGGGGTAATATGGCAGGATGGAGCAAGAAATCCAAATCCTAAAGCCGACGGATTTCCGTATGTTTTTACCGATGAGGAATTACGTTCAGCAAGAGTTCCTATCCTATTATTACTTGGTGAACATGAAGTCATCTATGATCCCCACTCAGCCCTGCACCGAGCCTCTTCATTCGTTCCAGATATTGAGGCGGAAGTCATTAAAAATGCCGGACATGTTTTATCGATGGAACAACCCGCTTACGTAAATGAACGTGTAATGCGTTTTTTCAATGCAGAAACAGGCATTTCACGGTAAGGGCTTATAAGATAGTGATTTGCATTCATAAAGTCCTGCAATATGCTTCTAGCCGGGCATTTCAAAAAATAGAGTCCCTCTTATGGACTCTATTTTTCTTGGACAAAACCCGCAGCTGGTTTTGTGTGCTTGTTTCTTTAGGTTTCTTATATGATCAGTTGGTTTATTCTTAGAATTATCAAGAACCTAGGCATTATGGAGAGAAGGCAGCGTCAAAAAAATCATTTGATGTGCTTTATGACTTTCACCGGATTCCCTGCCACGACAGAATTAGGGGGAACATCCTTCGTCACAACCGAGCCCGCAGCGATAACAGAGTTATCTCCTATTATCACGCCAGCAAGGATGACACAGCTTCCGCCAATCCATACATTGTCTCCAATACTAATTGGAATGCCGTACCCGCTTTTATGTCTGTCTTTAGGTTCGATTGAATGTCCCGCTGTATAAATGCCTACATCAGGACCTATCATGCAGTTATCACCTATCCGTACTTCAGCAACATCCAAAACCGTACAATTATAACCCGCGTAAAAATGATCACCCACATGAATATTGTATCCAAAATCACAGTGAAAGTTATGTTCAACGTTGGGATTAATCCCTACAGTTCCAAACAAATTCCTAATGATTTCTTCCTTTTTTTCAACTTCTTCAGGTTCAGCATGATTAAATTCTCGAACAAGTTTATGTGCGCGAATGTTTTGTTTTCTTAATTCTTCAGTGCCGCGTTCATAGTAAATCTTGTTTTTGGAGTTCATCTCTTTAGCCTCCGTTCAATATGAAATATACACCTATTTAAGTTCATTAGATTTTCACTGGTGCCGTGCCGCTCAATACCCTTTTATTTTCAGCCCTGGCAGCAATGTTTTCAGCTCAATTAAATCATGGATGACAAAGTCAGCTTGAGCAAGTTCCTCTTCCTGTGCAAAATCAAAATGGCATCCTATGGCCAGCAAACCATTATCTTTAGCCGCATTTATGTCAGACAGACGGTCTCCGACAACTGCCGCCTGCTGAATGGATAGTGTTTACTAAATCGCCTTTATTCAGTGTATGTATTTGTTGAATACTAAACGTTTCAGTCACCCATCTGTCCAACTGATAAAAACTCACAATTGCTTTGAGGTATTCTATTAAGCCGTTACTTGCTATAAAAATTGAATAATTGTTGTCTCTCAAATAACTGAATATCTCTTCAACGTGAGGATATAATGCGCCTTTCCCTTGATTGATATTAGCGATTAACCTTTCTAAAAAATAAGCATCCATCTTTTCTCTAATTTCATTGGAGTGGTTTGGCAATAAAACCTTCCATACTTCAGGTAAAGGAACACCCATGATCTCCCTGTATTTCTGAATAGGGGTGACCGTGTCCCATTTGCCAAGTGACCTTAAAAAATCATAAGCATCTTCTAATGACAATTCTAAAATGTGATCAGTTTGAAACAAAGTTCCATCCATATCGAAAATGAGTGATTGCGCCATAAGCGTCTCCTTTTAACTGCCGACTTCATCTTCTAAATACTACCATAAGCAAAAAAGCAGATCATTAAAGATCTGCTTTTTCTATTACACACTGATTTGTTTCTTTTGTTCATGATCTATTTCTGGCTGTATTTCCTTTGTCAGTTGATGCCCTTCTATATCCACATTCGGAATCATCTTGTCCAGCCATTTCGGCAAATACCAGGCTGCATTCCCCATCAGCTTCATGACACTTGGAATCAATGTCATTCTTACAATAAAGGCATCAAAGAGCACACCAAAGGAAAGAGCTAATCCGTTGGCTTTAATAGAAGCTTCGCCGGCAAAGATAAATCCTGCAAAAACGAAGATCATGATCAAGCCGGCTGCTGTAACAACAGGACCGCTATGTTTTAATCCAGCCTGAATGGCTTGTACTGGATTCTTTGTTTTTACATATTCTTCACGCATTCTGCTGACAAGGAATACTTGATAATCCATGGCTAACCCGAACAGAATCCCAATAGATAAAATCGGCAGGAAGGCGAGTATCGGCCCTTTTTCAGGTATTTTGAAAAAATCGATGAGATTGCCGTCTTGCAAGACAAATACACAGATTCCAAGAGTGGCTGTCATCGTCAACATGAAACCTGCAACAGCAACAAGCGGCACAAGCAGCGAACGGAAAACGATGGTCAGCAATACAAACGCAAAGCCAACAATAAGTACAGCAAACACCGGTATCGCATCATTCAGGCGATCTGAAATGTCAATATTCACTGCAGTCGATCCAGTAACAAGCAAATCTACTCCGTTTTTATCTGACAAACTGCGTACATCGTGTACCAAATCTTTCGTTGTGACATCATTTGGACCTGTTTCCGGAACGACCGTAATGATGGCAAAGTTCCCTTCTTTATTAGGCATTGCAGGGGTGACACTTGCTACATGGTCTAAACCCTTTATTTCTTTCACTGCATCTGCGAAAGCCTCCGCCTTATTTTCTGCAGCATTTGTGGCATCCGCTACGATTGTTAATTGGCCATTAAATCCTTCTCCAAAGCCTTCGGCAAGCAAG
Organism: Bacillus sp. 204(2023); assembly: GCF_037027505.1. Lineage (NCBI taxonomy): Bacteria > Bacillati > Bacillota > Bacilli > Caryophanales > Bacillaceae > Bacillus > Bacillus sp. 204(2023). The sequence goes on along the minus strand of NZ_JAXCHE010000003.1, from coordinate 395,095 downwards.
TCATATGCCCGGCGATCCGGATTATCCTTAGCTTTCATCCCAGCATCAGGCAAGCCCAGTTCCAAATGCATAGATGGGATACTAATGACGAGCAAAATCAGAATGCTGCATACACTTAGCATGATAGGATGCTTGGTGACAAAGCGTCCCCAGACATTTGTTTCAGTGCTTTGTTTTTCTATTTTCTTGTTTGATTTCGGAATCATCCGCTTCCCTGCAATCGATAAGACCGCAGGCACAAGTGTGATGGAAGCCAAAACAGCCATCAGTACACTAAGCCCTGCTGTCAGCCCCATCGCAGACATAAAAGGAATGTTAACGACAGTCAATCCGCAAAGTGCAACGATAACTGTAAGTCCGGCAAAAACGACTGCGCTTCCCGCTGTTCCCACGGCTCTCGCAATTGATTCATTCTTTTGTATGCCTTCGCCTAAAAACTGGCGGTGTTTCGTAAAAATAAATAAAGCATAATCAATACCAACAGCAAGGCCAATCATTCCGGCTAATGAAAGACTGACGGAAGCAATATCAAATACTTGTGTCCCAATCAAAACCAGTCCAATACTTACACCTAAACCAATCAGTGCAGTTAAAATCGGCAAACCTGCTATTAATAAAGAACCGAATGTAATGGCTAAAACGACAAAAGCCAAGATAATGCCGACAATTTCAGAGACACCGCCTATCTCCATCTCGGCTCCCGGTACATCTCCGCTTAGCTCAGTTTGCAATCCTTCATCATCAGCCATTTTCAAACTGTCTTTTAAGTGTTTGATAGAGTAATCCTTTATATCATCTGCTGATGATTTATACTTGATATCAGCATAGGCAACTGTGCCATCTTTCGCGATTGTCCCTGTCACAAAAGGACTTGCAATCGAGTCAACAGAATCATCTTTACTGATTTCTTTGAACGTATCTTCTATTGCTTTTTTTGCTGGCTTCCCAGTAAGTTTCTCCCCATCACCAGCACCGAAAATAACCCGTATGCTCCCTTTATCAGGACCGTGAGGAAATTCTTTTTGAATCACATCCATCGCTTTTTCCGAAGGTGTGTCAGGTATGGACATATCCTCAGAAAAACTTGGTTGTAAGGTGACTGCAAGGCCTATCGAAGCAACTAACACAACGATCCACGCACATATTACTTTTATGCGATTGCGAGCAACCCATCCTCCTAATGTATATAACATTTTTGACATGATAATCTCCTTTCAACACATTGCTTGATCACATTCTTTCTCATTGTAGTTGACAATGAAATGAAAAAAACGTACATTCGGGCATGTACGTTTGGGCAATTTTCAAATATGCAGTTTAGTTGTCTATTGTCAGAATACCTTTTTGCATGGCAATCGTTACCGCCTCAGTTCTTGAATTCGCGCCTAATTTATTGTAAATGGACGTTAATCTGGACTTTACTGTTCGCTCAGAGACGCCCAAATCAAAGGCAATCGCTTTGCTTTTAAGACCTTTAGCAATTGCTTTTAGAACAATGACTTCCTTTTCTGTCAGCTGCGTCTCATTGCGCTGCTTTTTCATCCGCTCAAATTGGATTTCTTGCAGACGTTTGAGGATATCAGGCTGCAACAGCACATTCCCTCTGATCGCTGCATCCATTGTGTGAAAAAGGGTTTCTGAACTCGTATCCTTTAACAGATATCCTTTCGCCCCTAATTCAATCCCTTCAATCATTAAGTGATCTTCATTATATGTAGTCAAAATAATGATGGGGGTATCGTGTTTTTCTTTTATTTGTTTAATGGCCTCTAACCCGCTCATCTCCGGCATATACAAATCCATCAGAATGATATCCGGTTCTAATTCATCTGCAAGACGGACTGCGACTTTTCCATTTTCCGCCTCTCCTATAATGGTGTATTGATCATTCGTTTCAATTAAAAGCTTCAGACCTTCCCTCACGACAAGATGGTCATCAACGATTAAAACCTTATTCATCTTGCATCTCTCCCTGAATTGGTACAGTGATCTCAATTTGTGTTCCTTTCAATTTTGTACTCTTGATATTGAATTGGCCATTTATTGCCCTGACGCGTTCTTGTATGCCAAGAAGCCCATAATGTCCTCTCTTTTTCTTTCCTTTTTCAACATCAAATCCCTTGCCGTTATCCTTAACTGTTAAATGGAGCCTTCCCTTTTCATCATCCCAAATGGATATCCAGATTGTTTTCGCCTCAGCATGCTTTGCCGCATTCGTCATGCATTCTCCAATGATGTAATAACAGTTTTCAGCTGTACGCACATCCAGCACCTGATGCAATCTGTAATCTAATAAACAAGCCATGCCTGTCGACTCTATAAAATGATCCATTAGCGAGGTAATTCTTTCTTTTAAAACACCGATTTCTTCTGATTTGCTGCGGAGATCGTCAATAGCTGAACGTGCATCAGCTAATGTGCTTTTCACTCTATTCATCGATTGTTGAACGATTTCTTTTGCTCTCTCTGTGTTGCCTTTGGCGAGATGAACATGAATCGCATCCAGCTGCATATTTAAACTGACAAGACCTTGAGCAAGCGTATCGTGCAAGTCTCGGGCCATCCGCTGTCTTTCGTTCTGCAGCGTCAGCTGTTCTACCTGCTGATGAGCCAGCTCCAGCCTTTCGAGAGTCAGCTGCGCTTTTATCCTTTCATCGACTTGGGCAAATAATGTAGCGGCATAAGTAATAATCACGATCATGATAGGTGCAGCAATCACAATAAAATGCAAATATTCACCTTTGTGAATCTGATTAGCTACATTTATTAACAGAAGAAGCAATAAAAATAGAATGAGGAAAGTTTTTCTTCTGTCTGCCATTCCTATAATCTGTCCAATCAAAAATGCATAAAGGCCAATGAGGACCAGCACTAAGAAGCCCGTCATGAGATTAGCAAGTGTAAAAGTGATCAAACCTTGCAGTACAAAGTATAGAATGACCCTTTTCTTCACCCAGCGATATGAATGCCAATGCAGAAAAGAAAAAACAGCCATCAATATCGTGAAGACATTAAGCAATAAAATGGACCAGCTCGCAGTAATAAATTGCAGCACGACAGAGGCTACATAGATCATGAGAATAAAAGCCAGGCCCGGCACTCTGAGTGCAAGCATGTTTAATGCCCGTCTATCATGCGAGTAGTATTTTTCTTTGAAAGGATTCCTGATACGCAAACCTCATTCACTTCCTTTCCATTGGCAGAAGCGATATACACTCCAGCCACATATACATGTATCCCATCATTTTATAGGAAGAGAAGGTACTCAACAATACAAAGATGCGGTGAAGCATAAGCGTTTCCAACATGGATCATTGCCCAAACGTACATAAGCGTTCTGCCTTTATGTACGTTTTATCTTTCCGAATTTCCATTTACAATAATGGAGAAGTCACTATTTAAAAGGAATGATCATCATTGAAATCGATTGATCTCACAATTTTATCATTAAAGAGAAAAGGAATCCGGACCGAAAAAGTGTTAAAAAATCAGTGCCTTGATCGATTAAGCAATGAGAAAGACAAACATACTCAATCAAAAATCACATGCAAGGAAAAAGAGGAATGAACATGTATTGGTTTTTAGGCGCTTTATTATATTTTCTGATCGGTACTTATATATTCATTGGAGTCACTAAAGACAGCCAATCAGGCTCATGGAGACTGCTTGCATTAGCAGCTCCACTCATCATTGCTGGCTACCCTTATTTTTATTCAAAGAAGCTTCTTTCCAAAAGACAATGAAACAGCTGTCATTCAAACCGCACATTGGTAAAATGATCAATACCGGGATACAATCTAGGTATTCTATGGAAAGGAGTCTTGCTTTATGAGTCAAAGAGTGTCCTACTATGAGATTGCACCTGAAGGTATGAAAATCATGATGGATATGGAGAAATACACGAAACAATCTTCAATTAACCGAACTACGAGAGAGCTAATTAAAATCAGAGTCTCTCAAATAAACGGCTGTGCTTTCTGCTTAGATATGCATACTTCTGATGCCCGCAAAATGGGCGAAACTGAACAGCGAATTTACTGTTTACATGCTTGGAATGAATGTGATTTTTACACACCTGAAGAGAAAGCGGCTCTCGAACTATCTGAACACATCACGCTCATTCCATCTAAAAGGGTTCCTGATGAGCTATATCATCGGGTGCGGGAACATTATGATGAGAAACAATATGTTGACCTTGTTCTGATCATTAATCAAATAAACAGTTGGAACCGCATCTCTATTGCAATGGGGAATCGAGCTGCTTCAAAATAAGAAGAAGGAGTAAGATTAGAACAAATCTTACTCCTCCTCCTGGATATCGTGCCTTCGCTTCAACATCCTAAATCTTCACGTTTAGGTGCTTTTCAAACGCGATTTTCCCGCTTTGTGTAATCCTAATCGCTCTCGTTTTAGGCATACGAACGATCCATTCTTCTTCTAACATGCGCACCAATAGGGCGTTTCCTAATGCTCCTGCAATATGATGCTGCCGTTCACTCCAATCCAAACAGCACCGGGCAAAGGCTCTCCTCTTATTCCGTTGTTGCTCTTCATTGATGCCTAACTTTGAAAAGAATAAAGCACCCTCTGGAGTCACCTCAAAGTTTAAATCAACTTTTTTTAACATCCCTTGCTCAACTAATGAATGTGCCATTTGCACGCCCACATAACCTGCCAAATGATCATAACAGGTACGGGCGAAATGCAAGTCCTTTTTCTCTTTTGACTCTTTTAAAGATTTGACTTTTGCTTTAGGCGCAATATGAAGCAATTGTTCGATCACATTTGCAGCATCTGAGTCAGACAATCTGTAATACCGATGTCTCCCATGCTTCTCTACGCTAATCAGCTTTGCTTCAAGCAATTTATTCAGGTGAAAACTGGCGGTTTGAGGTTTAATGTTAGCGAGATATGCAAGCTCTCCCGCAGGGTGTATCCTGCCATCCATCAGACTGAGAAGAATGGAAGAACGCGAGGGATCTGATAGCAACGAAGAGATTTTTGCAATATTAGGATTCATGATTTTCCTCCTTACATTCATATTTCGATGATAGTTGAAATGTTAATCCTTTACAATATAAATGTAAGCGTGACAAGGAGGAAAAAACGTTGGACATCAAAAAACAAGACACTCGTCGATTTAAGGAAATCAAACCCAAGATCATGTATTATGGTACCTCGACATTTCTTCTAACCACATTGAATGAGGATGGAACCACTAATATTAGTCCTATGTCTTCTTCTTGGGCTCTTGGACATTATATAATCCTTGGAGTAGGACTGGGAGGAAAAGCCATCGACAATTTGGAAAGACACAAAGAATGTGTCATAAACTTGCCTGGCCCGGAATTATGGGAAAACATTGAAAGAATTTCATCTTATAGCGGAAAAAAGAGTATACCGCCTTTAAAGAAGCAGCTCGGATTTACATATAAAAAAGAAAAATACGAGGCAGCAGGGTTAACGCCTTTACAATCAAAAACAGTATCACCAACACGAATTAAAGAATGCCCTATCCAAATCGAAGCCGAAGTGAAACACATTCGGCTTCCAGAATATGAATCGTCATTCGCAATTGTAGAGACGCAGGCACTACATTTTCATGCCGAGGAAAGTATCATTCTGGACGAAAACCATATCAACCCTTCCAAATGGAGCCCGCTTATCTATAATTTCAGACACTACTTTGGTTTAGGAAGAGAAGTCGGAAAGACTTTTCGTTCAGAGACATGATCATTTTAAGACCGAACCATGATTTGGTCTATTCTAGTAACCCTTGTTATTATCAGATCAAGCGATCATTAGGCTTGATCTCTTTTTTAGTGAAACATCCATTTAAGGATATAAAAGTTACCTGCTTGCCAATTCTTTTATCATTAAACCCAACTCATAAATCCCCTTTTGAAGGTCTTCAAGAGATGCATAAGCATATGATAAGCGAATATAATTCCCTTTTTCCTGAGCATAGATACTGCCGAGATTGAGCAGAATCCCTTTTGATAAGGCTTTAGTATAAAGTAATTTCATTGATATGGAAGGCAATATTTTTATCCAGACAAAAAACCCTCCTTTTGGGATATTCCATGTCGCCACATCTTTCAAATGAGTTTCTATAGCACTCAAGGCCAATTCTCTTCTCACCTTTAATTGCTGCCTAACCTTTTCTACATGCTGCTGGTAGTGGCCGGAAGTAAACCACTCTGCCGCTACTCTCTGGGATAGCGAACTGGATCCGTAATCTGTTTGCATTTTAATGTCAGATAAACGTTCAATCACCGGTTCCGGCCCGACGATCCATCCAATCCTCAAACCTGGGCTTAATGTTTTCGATAAACTTCCTATGTACAGTACGTGTCCATTTTTATCAATTGTTTTAATAGGATATGGCGGAATTTCATCGATCCATAACTCACGATAAATGTCATCTTCAATAATAGGAAGCTGTGTATTCTCACTTACTGCTAGGATTTCTTCACGCCGCTTTTTAGACATAAGAATACCAGTCGGATTGTGAAAACATGGATTTGTATATAAGATAGCCCTTCCCCGCTCTCCTCTTGTTAAATGAACATTTTCAGGCAAAAGTCCTTCATTATCCATAGGAAGTCCAGTCAGCTTCATACCAGCTGATTGAAATACGTGTAATGAATAAAGGTAGGAGGGCTGATCAAGATAAACGGTTGATCCTCTTTGTAACAGCCCCATTGATATCAGCTGCAAGGCTTGCAACGCTCCTGAGACAATCAGAATGGAAGAAGATGAGACGTTGATTCCAATGGTTTTTAAATAGTTGCTTAATGCCTCCCTCAAAGGTAAGTAACCTTTTGGCTCTTCATAACCGAATGCCTCCATGTGATGAGATACCCTCCCCATCATCTCTTTCATAACAGCCAAAGGAAAAATCTCAGCTGAAAGTTCACCTTTACTGAGCTGTATAAGGTCTGTATTTGATTCTGATTGATTTATCTCTTGAACGATTTTTCGGCTTGGCATCTGAATGCCAGAGGTGACATATTGATCCCAATCGGGAGCAGAATTCTTAGCCATCAGTGTCCATGTGTTGTTGATAACAACTGTGCCTTTCCCCATTGTGCCTTCTATTAACCCATCGGCCATCAATTCCTCTAACGCTGTAATCACTGTGCTCCGATTTACCTGAAAATCTTTTGCAAGCGTGCGCTGGCTTGGAATCTTGCTTCCAATCGGCCACTCTCCATTTCCTATTTTCTCTTTAATAAAATGAACGATTTGTCTGTACTTAGGGAGCTTTTTCATCTTTTTTTCTTCTGGAAAGCTCATAGAATCGGTCTCCTTAAAATAAATTGGTTGGGTCAAAATCCGTTTAACTGGTTGAAGCCATATCACCAAATCTTTATTAATATAAAAACACATTAAATAACTGGTTGGTTTTTGTAAATAGGAGTGGGAAATATGCAAAAGAAAACAGTTCAATTGATAACCTCAAACAGTCTGATGATCTGTTTATGGGCATCTGCTTTTCCGGGAATTCGCGCAGGACTAGAAGGGTACACACCAGAACACCTTGCTTTATTTCGCTTGTTAATCGGCTCTATGGCATTATTGCTTTTTGCTGTTTTGACTCAGATGCGCCTACCCGACTTGAAAGACATTCCTGCCATTTTTCTTTTAGGGTTTTTAGGATTTGCACTCTATCACATTTTGCTGAACATCGGTGAAAAAACAGTTAGTGCCGGAGTTGCAAGCTTACTCGTTACTACGGCACCGATCTTCTCAGCCATGCTATCCCGCCTGTTTTATAAAGAGCATTTTGGATTTACGAAATGGCTTGGCTCTATGATCAGTTTATTGGGTGTATTATTGATTGCATTTGGGGCGGGAGACTTTACATATTCAATGAGCGGTATCTTGGTCATCCTGCTGGCAGCATTTTCGGAGAGTATTTATTTCGTTTTTCAAGCCCGCTATATAAAAAAATATGATTTTATTCCATTCGTTACATTCACCATTTGGGGCGGAACAATACCTATGCTTGTGTTTCTGCCAGGCTTAGGCGAAGAGATGATAAACGCTTCAATAAGCGCAACTTTGTCTATCGTTTACTTAGGATTATTGCCGACGGTTATTCCTTACTTCGCACTAGCATATGTCACTGCACTCGTCGGCGCTTCAGAAGCAACTCTTTCTCTTTATGTAACACCGGCTTTAGCCTTGGTCATTTCATGGGTATGGATAGGCGAAATACCTGCATTTCTTTCTCTGCTGGGCGGAGTGGTTACAGTCAGCGGAGTATGTTTTACCTACCTAAAAGTAAATAAAATGAATAAGATTTTCAACACCCTTTTTTCTGCTAAAAGGGTTAAAAAACTCTAAAACAAAAAAGATACCAACATCGTTTGGTATCTCCTTTAAAGGTTCCTTCATTAAGATTCTCCAGAAAAGTAAATGGAGTATTCAGTTACTGGCTTAAACCCTAGTTTAGCTGCTAATGCAATGGACGAATTGTTGCAGATATCACAATCCCAGCTAGGAACAATCCCATTTTCCACACAAAACGCTATAAACCTATTTGCTGCGCAATAAGCTAACCCCAGTCCTCTATATTCTTCAAGTGTATAGATATCCATTTCCGCTCGATTATGCCCTAAAAATATAGAGGTACACTCACTTACTACGTGATTGCCATGTAATACGGCAAATCCAAAACCTTTTGAAGCAAACTGTGAGACAGAATCCCAATACTCCTCATAATACGCGCTGTTAAACGCTGTGCTGTGTGAAATGATGTCTTCGTCTATTCTTCTCAATACAAGACCCTTTGGCAGTTGCAAAGTCTTTTTGAAAGATTTTGGTTGATAAGAAAATGCAGCTCTTCTCATTTGGTTCAAGTCATCTTTCAGTATGGGTTTCAGTACGCTATCCCATGTATCACTGGAAGAAAACAAGGTAAATCGTTTTGATGATTTCACTTGTTCTTCATAATATCCTGCAATGAAATCATGAAAATCCCGATTCCCTTGGTCTCCCGCAATAAAATAAATGCCTGATTCAGTTCCTATAAAAAACGATTTAGGAAAGGTTTGATCATCTGCATAAACAGCTCCCGGAATGGTTTGGTCTAATATTGAATAGACAAATGTGGGACAATATTTGTCATCAAACATTGTTTTTAAGCTACTGTATTTTTCTTTTGTTAATTCCTGCAAAACAGACAACTCCTTTAAAACCCCGTCTCCTTCATGATTCTGTTCACAAAATCAATTTTCCTCTGTAACAGCTAAATAACTTCCCTGTTACGGATCTCAGACAAATAAAAACAGGTGTCTGCACTCAGCTCACAGACACCTGTTGAACAACACATTGCATTATATAAACCCAAGGAAACGCTGAGTATATCGATTCTTTATTCCCCAGTTACAGCAAACTGTTTTAAACGGTCACCAATTTCATCACGGACCCTTTGGAAACACTTCTTCTGTTCCGTGTGCTTTTGCCGGATCATCAAATTTATCCGATGTTTGATTTGAAATATCAATCCCTGCTTCTTTCATAGCTTTGACAGCTTTCAGATGTCATGCATGACATTCGATTCCTGCGCTGTACACATTCCACTTGTCCCCAAGGTTTTCTCCCCCACCCTTCAGCTATTTGACTGCGGCAAGAGTTACCTGTGTATTGTTTTCCTTGATATAGTGACCTTGTCCTTTTAGAAACAAGAATGGATTATCAGCAGCCAAATATACAGGCCGACAAGTGTGATCAATAAAGTGGGTATCGTGAGGATAATTCCTGATTTAAAATACGTGCCCCAGGAAATTTTCATACCTTTGTGCGAAAGGACATGAAGCCATAATAATGTCGCCAAGGAACCAATCGGTGTTATTTTAGGTCCTAAATCTGAACCGATCACATTTGCATAAATAAGCGCTTCTCTCATCATCCCATGTGTATCTGTACCGGCAATAGCCAGTGCATCAATCATGACAGTCGGCAGGTTATTCATAACGGAAGAAAGAATTGCCGCGATAAAGCCCATTCCAATCGTACCTGCAAACAATCCTTGATCAGCCGTGGCTTGAATCACATCTGAAAGGACATCTGTCAATCCAGCATTTCGGACACCATACACAACAACATACATGCCAATTGAAAAGAATACGATAGCCCATGGCGCTTCTTTCAGCACTTTTTTTGTATGAACGGCTGGACTCTTTTTTGCAGCCATTAAGAAAAAGATTGCAATGATCCCTGCTACCACTGATACAGGGATAGATAAGAATTCACTTGCAAAGTATCCAACTAACAGAAGTCCCAAGATATACCATGACAGTCTGAACATGTTTTGATCTTTAATTGCTTCAACAGGTTTTTTAACCTCAGTCAGATCATAGCGTTTTGGTATGCTTTTTCTAAAGAAAAGGTAAAGTACAATGATGCTCGCCAGCAGCGAAAACAGGTACGGCACAACCATTCTGGATGCATAATCAATAAACGTAATATGAAAATAGTCCGCTGAAACAATGTTGACCAAATTGCTCACTACTAAAGGAAGCGAAGTGGTATCCGCAATAAATCCGCTGGCAATGATAAAAGGAAAAACTAATTTTTCATTAAAATGTAATGCTCTGACCATCGCTAATACGATTGGTGTCAATATAAGAGCTGCACCGTCATTTGCAAATAACGCGGCGACGATAGCTCCTAATAGAGATACATAAACGAACATCCGCACACCGTTTCCTTTTGCAGCCTTAGCCATATGAAGCGCTGCCCATTCAAAGAAACCGATATTATCAAGAATTAACGATATCAGTATGATGGCCACAAAAGCCAAGGTCGCATTCCAAACAATCCCTGTCACAGTTAACACATCATGAAAATTGACAACACCTGCTATTAGAGCTAAAACTGCGCCTCCACAGGCTGACCACCCTATAGATAAATTTTTCGGCTGCCATATGACCAATACTAGAGTTAATAAAAAGATGAATACTGCCAAAATCATTGATGTCAATCTAATGCCTCCTTACTGGCAACACGCTTGAGTTTTCTTTTGTTTGATATGGTTTAACAATTCATCCTCCTGATCGATTTGATGTAAGATCAATTGCAATGTATCAAACTCAGGACAGGAACCATTTATTGAATAATAACGCCATTGGCCTCTTCTGTCCTCATTCACAAAACCTGCGTTTTTTAATTTCCGCAAATGCTGGCTTATGGCGGGCTGGCTCATTTCGAACATATCAACCAATTGACAGACACAATATTCTTGTTCAAGAAATAATCTCATCATTATAAGCCTAGTTTGATCACTAAGTGTTTTCAAACAACGAGTCATCGCCGCAACATCAATCGTCATTTGAACTCCTCCTTCCTAAATCAACATATAAGCAAATCGTTATATACACGCCAAATGATTATACATTCTTACGTTTCTATATGTAGCGCTCCGTTTATCCTAAGGATCAAAACTTCGAAAACGAAAACCTGAGTCGCTCCCCGCGTTTCCTTAGCGCCCCCGTCATTATATAAACTTTTATTTATATAAACAATCCCTGATATTTGGATCATCAAATATTTTTGATTCAATGATTATCAATCTCTTTATGAGAACTCTGCCTTATTTACCTTTATCCATTGTCGAAGCTGCTCCATTTTTAAAGAATGCGTTTCTATTTTAATCAAGTTTATTATGGAATTCCGGGTGTTTTCAATCATAATCCAGTCTGGTATAAATATTAGACTATTTCAGTTATGGGAGTGGTCATAGAGCCCAAGATGAAAATAGACAATCTTTTGGATATTAAAAAACAGGTCTCTTTAGAGGCCTGTTTACATTGCAAGTATTTTTTCCATTGCCATGACACCTACATAATGGCCATAGATTTTCTCCTGTTTTTTAAATACTCCAACTTTGCGATATTCCATTGAAGTATAGAACCCTTGTTCCAATCGATGAAAAGGAATGTAATAATATGATGTTATGTATTCACGATTGAATGACTTCTTTTTCGACATCCGATAAGAGTTCCCTCGATGATTCCGCTCAGCAACAAAAATCTTATATTTCACTGTACGATGGAACCAATTTGTCATATAATCCGTAGCTTTTGCAGTTCTTATCAGTTACATACTCTCTGTAGCAGAGGTAGCTTGAACTCCCTTAAACGCATTCATCACCAAATCATGCACATAGGAATCATTCACCTCATCCCCTGTTATAAGCAGACGATAGAAAATTGGTCCGTAAATGAGATCTATGCTTACTTCAATATCAAGATTCTCTCTTAATTCACCTTTCTGAATTCCCTTTTCTAGAAGGCCTTTCGCTTGGAGGCGGCGAGGCTGGAAAAATCGTGTGCGATATTCTTCTGCCAATTTTTCATCCAACTGCCCTGCACCTATTAATTCCTTAATAACGGTTCCTTCCCTGCTTGTCAAAAACCTAGCTAAATTCGTGGCGTGGGTTACTATATCTTGTACTGACGACCCTGTATCAGGCACAGGCAGCCTGTCCGTCGCGGTCGAAAGAAAGCTGTCCATGATAACGGCAGCTTTGTTAGACCACCATTTATAAATCGTTGCTTTACTCACTTTCGCACGCTCTGCAATTTTATCGACTGTCACCGCATCAAAGCCTTTTTCCAGCAATAGGTCATAGGCTGCAGAGAGAATCGCCTTATGCGTTCCTTCATCACGCGGCCGCCCTCGTTTACTCTGCACATGAATCATTCCTTCCCGAAATACAAAACTATACGTTCAGTATACTTAACCTGAATAAAAAAGAAAACAGAAATCCATTTACAAAACTGAACGTTTAGTATATTATTTTCATTAATCAACAAAACTGAACGTTCAGTTTATAAAATTGCTTGTGTTGAGAAGTCATCATTACACTCAAAAAAACACTTAAAAAGGAGTTCATTCTTATGGCTAATAGTAACAAACAAGCAGGTCAGAGGATTTCACCCAGTTTAACCCTTCTTCTCGCAACTGCATGCGGTATCATTGTTGCTAATCTTTACTATGCACAACCCTTGGTCGGATTAATTAGTAAGGCAATTGGACTTTCTCCAAGCAGTGCTGGATTGATTGTTACACTCACCCAAATCGGATACGTTGCCGGCTTACTATTTCTTGTCCCTTTAGGAGATATCATCGAAAACAAAAAACTTATTGTTGTATCGCTCCTTCTAAGCGCAGCGGCTTTGACACTAACAGCATTTGTGAAGCATGGAATACTGTTTTTAGCAGCTGCGTTTTTCGTCGGATTGGGATCAATCGCAGCCCAAGTGCTTGTTCCATTTGCATCATACCTTGCATCAGACGCTGCACGCGGCCGGGTTGTTGGCAATGTCATGAGCGGCTTATTACTCGGTATTATGCTTTCCCGTCCGATATCTAGTCTAGTCGCTGATATCTGGGGGTGGAATGCAATATTCGCTTTGTCCGCCGTGGTAAGTGTTATCCTGGCCATCGTATTATCAAAAGTGCTTCCTGCCAGAAAACCAACAGCAAATACAAACTATACTGCCTTACTCGGTTCAATGTGGAAGCTGCTGCGCACGACTCCAGTCTTACGCCGCCGTGCCATCTATCATGCGTTTGTATTTGGAGCTTTCAGCTTGTTCTGGACTACCGTTCCTTTATTATTGTCCGGTCCTGGTTTTCATTTTTCTCAGAAGGCAATAGCACTCTACGCATTGGTGGGCATTGCGGGTGCAGTCGCTGCACCAATAGGCGGCCGGCTGGCTGATCGAGGCTTAACCAGGCTTGCCACTGGAATCGCTCTCGGTGTTGTCGTTGTCTCTTTATTACTGCCGCTCATGATTCAGAGCAGCTCCCCCGTCGGCATAACAGTTCTAGTGGCAGCAGCTATTCTGTTAGATATGGGTGTATCTGCAAACCTTGTGCTGAGTCAACGTGCCATTTTTTCGTTGGCGCCTGAAATTCGCAGTCGATTAAACGGATTATTCATGGCGATCTTCTTTCTAGGCGGTGCGATAGGGTCATCAATTGGAGGATGGGCATATGCCTCAGGCGGATGGGGTACAGCATTATGGATTGGAATTGCTTTTCCGGTCATCGCTTTGCTTTATTTCATCACAGAGAAATAATCTTTCACCAAAATGGCTTATTTTTGGCAGAAAAAATACCAAGGGTTTTGACGCCCCTGGTATTTCTGTGATTCAGACCTTCACCGCTGACACCCACAAGCCCTCAAAAAGTGTTTTTGATTACATTTACCGGCGGCATGTCAGTTACCGTTAAAAAGGTCATTCTATTTTTTAGTGATGATTAAGATTTCTAAAGTTGCTGCCCTTCACTTCAGCTACGTCATATACGGTGACAAAGGCGGATTTATCAATATCATTAATAATTTCCTTTAGTTTGGTTTCTTCTAAACGGTTGATGACACATGTGATTTCTTTAAATTTCTCGTGGGAAAAACCCCCGTAAGCTTCTTTATATGTGGCGCTTCGGCCTAATTGATCACGTATTGTCTCTACCATTAATTCAGGTTGGGTTGTAATAATTTGAAAGGTTTTAGAACCGCTTAAGCCTTCCTCCACAACATGAATCACTTTGGATGCAATGTAGTAAGCAATGACTGAAAGCAATGCCCCTTGTAAGCCAAATACTGTGGAAACAAAAATAAACACAAATAGGTTTAAGAATAGAATGAGATCGCTCGTTCCGAATGGCAGTTTTCGGGATAGCAGCACAGCAAGCATGTCAATTCCATCTAATGCGCCGCCATTACGCAGCGCCAGCCCCATTCCAAATCCAAGGATAATCCCGCCGACAACGGTAATTAACAGGGTATCTCCTTCTATGATGGCGGGTGTGTGGTGGAAAAAGCTTGTCCCCGCGGCAAGCGATACGATTCCGATAATTGATAATAATGCAAAGCTTTTCCCAATTTGCTTATATCCTAACCAGACAAATGGAATGTTGATCACAGCAATCAAAATCCCCAGCGGCAAGTTGAATAGCTGTGAACCAACGATGCTAAGACCAGTCACCCCTCCATCAGATACACTGTTTGGAATGAGCACTGTTTCTAGTCCATATGCCGCTATGATTCCTCCAATGATAACCATGATGATTTGGAGAATCATTTTCGCTTTAAATTTCTTATGTTTTTTTGGTGTATTCATACCATTCCTCATTTCTCAAATATTTCGTTATATTTAAATATACCATAATAGATATTTTCAGCTAAAAACATGCGTTTTTTTAAATAAAGTAATTAACAGTAAGGTAACCCTCTTTGACTTAGAACATTCATGTACCGTGCCGCCTGTTGAGCAAGCGGCCCCTTTCACTTCAGATCGTGAATCGCCATCAAACTCCAACACCGAAAATCCTGAATTATTCTGATATGATACCTTAAAAAGGAGGATTGATTACATGGATAGCCTGTGCCGCAGTAAACAAGCCCCATTTGAATACACCTTATCTCTTATAGGGGGTAAATGGAAAATGAGAATACTCTATGAGTTAGGGTGTGAAAAAACGATGAGATACGGCGAGCTGAAAAGGGCTATGCCCTTCATCACCCATAAAATGTTAAGCGCACAGCTTAAGGAATTGCAAACTGACGGCCTTATTCATCGGACTGAGGTTTCTCAAACCCCACTGAAAGTAGAGTATTCGTTATCTGACAGAGGGCGATCTTTGTACCCCCTCATAGATGAAATGTGTAAGTGGGGAATGGCACAAGGAATGCCTCATATGTAAAGCTACTTACTAAAAAGTGCGTACTTGTTTCCCAATGAGAGGAATTTTATACTGAATGAAAATGCTTCGTGTGGAGGAAAAAATGACAAAACAAGTCTATATCATTCATGGCTACAGAGCCTCCTCAACAAATCATTGGTTCCCTTGGCTGAAAAAACGCCTGCTCGCAGATGGGGTCAAAGCAGACATTTTAAACATGCCTAATCCACTTCAGCCAAGACTTGAGGATTGGCTGGATACACTCTCTTTATATCAGCACACTTTACATGAAAATACGTATTTGGTTGCGCACAGCCTAGGGTGCCCAGCCATTTTGAGATTTTTGGAACATATTCAATTACGAAAACAGCTTGGCGGAATCATACTTGTTTCCGGCTTTGCCAAATCATTGCCCACTTTAAAGATGTTAGATGAATTTACACAGGGATCGTTTGATCATCAAACAATCATTGAGTCCGCGAAGCACCGTGCTGTCATTGCTTCTAAGGACGACCAAATTGTGCCTTTTTCATTCAGCAAGGATCTGGCACAACAAATTGATGCTGCGTTATATGAAGTTCAGCACGGAGGTCATTTTCTAGAAGATGAGGGATTTACTTCTTTGCCTATTGTTTATGATGTTTTAACCTCTTATTTTTCAAAGGAAACTCGCTAACATCTTTCACCCATCTGCTTCAATCGAGCCCGCGAAAAGCGGGCTTTCTGAGTTATCGTTTGATCAATACAGATAACTCACCTTCAAATACTTTTTCTTCTTTTTGATTATAAGTAGATAACAATACAGTGAGTATTCCCAATTCATTTCTCTTCGGCTGCTTATCAAGAACCTCAACAATTGTAAACAATTCATCATCCGGATATACGGGTTTTATGAATGTCATATGATTCATCTCTGTTCCGGCTATAATATCGTCTCCATAGAAACCTTCTTCAATCCAAAGTTTAAAAGATATGGCCAGTGTTTGTATGCCGGAAGCGATAATTCCATTAAATCTGCCTTTACTCGCTTTTTCTTCATCTACATGCATATACTGAGGGTCAAATTCACCCGCAAACCGCATAATATCATCTTTTGTTACTTTTAATGATTTCGTTTTGAAAACCTGGCCAATTGTAAACTCATCTAACTTCATTCTTACACCTCTATTTTTCAATTGTCTATTTTGTTTATTTTAGCACTGTGATGAGCAAATAAAAAATTCTGTTTTTCGCTAAACAGACGTATCGGGGCTGGACTGCAGGCACTCATCATATACTTAAAAAATATTGAACAGCTCTCAACACTTAGTCGTCACTTGGCCGTTTTGCTAAAACTGAAAGCTCCCTCATATCTTCCAGGCAGCCTTCAGTTTTTTTATGCCTTCTCTTATGTCGGATTCAGAAACCCCTGCAAACCCGAGCGAGACCGTTTTTGCAGGAGGATGATGTTGATAAGAAAGAGAAACAGGATAAATTTTTACTCCATGTTTTTTCGCCTTCTCAATTAACTCTTTTTCACCAAATGGCAAATAAACGTCAAGTAAGATACGAAGCCCAGAGTTTTCTCCGCGAATTCTGACATGCTCTCCTAATTCCCTTTGCACTGCCTCTAATACAATGGCTCTTTTTTTGCGGTAAAGTTTTCTCATTCTGTTGATGTGTTTTTGCCACTCTCCATTTTTTATAAATTCAGCTAGGGTTAGCTGACTGTGGCAGGACACTGTTTGCTTATATAAGGACGTAATTTCATGCCCCTTTTTTAAAAGAGGTGAAGGAAGAATCATATAGCTGATACGCAGCGAGGGCAATAGAGACTTAGAAAAAGTGCCCATATAAATGACACGGTTATGCTGATCAAGCCCTTGCAGAGAAGGAACCGGCTGTCCTGTGTACCTAAATTCCCCGTCATAATCATCCTCTATGATAAAGGATTGATGTTCAGCCGCCCATTTGAGCAGCTGAATTCTTCTGTTGATCGTCATGATTGTTCCCAGCGTAAATTGATGGGAAGGTGTGACATATACAAGGTTTGGCTGCTGTTCTTTGACCTTCTGTATACAGATTCCTTCCTCATCTACTGGTATCGGAACAATATTCATGCGGTTGGCTTCAAAAATCTTGCGTGCTCTTGGATAACCAGGATCCTCATACCCTATAGAAATATTCGGCTCAAAAACTTGGCACAAGATTTGCAGCAGAATAGGGTTCCCGGCACCTATAATCACTTGTTCAGGGCCGCAATGAACACCCCGAGATTGATACAGGTACTCTGCAATGAGTGTTCTCAGCTCAAACTCTCCTAAAACATGTCCCGGCCGATAAAGCTCGTGTCCATATTGGTCTAAGCTATTGACCATGCTTTTTCGCCATGCGGAAAAAGGGAAGTAAAAAGAATCTACATTCCCATAATGAAAATCAATCCATTGTTTATTTTCTTCTGCTTCTTGTTGAATGGGTGTTGTGCTTGGCATTCTATCATAAGCAAAATCAGAATCATGATAATCAGCAAACCACCCGCTTCTTGGCTTGCTCACAATATAGCCCTCAGCAGCGAGCTGTTCATAGGCACGTTCAACAGTCGTTTGGCTGATGGAAAGCTGATTCGCCAGGAGTCTTTTTGAAGGAAGCTTCATTCCTTTTTGAATACGGCCCCGATGCATGTTTTCTTTAAAATATCGATAAAGCTGCTGATAAAGCGGAATATCCAGATTTCTATCCAAAAAAGGCATGATATCCATTTGCGCGTTGTTCTCCTAACTGGTATGCATTTTTTTATGAAAACTGGCTGTTTATAAAAGGCCAATTCCAGTTTATAGTCATTGTAATCCTTAGCTACTGGTTTTGTTAAGAAAATACAGACAATGAACAAGAAAGATATGTGGAGTGATTGTAATGAACAAACGAACAAATGGCTGGATAAATGGTTTTATAGGCGTACTCATTTTCAGCGGCTCGCTGCCTGCGACCCGTTTGGCTGTGTCGGACTTCGATCCGCTGTTCCTCACCGTATGCCGCGCTGCGATAGCTGGTGTACTGGCGGGAGGTCTCCTCCTCATCTTCCGGCAGCAGCATCCTGCCAAAAGAGATCTCATTTCATTATTAGTGGTAGCGTTTGGCGTAGTGATTGGTTTCCCGTTGCTGACAGCTTTAGCGCTTCAGCATGTCACATCCGCACACGCCATTGTCTTCATTGGACTTCTTCCGCTTGCAACGGCGGTCTTCGGCGTACTGCGCGGGGGTGAACGCCCTCGCCCCGTCTTCTGGATTTTCTCAACCGTTGGCAGCTTGTTAGTAGCAGGTTTCGCCCTGATTCAGGGGGGAGGTTCATCCCCGCTTGGTGACGCGTACATGCTGGCTTCTATTGTCGTATGCGGTCTCGGTTATGCAGAAGGGGCAAGACTTTCACGGCGTCTGGGGAATTGGCAGGTGATCTCATGGGCACTCGTTCTGTCGCTTCCTCTTATGCTGCCATTGTCGTTCTTTTTTACGCCGGACTCATGGTCGGACATCGGCGTTCCCGCACTGCTCAGTCTTGCATATGTATCCTTATTCAGCATGCTAATCGGCTTTGTGTTCTGGTATCGCGGTCTTGCCCAAGGCGGAATTGCGGCGGTTGGGCAGCTCCAGCTTCTCCAGCCTTTTTTTGGACTGCTGCTTGCCTCAGTGATACTGCACGAGAAAGTGGGCTGGGCACTCGTAGCAGTGAATATCGCCGTTATCATGTGCGTTGCAGCAGCTCGGAGATTTGCAAAGTAAGGCTGATCGGCCGGATGAGTAAAATAAATGAAAGCATGAAAAATACCAAGAGTCTGCGGCTCTTGGTATTTTTCATGCTGCCGAGAGGACTTGAACCTCACATAAAGAAGTGAAAAGGTTTTTCCTACTTGTTAATCACAATCGATAATTTATAATTGACATTCTTATTTAATTCCACTAAAAATTGATCTAATGCTTCATTAGACGGAAATCTGCATTCTAGAAGATAACAGCCATCCCCGCTGATTTTATAATTATTCATGACATATTTCTTTTGTGTTTTGATAAATGACAGGTATGGCTGATGATGGGTGCTTTTTGTATAGATATTAAGCAAAGCATGTATATAATACCCTAATTTCACTTGGTTCACTTTAATTGTATATCCCTCTATGACGCCGTTGTCTTCTAACTTGGCAACCCTTGAGGCTGCTGCTTGCCCTGTTAAATGAACTTTATCACCTAATTCTTTCATCGTAATACGGCTATTCTGAGATAACTCCTCTAATATTTGCATGTCTGTGTAATCCAACATGAAATCAAATCCCTTCTAAAATCTTTCTGTTCATCATCTCTCTAAAAAGGTGCAGTCCTGCACATTGCTTTAACATTTGTTTCATTTAATTAATCTGATTCTGCCTTAATGAGAATTTATACAAAATAAATTACATACTTTCAAAAATCAAGTCAATCGACAGAAAGACTTGATTTTTTCCATGTATTTATTCAGCTGCTGTCTGTACACTATACAGATATTAAAGAAAAGGAGTTTTACACATGAACATTCAGCAAATTCGTAATGCCACACTTGTTGTCGAATATGCGGGCAAAACGTTTTTAATAGACCCAATGTTAGCTGAGAAGGGTGCTTATCCCCCATTCCCAAATGCCCCAAGACAGGATCAAAACAATCCTTTGGTTGAATTGCCAGCCTCTGTTGACCATATTATTAACGATATCGATGCTGTTATTGTTACCCATCTACACCTCGACCATTGGGATGAGGCAGCTAAAGAGGTATTGCCAAAAGATATCAAGCTGTTCTCCCAAAATGAAGAAGACGCAACAGAAATACGAAATGCCGGATTCAAAAATGTCGAGGTTTTAACAAAAGATACGGTCTTTGAAGGGATTCAACTTATTAAAACAAAAGGCGAACACGGAAGAGGAGACATTTTAAAACTCGCAGGCCTTGTATGCGGCGTTGTGTTCAAACACAAAAGTGAGAAAACGTTATATGTAGCTGGAGATACAGTCTGGTATGATGCGATTCAAGAAGAGATTGATACACACCAGCCGGAAATCGTTGTAGTGAACGGCGGAGATAATCAATTCTATGAAGGCGGTTCTCTCGTCATGGGTAAAGAAGATATCTATGAAACGTATAAGGCTGCAGCAAAAGCAAAAATCATCGTGAGCCACATGGAAGCTGTCAACCATTGGAGTTTATCAAGAGAAGAATTAAAATCCTTTATTCATGAAAAAGGAATCTCCTCTGATGTGTTAGTGCCTGATGATGGCGAATCATACTCATTTTAAATGCTTATTTAATGACGGGTAAGGTTATAATGTCCGGTGAGAACAATACAGAATGAGTGCGTCGCTTTTTTTGAAACGATTGAAGTACAGTGCCTTAAAAAGACTTTGTATTCTACCCCGCAATTAGATACACCGTTTCCGGGTGTAGATGGTTTAATAGAATCTGAAAAGAAAAACTTTGATGCTTTTCCCGGATTTTAAATGCCAATTAAAGCGATAGAGCTGATGATGACATTGCAGCCGATTGTTTTGGAAGCATACAGAACTCCAGTTGCCGGTGTCTTTTGCGTATTGAAGACGGTAAAATGATTGAACAGAGATCTCATGTTGCTATCTATGACATTCTTTCGTCAGTTTGGCGTCTATCCCTACTTCGTGATCAAGCAATGGCTTGGTCTAAAGCATTATCCGATTGGTTATTGGTGTCACGTTTATGTAACTACCCAATCATAGTAACATACAAGCTTCTTTCATCGATTAAAACCTTATATAGAAGTAAGAACACCTTCATGGTTTCATCACAATTATAAAAAACTAGTTACTGATTAGTAACTAGTTTTTTATTCCAAAAGATTTACATGTTTGGTTTCACCATATTTTCTGGTTTAACCATCTCATCAAATTGTTCTTCCGTTAATAGTTCGAGTTGGACAGCAGCCTCTTTTAACGTTAAGCCTTCTTTATGAGCAAACTTAGCAATTTTCGCAGCATTTTCATATCCTATATAAGGATTCAATGCTGTAACAAGCATTAAAGATCCGGAAAGATTTTCTTTAATGGTTTTATCATTAGGTTCAATACCAACCGCACAATGATCATGGAAAGATTTTATTCCATCACTCAGTAGCTGCACGGATTGAAGGAAGTTATAGATAATAACTGGTTTAAATACATTTAGTTCAAAGTTGCCCTGACTTGAAGCAAAACCAATAGTTGCATCATTCCCCATAATTTGAGCCGCAATCATGGTAAGGGCTTCACATTGAGTAGGGTTAACTTTTCCTGGCATAATGGAGCTGCCAGGCTCATTTTCCGGGATTGAAATTTCCCCGATCCCACAGCGAGGACCGCTTGCAAGCCATCTAACATCGTTCGCAATTTTCATTAAGTCAGCAGCTAATGCCTTCATAGCACCATGTACATACGTTATTTCATCATGACTAGTTAAGGCATGGAACTTATTAGGTGAACTTTTAAACTGTTGGCCTGTAAACTTCGAGATTTCCTCTGAGACAACTTCTCCAAACTGTGGATGTGCATTAATGCCTGTCCCTACTGCCGTACCCCCGATAGCAAGTTCACGCATTTTTTCAGTTGCTTCCAATATCATTTCTTTCGAACGATCAATCATATATACCCAACCGCTAATTTCTTGTCCAAGGGTAAGAGGTGTAGCATCTTGAAGATGTGTACGACCTATTTTTACAATGTCATTGAATTTTTTTGCTTTTTCATCTAATGTGTTCCGAAGTTGATCAAGTGCAGGAACTAATTGTTCATAGATAGCTAATACACCTGCAACATGCATCGCTGTTGGGAAAGTGTCATTCGAGCTTTGACTGCGATTGACATCATCATTTGGGTGTATAGTTTGTGTAGAGCCTTTCTCTTTTAATAAAAGTGTTGCAAGGTTTGCTATAACTTCGTTAACATTCATATTGCTTTGTGTACCGCTTCCCGTCTGCCAAACAACGAGTGGAAAATTGTCAGCATATTTACCTTCAAGAATTTCATCACAAACTGCGGTAATAACCTCTGTTTTTTTACTATCCAAATTCCCTAAACGATTATTAGCAATCGCTGTACTGCGCTTCAATATAGCAAAAGCTTTAACAATACGTTTTGGCATTTTTTCAGAACCTATCTTGAAGTTCTCTTTACTACGTTGTGTTTGCGCTCCCCAAAACTTATCAGCAGGCACCTTTATTTCTCCAAAAGTATCTTTTTCAATTCGATAGTTCATTAAAATAGTCCTCCTTCTGAACACATAATTAGTTTAAAATTTATATAAGAGTTTATATATTTTGTTGATGAATTTATCATAACACTCATAAATTATGATGTATAATGCATAATAAATATGATTTTAATTCCTTCATGTAATGAATTATAAAAAAGGAGGATTTTTTTAATGGAATGGGAACAATTAGAGTACTTCCAAACTCTTGCTCGTATACAGCATGTAACGAAAGCTGCTGAAACGTTATCAATTACACAGCCAGCACTTTCTCGGTCTATTGTTAGATTAGAAAATCAATTAGGTGTTCCGCTTTTTGATAGACAAGGCCGGTCCATAAAATTAAATAAATATGGGGAAAGATTCCTCAAGAGGGTCGATTCCATAATTAAAGAATTTACTGAAGGAAAGGAAGAAATTCAATCCCTTTTAAAACCAGATCAAGGTGAAGTGTCTTTAGGCTTTTTACATACTCTGGGTACAACTATCGTTCCAAATTTAATTGGAGCATTTAAAGATCAATACCCAAATGTTCATTTCCAACTAAACCAGTCTCACTCTAATCAGCTTTTAGATAAACTAAAATCAGGTGAACTAGATCTTTGCCTGCTTGCTTCTTTTCCAGTCGAATCAAATATAATGTGGAAACCCTTATGGAAGGAGGAGCTCTTTTTATTTTTGCCCAAAAATCATGTGTTAGCTGCCCGTAAGGATATTACCTTAAACGAAATTGCTAATGAGCCTTTTGTTTTAATGAAAGAAGGTTTCGCTCTTCGAGTGACAATAGATCATATTTTTGAACAGGTTAATATTACCCCAAACATTGTATTTGAAGGTGAAGAAGCTGCTACAATCGCAGGTTTTGTGGCAGCGGGTCTTGGTGTTTCAATTCTTCCTGATTTTAAAGGGTTAGACCAAACAAATATTGCAAAGGTTCGGATTAGTTGGCCAAGGTTTGAGCGTACAGTCGGTATCTCTTGGATTGAAGGGAAATATCTACCACCTGTCACCGAAAACTTCAAGCAATATATCATCAATCAGTTTCCTCAAATTGATTCGATATAGTATCAACTAACTGTCATATATGAAATATAAAGGTTATTACGGAAAACTCACATAAAAAAGATACCAGTTTTGCATGGTATCTTCTTTCATATCCAGAACATCACATCATCTACAACCTAAAGTTTATCCCCCTATGTGTTTTGCTTCTGTTTAAGGCTGTTCCACATTTTAATAGATACGACTGAAATCAAAACAAATGATACGATAACCAAAACAGTACCCGCTAACGACTCGCTAAAGTTAATGACAATAAAGCTAGAAAAAATCAATAGGGGAATATTCGTAATAACGACAGTTAAAATGTAAACACGGTATTTTAACCCCACTGCTGCTGATAAAAAACAAACGACATCTGTTGGGGCTATCGGACAAATCATCCCCAATGCCAAAAACTTATAATTGTAAGTCTCCAATAACTTTTTTAGTTCTGGATGTTTCTGCTCCAAATCCTTCATCATTTTTCCGCTTGAAAATATTCTAGAGAAAAGATAAACCAAGGTCTCGCTCAAAAAAATGCCAACCATCGATAATATAAAACTAACAATTGGATCAAAGCATATCCCTCCTAAAAACATGAGAGTTACTCCTGGAATAAAAAAGAGAAGCCTAATGATCCAGAGCGCAATAAACAGCAGCATTGCGTATTTTGTATTCTCCGATATAAATTCCTGTAAATCATCCATATCGAGTGACAGTAAATGATATTCCTTTGCTATATAAATGGCTAAAAACCACAAAGCTAAAATAAGAAATTTATTTTTCAATTTCTACACTCTCCTCACTTTCCATACCTACATGATAAGCAATAAGAATGAAGAAACATTCCGTAAAATCCTTAAGGTTTCTTAAGTTTTATTCTAAAAGAAAAAAGCTTATGGAAACTTTCCTCCATAAGCTTTTATATATGCAATGGGTGTTCGACAATAAAGCTCATCCAGCCTTCTCTATATTCCGCATGGATATTACCATTATGAAGCTCAACGATTCTTTTTGAAATAGCTAGCCCAAGGCCGCTTCCTTGTTGATCTGTTCTTGCCTTATCACCCCTGAAAAACCGTTCAAACAATTTGTCTATATTGTCAGCCGGAAAACCCTCAACTTGATTAGAAGTTTTCAAAAGTGCTTTGTCACCAATGATCTCAAGGCTTATGAATAATTCAGATGGTTTCCTGCTGTATTTTATCGCATTCATAAAGAGATTATCATAAACGCGAACCATCTTTTCTATATCTATTACAACAGGTACATTGTCTTCTGCAATTGATTTTTGAACACTTATTCGTTCCTTTTCAAAAATAGGAATGTATTCTCCTATTATTTGTTCCAATAAACCTGACAAATCAGCTTCTTTACAGGTTAACTTAACGTCCGGGCTCGATAAATGCGTATACTCAAACAGTTCATCAATCAGGTATTTCAGTCTTTGCGATTTCGAATCAATCGTTTGAAGATATTCCTGAAATTGCGCTTTGCTGTCGTATTGCCCTTTTTTTAATAAATCCAAATATCCGATAATTGATGTTAATGGTGTTCTTAAATCATGGGATACATTTGAAATCAGTTCACTTTTCGACCTTTCTAACTGTCTTTCGTGTTCAAACTTTTTTTCTAACTCTTTGGACATATCATTAATGTTTTGTGCAAGCTGAGTCAATTCATCCCTACTTTCAATCCTAATGGTCAAGCCTAATTTTCCATTAGCAATATGATGAACACTCTCAGTAATAAGCTTCAAATATAATATTTTTTTCCGTGCCATGATAAAAAAAACTGCAATAAAAGTAAGAATAGCTGCCGAAAACTGAAGCAGTATCATAAAATAGCTGCTCCGGATGCTAAACTCTTTGAGATAATTCATCTTTTGTAGATAGACGTTCGATAATATAATGAGTGCCATCATACCCAATGAAACAAGAAAACTAATTGCAATCGCGCCAAGAAGCTTTGCAACCAGTTTATTTCCAAAATTTCTCATATTTTATATCCCGTTCCCCAAACAGTTTTGATGTAAATGGGATGTTTGGAATCCTCTTCTATTTTATCTCTGATTTTTGTAATGTGAACCATGACAGTGTTGTCCGACTTAAAAAAGTCTTCCTTCCATACTGCTTCATATATCTTCTCCACACTCAAAACCATTCCTTTGTTCATGCAAAGAAGTTCGAGTATATCAAATTCTTTTGGGGTCAGCCTCACTTCCCGGCACCGCACCCATACTTGCCGTGTATCTGTATTTACGGTCAAGTCACCAATTTCAATGATGTTCTTCGTGCTGCTTGTATCAGTATTGTATTTTTTATATCTTCTTAACTGAGATTTAACCCTGGCGATTAATTCTAATGGGTTAAACGGTTTTGATAAATAATCATCGGCACCCGCGGCAAGTCCCTGAATTTTATCCATATCCTCCGATTTTGCAGAAAGCATGATAATAGGCAGATTTCGTTCTTGCCTAATCTTCATACATGCTTCAATTCCATCTATGTTGGGCATCATAATATCCAAAATCATGAGGTCAAATTCTTTTTGTTCCAGCAGGTTTAAAGCTTCGATTGCGTCTTTAGCCTTTTGAGTGTGCAGGCCTTCATTTTCTAAATAAACAGAGATGAGATTTCTAATGTCTTTGTCATCATCAACAATAAGAACGTTCGACTCCATATAATTCCTCCAAATCATTTTGCGGCATTGAGCAGCTAAAGACATAAGCCGGCGGTACATTTCTAAGCTCTCTTTTTACATCTATTTTGGTAAAAAACTGTTCAAAAAACGGTTTTTTCAACGTAGTGTATTGAAAAGTAATGAATTCACCATCTCTTTTTAAAATCTTTGCAGTATCTAATAAAATGTTGGCTGAAACAGTTTTTGGCAAGCTTGCAAAGGGAAGGCCAGAAATCACATAGTCTATATAAGGCATACCATAATCCTTTGCATACTGGCTGCTATTTTCAGCAGATCCATTTACAATAAATACATTCTTTTCGTCTTTAAATGTCTCTTTCAATAGTAAATAAAATTCTTCATTTTGCTCCACTAATAAAATAGTCGTTTCAGGTCTTCTTTTTTCAAGCAGTTTTTTTGTGAATACACCCGTACCCGGCCCGTATTCGACAATGTATGCAGCCTTCTTGAAATCAATTCCTTTCACCATTTTATCTCCAAGATACCTTGAACTAGGAAGGATCGCACCAACAGTTCTCGGATTAACTATATACTGAAATAAGAATAACAGGCGTTTCATATCTAATCTCTCCATTTGTTTTGCATTTATATCCCACTTTACATTCAAAACCTGAAGAAAAAGGGGCAAAACTTCTTAAGAATTCTTAAGTTTTCGCGATGCTATTCAAGATCGTTTCCTCTTCTTAAACAGTTTTCAATATCATCCTATCTATTCCATGGTAATATTTAGATACATAAACTTATATATGAAGCTGACCTGAATTAATAGAGAGGAATGAAAAAATGAAGAAACGCAGAAAGATATGTTATTGCAATACTGCCCTGCTGCTTATGATTTTGCTTGCTGGATGTACGGACAGTAAGGATGGAGAAGCACAACAACCTTCAAATCAAGCTTCTGCTGTACAATCTGACGAAAAACACACTGAGCCTGAAGAGAGCACCAAAATACGCAAGGATGAAACGGAGCCAATAACAGAATCAGAAGAATCCGCAACAAAAGCTGCAAATGATACCTCTTCAGCAGAAGAGAAAAGCAAAGAAGACAATGTATTGGCAGCATACTCTTCGGAAAAAATCGAATATGCCAGGGTTTGGCTTCAACTTGGACCTAATCAAGAGATAGATGAATTAAATGTTCGACATATTTCGGCTGGCGAGCCAATTAATCCTAATGATGATACAAGTGCCAGCTATCCAGAAGATGTAACCCAGTTAGCTGGCTCTCGTTTAGTGGATGGATCAGTCACTTATCATGGCAATGGGGATGGCACGATTCATGTATATAATGTGCCTTTACGCTGGGATTCCGCTGATGATGTAGAAAAAGGCGTCATGCGGGAAGTGACTGAGAGTATCATAAAAAACAGAAAAACAGTGTATGTTGATATAGGTGACAAGGAAAAAATCAAGCGGATCATCGATATCATGATGAGTCATTAATCAGTATTCGTTTGTCTGCACCTGACTAAAAACAATGGTTAATAAGGTATATTAATACAAAAAACAAAGTTTGGAATGTAGTAACTTGCTAAAAATCTTCCGGTTCTATTAGTTCTCCTAGGCATTCTAAATGTGATGAGCCGTGCCATTGAGCTATTTCTAGGTGTTGCATTAATATTTTATAACGCTGTCTAGTGGCATACAATGTTAATCAAAAGAAGCATTTCAGCAGTAAGTGAATGTTGTCCTAAGAAAAAGGATCTTATTACGCTATGATGCTATTCCTTTAGCCTGAACCTTGGCGTGCCTAATCCTTTAATCCCTTTCCATCGAGAATTTTTTGCACATATTTTTCGACTCTCGATTCTCGGGTTTTGGATTGTTTGGCTTGAGAAAAATAAAGAGTGTACGCTCTTTGCCGTCCCGGGGTCAATGCTTCAAAAGCAGTTTTCAAGGCAGGGATTTCATCGAATTTATTTTGAAGTTCTTCAGGAATGTTCAATTCAATATTTTTGTTAACATCCACTTTCAAACCGGCTTTTTCAACTTCAATGGCTTCGTGAATATAGGCTTTCAAAATGTTTTCTAGCTCATTTATTTCCTGAACATTTGTAAACCGAATCTGGCGCGCCGCCTGTACATTCTCCGTTTGTTGAATGAGAATTCCATGGGCATCCTGTAATAGGGCACCTTTGTGAAACAGAAGCGCACAATATTCTTTAAACCCATGTATTAAAACGACATTTTTATTATTGTATGTGTAACAAGGATGCATCCACTTAAAATCTTCAGTCAGCTCACAGTCAAGAATGATGGTTCTCAACTTCTCAAATTCTTCCTTCCACTTTTTCGCTTTACTTAAAAATTCATCAACCTTTGGATTCGTTCTGCTATTTGTCATGAAGGAATTCCCCTCTTTCCAAGCTTTTTACATTTACGTGAATTGACAATAATGAAGTCCAGTTTTATTTTTGACATCTCGGTATTTATTTTATTCTTCTATAGGTTCCTTCTCTTATTATTCAATAGATTAAGCTTAAAGTAGGGATGATGCAACAAAAAAAAAGAAGGCCCACAAGCCTTCTCTTTTTGTATAATTATTTCACTGACAATCTGAAAAAATAACAATTCGATGATTATATATCTTTTTTATTCTTGCCAATGCATAAGGTTACGGCAACACTAGCTATACTGACTAAAGTTCCTGCAATAGAAACTAAAATTGTCAAAAAGCCATTGGGAATAAGAAAACCAATTGGAATGAGCCCCAGAAAAGTGAAAACGATAAAACATTGGTATACACCAGATATTATTCTTACAACCAAATTGCCAAAAAAGGACATGACTAATGGAGGGATAAATAAAAATACAACGATTCCAATTGAGATCATCAAGATAATAGGTTCATCAAATGAGATGACATGATCTCCAGGCGACTCTTTAGCAGCCGCTAAAACAATAACGATAGACATCATTAGTGTAACAAAAACAAGAGAAAACCTTTTTAACAACGTGATGACTCCTTTACCTAAAGCGAGTAATCCTGCCTTTTTCAAATCCGATAACCATTTTATGTGATTCAATTAAAGAATATGCAGTGAGTGACACAGCTATAAGGAATCCTGGTCAAATCTTTATAATAGATTTAATGGAGCAACTATAGTTCGTTAGAATATTAGACGATAAAATAACTTTAACTAACAATATAACAAATTAATG
Source organism: Bacillus sp. 204(2023) (assembly GCF_037027505.1). Taxonomy (NCBI): domain Bacteria; kingdom Bacillati; phylum Bacillota; class Bacilli; order Caryophanales; family Bacillaceae; genus Bacillus; species Bacillus sp. 204(2023). The sequence continues at coordinate 365,232 of NZ_JAXCHE010000003.1, read as the reverse complement.
TAAATTAAACAATCCTACCCTTTATCGGCCCTAGACCATACCACCACTGGAATGAGTAATAAGGACATAATCCCTCCAGTAAATGATAATGCTAGGTAACTTGAACCTGCCACAATCATTCCAGATAATGCCCCGCCAGCAGCTCCTGACAACGCAATCAGAACATCCACCGTTCCCTGCGTTTTAGCTCGCGTGGCAGTATCAGTTGAATCTACAATAAGGGCAGTCCCGCTTATTAAACCAAAATTCCACCCTAATCCGAGTAAAGAAAGAGCAATGACGAGAAGAACCATAGATTCTCCCGGAGCAAATGCTGCTATTACACCTGCCAAAAGCAACGTTGTTCCAGAGGAAATAGCCATTGCGGTACGTCCCAACCTATCTACAAGAACACCTGTAACCAGTGAAGGGAGATACATAGCACCTATATGAAAACCAATAACAAGACCTACTGCCCCCAAGTCATGCCCATGATGTCTCATATGAACCGGTGTCATTGTCATAATAGCTACCATTACGATTTGAGTAAGAATCATAACCGTTGCCCCAACGATTATGCCTTTTTTGTTTTCTGTATGCTCAGTTGCCGCCAAATGTCCTTTAGCACCAGGCTCTTCATTTGCCGCTTCTATTGTTCTTGCTATAACTAATGGATCTGGACGAAGCATAATGAAAAGGACCACACCTGCTAAAATATATGCTGCTGCGGCTAAAATGAAAGGGCCAGCAAGTGATGGAACACCAATAGAAAGAGCGAAATCCCCCATCACATTCACTAAGCTTGGACCTGCCACTGCGCCAAATGTAGTAAAAACCATCGTAATACTAACAGCAGTCGCTCGCTGCTTACGATTTGCTAAGTCTGTACCAGCATAACGGGCTTGTAAATTTGTGGCTGTTCCTGCACCGTAAATAAGCAATGAAATAAATAACAAGAAAATACTATTTATGATTGCTGCCATAATAACGCCTATTGCTCCAAGTCCGCCAATCATAAAGCCAGCTGAAAGACCTGTTCGACGGCCATAACGTTGAGAAAGTCTTCCAACAATTAATGCAGATCCTGCTGACCCTAAAGTAAATAAAGCAGAAGGCAGACCAGCAAACGCATCAGTGCCAAGCATTTGCTGTGCAATAAGCGCACCGACAGTCACTCCTGCCGCCAGCCCCGCACCGCCAAAAATTTGTGAGATACTCACAACGAACAATGTACGCTTGTATAACGATTTTTGTTTTTCTGGTGAACTGATGTAGCTTTGTAATGAAGCAGTTTGAACATCTATTGCTTTTACGCTGTCCTTGTCTAACATCATCTGACCTTCCTTTCTAAAAGCCAATTTTGTATAAACCTCCCTCTAGATGTGGATCATCATAACACGCACAAAAAAGCCATACAATGTCATAATTGTATGGCAAACAATATTAGGTAAGATCGTCTAGCAAACGTCTCAGGATCATTAATCCTTGTTCAAGCTCTTCAAGTGTTTTTGGTGCACAGACAGAAACCCTTACAGCCCTTTCAGGACAACTATTTCCCACTACAAAGCGTTCAGCCGCATACACTTGCACGCCATGTCGAGCAGCCAACTCTTCAAATTCGGCACCAGACATTTTACCCGGTAACAACAACCAACGAAAAATGCCTGTTTCAACACCTAAACATGCATATCCCGCAACATATCGGTTTACGAGTTGATTTCTGCGAATGGTTTGTTCACGATGACTCTCAATTAAGACTTCAAATTGATTTGATACAATCGTGCGAGCAGTAAGTTCAGCTAATAGCGGGGAAACGGTTATATTTAAATTATAAAGCGCCTTTGATATTGGCTCCTTATATTGTCTCGGCACTGCTACATAAGCCAAACGCAGGCCTGGCGCTAACGATTTTGATAAACTTGCAATATGGATAACCTGTTGCGGTGCGAATGAGGCGAGCGCCGGAAGCGGATTTTTGTTGAGAAGATGGTACGATGCATCTTCAATAACAAATAGATTATATTTCTTTGCAATGTCTGCAACCATTCTTCGATTCTCAACAGACATAAAGGAAGTCGTCGGATTATGGTAATCCGGGATTAAATACAAACCTTTAATATTTTCATTTTTACACGCATATTCAAGTGACTCCGGACTCATTTCATCGTTCTCTGATTTTATCGGTACGATTTGCACACTAAGCAATGATGCAACAGTTTTTAAACCAGGGTACGTATGATGGTCAACTCCGATGCGGTCTCCAGGCTTACAAAGACTCGCCAATGTCGCTGCAATCGCATTTTGGCCTCCATTTGCAAATAAAATGTGATCAACGGATGTTTCAAATCCGCCTCTTTGGATGAGCTTTACAGCTGCATCTTTTTGCCAAAGGCTTTCGCCTGCCCGGCCGTAGCTAAACCATTTTTCATAATCCTCCTCCTGAATCATGTTTTTCAGTTGGTGTAACAAGGGCTCATATGAAGCGTGATCTGGAAGTATTGCTCCCATTTCAATTAAATGTGTCGGCTTTGTATCCTCAAGTAAATACGCATTCGACAACGCATCATACGATACAAATGTGCCGCTCCCTACAGTCGCACTTAACAACCCCTTTAACTCACACACTTTAAATGCTTTTGAAATCGTACTCACATTTAAATCTAAATAATCGGCCAATTCTCGCTGTGGAGGAAGTTTTGTTCCAGGTAATAAAACTCCGTTTAAAATATCCTGTTCCAATTGCCCTGCAAGTGCTTTATAAATAGGCTTTTCAGCTTTATCAATCGATGGCTTCCAGCTCATCGGATAATTTTCAAAAGAATTGATAGGCATGATACGCATCCTTTTTCACTCAATTATATGAATGTGCCGTTTATAAGACAATTATAACTTTCTTTTATTGATGCCTTTTTATGAACAGCATGCTTCAATAAAACCTGTACAAATACAAGTGAATCACTTACTTTATTTCATATAAGTCATCCTGCAAAACTGTGCACAGAATGTCGGATAAATACATTTCACTCCTGTTATTCTTTGGTTAAAGGAGGCCAAATAAATGGATTTGCTTAAAAGTATGAATAGGGCGTTAAAGTATATTGAAGAAAACCTCACTAATGATATTGATTTTCAAGAGGCAGCAAAGCTTGCTTTCTGCTCTGAATATCATTTTAAAAGGATGTTTTCCTTCCTTGCAGGTATTTCATTATCGGAATATATTCGTCGCAGACGTCTTACTCTTGCAGCTTTTGAACTGAAAGACAGCAATGTAAAAGTGATTGATATTGCAATAAAGTACGGTTATAACTCACCTGATTCTTTTGCACGGGCATTCCAAAATTTACATGGCATAAACCCATCAAAAGCCAGACTTAATGGCCATTCCCTTAAAGCTTATCCACGAATGACCTTCCAGCTAACAATTAAAGGAGGAAATGAAATGAACTACCGTATTGAAGAAAAAGAGGCATTTCGCATCGTTGGCATTAAAAAAAGAGTTCCTATTATTTTTAAAGGGATTAATCCGGAGATTGCATCTATGTGGGAAAGTTTAGATGAAAAAGCAATAAATAAACTAAAAGAGCTTTCTAATGTAGCACCATCAGGCCTCATTAGTGCATCCACCAATTTTTCTGAAGGTCGGACAGAGGAAAACGGAGAGCTCGATCACTATATTGGCGCACCCACAACGAAACAGTGTCCAGATAATTTCTCACGGCTTGAAGTTCCTGCCTCAACATGGGCTGTATTCGAATCAATCGGGCCATTTCCGGATACACTGCAAGAAGTATGGGGACGCATTTATTCCGAATGGTTTCCATCGTCAAATTACGAACAAATAGAAGGTCCAGAAATTTTGTGGAACGAGCATAAGGATGTAACATCACCATCTTTTAAAAGTGAAATTTGGATACCAATTACAAAAAAGAAAAATTGAAGGTTCTTGAAGAAAAAATACCAAGGGCGTCAAAACCCTTGGTATTTTTGATATTGCCGAGAGGGCTCAAACTCCACCAGTGTTTTTCATTGTCGGACCGGTCATGTAAGCAAAAAAAGCCCCTATATATCCCGATTTGCATGATTCCTAATCTTTAATATCGATTTTTCACTCTCCATAGAAGGCTCTTTATGTAAAGCCAATATTAAAGTTATCCCTATAATACAAATAGCACCAATCCATTGAAAAGAACCAAATGGCGCTTTTAACCAAACGACAGTTGTTACAACAGCTGATAGAGGCTCTAGACTGCCTAGTAGGCTTGTTTCTTTTGGAGAGAGGCTTTCCAAGCTTTTTATGAAGAACCAGAACGCAATCATTGTTCCAAATAATATCACAAATAAAATATATGCATACGCCTCAGCAGTTAATCGTTGAAAATCCAGTTGCCATGGCGGATGGATAAAACCCAATGCAAAACCGCCAATAATCATAGCCCAACCTACAACGACAAGAGAATCAAATTTATTTAATAAACCAACGGCATACAAAGTATAAAAAGCTGCCGCGAATCCTGATAAAACTCCCCATACTACTGCAGCTGCCGGCACTGAAAGTTGAGACATTGAACCATTTGTTAACAAAAAAAAGCAACCCACTAAAGCAAGTACAACAGTAATGATATCTTGTTTGGTAAGAACCGTTTGTTTTCGCAAAAGCGTGTAGATAATGACGATTACTGGGGATAAATATTGCAATAATGTAGCAACGGCAGCATTCCCATGTTGAATGGATGCCATATATGTGTACTGCACAGCTAGCATTCCCAATAGGCCAAAAATAAGAAGCTGGCCAGCCGACGCTTTGTTTCTCCAAACCTCAATAACCTGAGACCGATCCTTTCTGAACAGTTGCAGCATTAAAAGTAACATTCCAGCCGTAAGCAAGCGTGTCGTTACAAGCCAATTGACATCAATTTGATATTCTTGAAAAAGTTTTTTGGCTACTGTGCCTCCAATCCCCCAACATGTCGCCCCTGTTATAACATAGAACAATCCCATTCTTCTATTGGAAGTATTCATACATGACTCCTCACTAATAAATATAATAATAGTGTTATAATAAATGCAAAACATGATAAAAAATACTCAAATTGAATGAAAAAATATAAATATATTGAGGTGAGAAGTCAGAATGAAGAATTTTGTGATCGATCAAAATTTAAAAGAATTAACAGAGCATCGAACGGTAGAATTACCAGTTGCCTGTTACGAGACAAGGATCAATCAAAATATAAATGGCTATATTCCGCTTCATTGGCATGATGAAATCCAATTTGTTTTGATACTAAAAGGGATAGCTCTTTTTCAAATAAATGAAGAAAAAATAGAGGTTCACGAAGGGGATGGATTATTTATCAATAGTGGCTGCCTGCACATGGCCGAAGAAAAGGAAGGCTCGGATTGTACGTATATTTGCTTGAATGTGTCACCCTATTTCGTTTTATCTCAGGAACTGTATTCAAGCTATGTTCAGCCCTATATGTTTTCAACCAATTTGCCCTATTTATTTTTGGATGGAAATCAACAGTGGGCAAAAAATATTCTAGATGCTGTTAAAAAAATAAATCAATTGATTCAACAAAAGACATCGCTCTATGAGATTGACATTACGATGCAATTAACGTTAATGTGGAAAAACCTGGTCGTTAATGGTTTTCAATTAGAGTACGATCAATCTGAAATGATAAAAAGTCATCGAATGAAACAAATGTTAAACTGGATCCATCTCCATTATGCTGAAAAAATCACATTAGAGGACATTGCAAAAGCTGGCCAACTGAGCCGTTCTGAGTGCTGCCGTTATTTTAAACGAATGCTGAATAAGACGCCATTACGTTATGTAATGGATTATAGAATTCAAAAAAGCTTATTATTACTGCAACACCCTGAATCTAATGTGACAGAAGTGTCTTATCAAGTTGGATTTAACAGTACCAGTTATTTCATAAGTAAATTTCAACAAACGATGAATATGACGCCATTATCATACAAAAAAATTCATATGAGACATTAATTCATAAGGTTTATTCAATTCCCTGTTAATGGTGCCTCTTCTCATGTATGAATCGGCTGTTCATCTAGCAATTAGTGGAACGTCATGAGTTTAAAAAGGAAGCAAAATAAAAACACACCTGAATTTTGGTGTGTTTCAAAAATGATCTCAATAAAGTGGAAGTCTTCTATTTTCAGCTACAAAAGCACGTCATTTTAGCATTTGAAGTCATTTATTACCCTTATTTTATATTCATGTTGGGCCTACACTGTTTCAGCTGGAAACTTCAATATTTGAGTATCTATGCTCTCTTTCTAATAGCACGTCATAAATTTTGGGACATCTGTATAATACAATGCTCAATGATTCGGTTGGCTTAGGCAGTTCCATGGGCTCTCTAGCAAAAGCTTTACTGAAACAAACCTCTTATACCATGTGATTTTTTGACGCACCCATGCCGAATATGAACAGCAGAATGCTGACCATAAGCAAAAGTAATATTGGGAAGTTCCAGCTTGCCGTGACGTCATGGAGCAAACCAAACAAGGTCGGTCCTGTTGCAGCCAGCAAATATCCAACAGATTGCGACATCCCCGACAAAGAAGCCGCACCGGAGGCATCCTTCGTCCGCAAGCTTAAAAAGATCATAGCCAAGCTGAACGCACATCCCCCAGAAATTCCGAGTAAAATTGTCCATAAGAAAATAAGTGCATTATCGCCGAAATAAAGGCCACCCAATGAAACAAAAAACAGGATAGTCATCATGACAACCAGTAAACGCTGGTTCTTCATGCGTCCGGCAACAATCGGTACGATGAATGATACGGGAAGCGAGGCGAATTGAAATAGCGATAGCATCCAGCCAGCGCTGTCTTCATTCAAGCCACGGCTTGTCATGATTTCAGGTAACCAAGCGATCAATACATAGAAAAGCAGAGACTGCAATCCCATAAAAAGTGTAACCATCCATGCCAGCGGTGAACGCCACAGACTTCGCCGCGTCGACGCACCGCTAGTTGCTACCATGGCTGACGCTTGACTCGTCCGCGCTTTAGGAAACCAGAATAGTGCAGCTATCAGAGCGAGCAGGCCCCAGACTGCAAGTGCGCCATTCCAGCCAAAACTGCGGGCGATTGGGACACTTACACCGGAGGCTATCGCACCGCATAAATTCATCGACACTGAATACAGCCCTGTCATAAGACCGACATTACGAGAAAAATCTCGTTTAACAATACTTGGGATTAGCACGTTGCATACCGCAATTGCGAGCCCAAGCAAAACGGTGCCTGCAAACAAAGGAACTGTTGCAGTCAGCGAGCGGACAGTGATACCTAGCATAAGCAGAACCAATGCATAAAGTATAATCCGTTCCATCCCGAAGCGGCGTGCCAAGATTGGCGCGAAGGGGGAAAGAAGCGAGAAAGCAAGCAGCGGCAATGTTGTAAGCAAGCCTGCCGCGGTATGCGATAATCCAAGAGATTCGCGAATCGATCCTACCAGTGGGCCTACCGATGTTAACGGTGACCGCATCGTCAGTGATATAAGGACGATGCCTATGATGATCGGCCAACTCAATGAGAGCGAACGCTTTGTCTCAGTTGGTTTGGTACCACTTTGTACGCTCATGGCCGTTCCCCCTCTTCAGCGGCGATAACATCCTTCGATTCCTGGATATAACGATGAACTGCCTCCACGGCACGATCCGCATCCTGACCGACAATTGCTTCGACTAGTTGTCGGTGCATTTCCAAAAAATCCGTATCGACTTCAAAACTAGTCAGGCTTGTAATCGAATCTTGTAATGCTTCAGCGATATGGCTGTATATTTCGATCAATATTTCATTATGCGACGCCTTTACAATGCTTTGATGTAGACAGATATCCGCTGTTACAAAGTCATCAATGTTACCGATTTCTGCCGCTCCCTCGCAGCGTTCCAGTTGGAGAAGAAGTTCGCGGGCCTCGTCATCGGTTCTGCGTTGTGCAGCAAGATGGGCTCCCTCACGTTCAAGAGCATACCGAACTTCTAATGTTTGCAACGTATCGGAGCGCGAAATGCGTTTTTTCAATACGACCCCCAAAGCACTTGAAGAGCAGACATATGTTCCGTCACCTTGTTTCGTCTTCAAAAGTCCTGCATGTATCAATGCCCGAATTGCTTCCCTTAATGTATTGCGGCTAACATTCAGCTCGGTCATCAACTCAGGTTCGGCAGGAATGCGCATCCCGACACCCCACTTACCTGATTCGATCAGACTTTCCATTTGTAGAGCGACTTGCTCAACCAGCGTCTGCCGGTTTGTTTTCTGAAGCATTTGTTTATCCTCCTATAAAGCATTTATCAAACATAGGATGTTTGGTTAATTGGTATTTTATCACTCCTCTGAAATTAAGACAACAAAATAATAAGCCAATGAAAGGGGCAGGGAATCATGCGGATCATGTGAAGATATTAAATTTAACAGCAATACAGAATTCCCCTTACAAAAAAGATATCTATAAAGGAGATTTAATATCTCATTTTCAATGAAAAACCTGATCTATGTTAATTAGTCGAGGTTTCAGGATATACACATCGCAATTGACCTTTTCCTTGATTGGAAATCCGACACGTTCCCTATTGTTTTTGCTTGATCTGTTTTTCCAAAAAAGTTATTGACATCAAAAATTCGATCATGTTATTATTAAAATTTTGATATTACACCTCCATATATGGTAATCTTAAGAAGGTTACCATATATGGAGGTGGATGATATGTTTCAAATTGGCGATAACATTGTTTATCCAATGCACGGAGCAGGTATAATTGAAGCCATAGAAGAAAAAGAATTCTTAGAGGAAAAACAACAGTATTATGTCATAAGAATGTCAATCAGTAATATGACAGTTATGATTCCAACGCGTAAAATATTGAATTCGAATATACGACCAGTTACCGATATACTTGCATTAAAACACATTATGCACATTTTTCAGCATGGAGAATCAGATAGGCTACTGCCATGGAAACAAAGGTATAAAATAAACACGGACAAAATAAAAACGGGTGAAATACAAGAAGGTGCTGAAGTTGTACGTGATTTAATGCGTATGAAAAAAGAAAAAGCACTTAATGCAAGCGAAAAAAAAATGCTGGATAATGCATATGAATTTTTGATTAGTGAACTGGAAGTAATTAAAGGAATCACTGAAAAACAAATAAAAAGTTTTGGTTAGATAGTGTATTTCATCCCAAAAGATATTTCGGAATATTATGATGAAAAGCAAAACTTCTCCAACTTATTTTTAGAACATTAACGACCTCTTTTGTTATTCCTACATTCTAATCCATTTTTATTATTTACATTTCTTCTGCGAAGATTGAAGTTTCACCAAAAAACTCAATAAAATAGTCACTTGTTTTTAGTATCCTGATTCACACTGGCACGGACAAGGAGCCGTAAGGATGGAAGAGAGGTAGGGCTTTCATTGTTTTAGGTATCTCTAAGTGATTATTCCAGGAGAAAAAACAATCGATCTCCTCAATTATCTTTAAGAATTTCTGATATCCACTGCGACATTGAATAATAATTGTTTATCTTCTTTTCATACAAGAGATATGCGAGTTGGTAACATCTAGATGAAACCATTTTTATAATTCATCTAATCTTACTTAAAGTAACGAACGTGAAAAAAGAAAGAGTTATATTTGAACAAAACATTAAATAATTTATATACATTCCGCATATTGTCAATCCAGTATGTTATACTGTAAACAAACCTTTGAAGTTTTAAATCTTTTTCTATACCTTGTAGCATCTCCCTACTCGAACGTTGAGTAGGGTTTTTTATTGAGTATGATATAGACATAAAAAAACAGGCCCTATATAAAGAGCCTGTTTGTATAAACGATTGAAGATTAAGCTTTTTGAACGTTAGCAGCTTGAGCTCCACGAGCACCTTGCTCAACGTCAAACGATACTTTTTGACCTTCGTCTAAAGATTTGAATCCGTCACTTTGGATTGCAGAAAAGTGTACGAATACATCGTCTCCATTTTCGCGTTCGATAAAACCAAAACCTTTTTCTGCATTAAACCATTTAACTGTACCTTGTTCCATTTTTGTTGCCTCCTAGTGTGTAACCACACAGTATATACTATCCTTGCCCAAAGTATCATCAAGACGAAAAGTCAATCTTCATACTATCCTTTACACCGAACAAAAATAATTCTTCTTTATTATATCAGGAATCGGAAATAACTGCAAATTATATTTCCGATTTATTCATGGCATTATTTGTTAAACATGTGTATACCAGCGCAGAATAAGAGGCCTATTAAAAACTTTGGTTTGAAAACCCCGTGAAAAATGAATCACGAGTGTCTTTCTTTGCTTAATAGTACTTCATTAAAACCTTTTTCCTCAAACAATCAATGTTCACGATCTAAATAAATCGATCCCCATGGCGGAGCATTGAGAGAGTTTGACCCGATAAAGTGCTGGGTATAATCTTCATACGCCTTTTGTATCCCGGCTGACTCTGCTAATAATAAACTGGAAATCAGTTTATTATTTCCAATAATTTTACAGATTAATGGGAAGAATACTTATCATATATGGGGTGTATAACGTTGAGCCTCCATAGGCTATAAAACGTTTTCTACACTTAGAAGATCACCAGGGAAGGGGAAACTTTTGAATATGAAAGAACAAAACCTAAGGACTTTGAGAAAACTGGTTACACCTTATGAAAAATCCGATTTACACAAAAGTATTTGTCAAATCATTAACACATTGGTACCATTTTTCCTGTTATGGTGTTTGGCATATAAGAGCTTGTCGATTTCTTATTTCCTTACATTAGCGATTTCTGTTGTTGCGGCAGGTTTTTTAGTGAGAACCTTCATCATCTTTCATGATTGCTGCCACTATTCCTTTTTTAAGAACAGAAAGGCGAATCGAATCCTTGGAACATTAACAGGAATTCTGACTCTGCATCCTTTTGATCATTGGGCACACGATCATTCTGTCCATCATGCGACAAGCAGCAATCTGGACAAACGCGGTACAGGCGATATTTGGGTACTGACGGTAGAGGAATATAAAGAAGCCTCAACTAAGACAAAAATAATGTACCGTTTGTACAGAAATCCGTTTGTTATGTTTATTATTGGGCCGATTTACGTCTTCGGGATTGCCAATCGTTTTAATCGAAAAGGGGCAAAACGCAAAGAACGGATGAATACGTATGTAACGAACCTGGGGATCGTCGCTTTGGCAGCACTTTTATGTTTGGCTGTCGGCTGGCAAAACTTCCTGCTGGTTCAGGTGCCGATTTTTATGATATCGGGCTCTCTCGGAATTTGGATGTTTTATATTCAGCATACGTTTGAGGATTCTTATTTTGAAGAAGATGAGCATTGGGAATATGTAAAAGCAGCAGTTGAAGGAAGCTCTTTTTATAAGCTTCCAAAAGTCATGCAGTGGCTAACAGGCAATATCGGTTTTCATCATGTTCATCATTTAAGCCCGAGAGTCCCAAACTATAAGCTTGAAAAAGTGCATAACAACACTGAACCATTGCAAAACGTTCCGACTATTACACTGGCAACAAGCCTTAAATCATTAAAGTTCCGCCTATGGGATGAAGAAGGCAAAAAATTTGTTGGTTTTAGCCACTTAAAAAAAGCTTCTAAAAGCCAAGTATCGGCGCGGCTAACAACGGATTAAAATAAACTCCCCATAATCGCAGAATAAAAGTGCAGACTTGCGCAACGATGTTGTGCAGAGGTCAGCACTTTTTTAGTGGACTCCACAATGCGGTACAGCCGTATTTTCCGCAAAAGAATAACGCCAAAGATGGTTAAACCCTTGGTATTATTGGGGTGCGGCTGAGAGAACTTGAACCTTTAACGGGTTATTCACCCCACTGGGCCCTCAACATAGTAAATTTATATCATTAGTTATGAAAGCTTGTTTTCATTACACTTTCTAACTCCACTTTACATCATTTCTATAAGTTTGTATGAATTATGGTTAATAATTGGTGAGCAAAAACCCACTTCCTCACTTCTCCAAATCTCATTATAAAATGATTTCATATTCGTTCCCTCTCCTAAAACAATTACAACTACAGAGACACTATCTTTCTCGGTAATTGAATTTACAAAAAATCTCTTTTATATCGAACGGCTAGATAGATTGCTGAAGCGAAGAATGCAATAGAATACTTAAATAAGAAGAAAACTTGCCACATATATTCTTTTGGGAAAAGCAAGTCGCAAAAAATTAGTGCACATAACGTACAGAGGCTACCTTTTAAAGCGATTTGGTTTGTTCTTTCGTCAGTCTTACCCATTTTTTTAGTAAATACGAATGTCAGAATCAATCCGACTACAAGCAATACAAACCCACTGCCAATAAGAATATTCCAATTTCCCGGAGAATGTTCAGCCCAGGACTTTAAAGGGGAAAAAATTGCGTTGGTGATCGTATCTGTGATCGAATTCATTTTCATTTTTGATCATTTCCTTTCTCATAAGTAAAAATCTCGTTTACATCCACATTAAAAAATTCGGCAATTCGAAAAGCTAACAGCAGAGTCGGAACATAATTTCCTTTCTCCATTACAAAGATGGTTTGTTTGGAAACCCCGACTTTCTTTGCTAATTCTTGCTGAGACAATCTGGCAAGTACACGATATTCATAAACCTTATTTGAGATCGAATCACCAAAGTCTTTCTTCATGACCATCACCTCTTGAACCAAATTATAAACTCACCTTACAAAAAAGTAAAGTAAACTTATACAAAAATATAAAATACTTTTATGTTAACTAAGATTACTTTGATTTAATCATGAACCAGAATGCAGAAAGAACCTGACGAAAAAGGCTGACGAAAATTCGTCAGCCTAATCTTGATCTTCTAGATTTTCTCATATACGTTTTCCATAAATGATATATCGCTTTGGAGCATTTCCAATGTATGAAAATGGATAACACGTAGTTAGAATGAGCTCCTCTTCACTATGCTGCAGCGTAATAATGGAAGTATCATTTTTATCGACAATTTTCATGTTCTCAATCTTATACTGAAAACTTCCATATGGCAGCTTCACCTTTAATTGATCACCTTTTTTCAGTTCTCCCGTTCGGCGGAAGACGGTATCCCGATGCCCTGATAGAACAATTTGTCCGTTTTCATCTGGATAATAACTGCCTTTGTAGTGGCCGACTCCTTTTTCCAGGTCATCCGCATCGGTTCCCTCTACAATCGGAAGCTCTGCGTTGATCTTTGGAATCTCCAAAATGCCAACTGCCTCTCCAAACTTAGGCTTAAATTCTTCTTTATCTGAGCCTTCATTTTTTCCAGAAGGGCTCTTTAGTGCAAGTTTAGCCTCATCTAAAGTTTGTTTTGTCTTATGACTGATGTCCACCACTTCCCAGATCCCGTAACCTATAAAAACGAGTCCGGCAATAATGATGAATATAGGAAGATATTTCTTCATGCAACATCAGGCATTTCTTTTTCTTCTAAAGTACCAAAATGCAGTTCCTGCTACTAACAATACCAAACCAACAAGGATCAGATTATACGTATTTGTTGCTGTATTTGGAAGCTCATTTCCTGATTCTGTTCCCTGATCTTTGTTTGGATTATTAGGCTTGCTAGGTTTTACAGGTTCCTCTGATTTATCAGACACAGGAGGATCCTTCTGTTCGACAGTAATATCTACTTTAGGATTATCTGGCTTATCGATACCGCTGCCTTCTACAGTTGCAACGTTTGTAATTGTTTTACCTGAATATTCGGACTCAATTTTCGTCTGGAATGTCACAGTCCGCCACTCAGTGTCAGTGACGTCACCAAAGTTGGCAGTGACTTTACCGTCCTTGATTGTTGCTTTTCCTCCGTTGCTCGCTTTCAAGCTGCCTTCGACATATTTCAATCCTGCCGGAAGTTCATCTGAAATAACCAGATTTTCTACTTTACCGTCGGATACTGTGTTCCGTGTCTTAATCGTGTAAACAACAGTGTCGCCTGCTTCGTATTTCTTTTTGTCTGTGTCGAGATTCTTCGCTGTTTTTTCAGATTCTAAAACAGGATTTCGCGGATATACCTTCACTTCATGGCTCGGTTTGTCAGGAGTCTTGATATTATCGCTGCTGACACTTGCAGTGTTGACGATATCTTTTCCTGCTTGACCAGACTTCACTTTTGCTTCGAATGTCACAGAGTGCCACTTCGTATCGGTCACATTGCCAAACTCTCCTGACGTCTTACCGTCGGCATAATATCCATGATCATCGTCTTGATCATCACTTACTGCTGTACCATCCACTTTCAATGTTCCTGCAACATATTCTAATCCTTCCGGAAGAGAATCCGAGATGACAAGATTTTTGACAAGACTGTCTTCCATCGTGTTTCGGGTTTGGATTGTGTAAAGAAGCGTGTCGCCCGATTCCGGATGGTCCGCATCTTTATTTCCATCAGCTTTTTTCTTAATGGAGGCTGTTTTCTTTGATTCTAGTTTTGGATCTTTCGCATCCACTTTGATGTCTGTTCCCGGTGTATCTGGTGTGTCGATATTACCGCCGTCAACGGTTGCCACGTTTTTAATCGTTTTTTCCGCATATCCGGACTCAATTTTCGCTTGGAATGTCACACTACGCCACTCGGTATCAGTGACGTCTCCAAAATCAGCAGATACCTTACCGTTTTCAAAACTTCCTTTGCCATCATGGCTTACTTTCAAACTGCCTTCAATGTACTTCAGACCGTCTGGAAGTTCATCTGAAATAACGAGATCAGTTACTTTACTGTCCGCTACTGTATTTCTTGTTTTGATCGTGTAAACAACCGTATCTCCCGCTTCATATTTCTCTTTATCTGAATCGAGATTTTTCACTGACTTTTCTGACTTTAATACTGGATCTTTCGGAGAAACTTTGACCTCTTGGCTTGGTGTATCAGGTTTATCAGTATTGTCACCGCTAATGCTAGCCGTATTGACAATATTTTTGTCTGCTTGACCGGATTTTACTTTCGCTTCAAAGGTAACAGTATGCCATTCCGTATCAGTCACATCGCCAAACTGGCCTGATACTTTGTCGTCTGTCACGTCACCTTTATCATCATCACGGGCATCACTGACTTCTTTATTATCTACTTTTAGTGTGCCAGGAACATATTCTAAGCCTGCCGGCAGTTTATCTGCGATGACAAGATCAGTTACTTTACTGTCCTTAACTGTATTTCTTGTTTTGATCGTGTAAACAACCGTATCTCCTACTTCATACTTCTCTTTATCGGAATCCAGATTCTTTGCTGTCTTTTCTGACTCTAACACTGGATTTCTTGGATAAACTTTAACTTCATGGCTTGGTTTGTCTGGTTTATCAATATTGTCACCTGTGACGCTGGCAGTATTCACAATTTTCTGATCATTTTGCCCAGCTTTCACTTTCACTTCAAAGGTAACAGTATGCCATTCTGTATCAGTCACATCACCAATTTGACCCGACACTTTGCCGTCTGTCATATCGCCTTTATCATCATCTTGGTCATCACTAACTGCTTTATTGTCTACTTTTAGTGTCCCTGAAACGTATTCAAGTCCTTCTGGAAGTTCATCTGAGATGACAAGATTTTTCACCAAGCTGTCCTCAACCGTGTTTCTTGTCTGGATCGTATAAAGAAGGGTATCTCCCACTTGTGTCTGATTCTCTTCTTTATTGCCCTCTGCTTTTGCTTGAATATTTGCTGTTTTCTTTGACTCTAAGACAGGGTTCCTAGGGTAAATTGCGACTTCATGATTCGGCTTATCCGGAGTCTCGAGATTACTGCCGGTAACATTAGCCGTATTTTGAATTGTTTCGCCAGCCTGGCCAGCTTTCACTTTCGCTTCAAATGTAACTGTATGCCATTCTGTATCAGTCACATCACCAATTTGACCTGACACTTTGCCGTCTGTCATATCGCCTTTATCATCATCTTGGGCGTCGCTGACTGCTGTGCCGTCTACTTTTAAAGAACCTGAAACGTATTCTAATCCATCCGGAAGTTCATCTGAGATAACGAGATCTTTCAGAAGACTGTCCTCAATCTTATTTCTCGTTTCGATTGTATAAAGAAGGGTATCTCCTGCTTCTGGATGTTTATCATCTTTATTGCCCTCTGCTTTTTCCTGAAGGCTTGCGGTTTTCTTCGATTCTACATCCGGTTTTCTTGGATAAATCTCGGTATCATTGTTTGGCTTATCTGGTGTCTCGATGTTGCTGCCAGAAACGGTAGCCGTGTTCTTAATCGTTTCACCAGCTTGGCCGGGCTTTACTTTCGCTTCAAAGGTCACATTATGCCACTCCATGTCAGTTACATCACCAATTTGGCCTGACACTTTGCCAGCTGTCACATCACCTTTGTCATCGTCTTTAGCATCGCTGACTGCTGTACCGTCTACTTTCAGAGTGCCTGGAACATACTCCAGTCCATCTGGTATGGCATCTGAAATTGTAAGGGCTTTTACCTCACTGTCTTCTTCAGTATTTCGTGTTTGGATTGTGTAAAGAAGCGTGTCTCCGACTTCTGGGTGATCCGGATATTTGTTTCCTTCCACTTTTTCCTTAATTGCTGCTGTTTTCTTTGATTCTAAAGCAGGGTTCCTAGGATACACTTTCACTTCATTATTTGGCTTATCCGGTGTTTGGATATTATCTCCTGAAATGTTTGCCGTATTGATAATATTCTTTCCTGCTTGACCAGGCTTCACTTTCACTTCAAAGGTCACATTATGCCATTCAGTATCGGATACATTACCAATCTGTCCCGACACTTTGCCATCCGTATATTGTCCCTTATCATCATCTTGAGCATCACTGACTGATGCGCCGTCCACTTTCAAAGTGCCCGGAACAAATTCCAAGCCTTCTGGCACCGCATCTGAAATGATTAGGTTTTTCACCTGGCTGTCTTCAACGGTATTCCGCGTTTGTATCGTGTAAAGAAGTGTATCTCCCACTTCTGGGTGATCCGCATCTTGGTTTCCATCCGCTTTTGCCTTAATAGCAGACGTTTTCTTTGATTCCAGTACAGGATCTTTAAAAACAACCGGAGTCGTTACTTCGTTTGATTCGGTTTTTTTACTTGTATTCGTTAGTAAACTGTTATAGTTTATTTGCGCTTTATTAGAAATTTCTTTACCTGCATAACCTGTTTTGGCTTTCACTTTAAACTGTACAGTCATCCCATTAGGCAAGTTTTTGGTGTTAGGCAAATTTCCTAATGTAATATTTACTTTATTGCCATCGAAATTGCCTTCATCACCATCGGATGCATCAGTTAAATTCTTTGTTGTCGAACCGTTAATTAATTTTAATGATCCCGGAACATATTCAGTTCCCTCTGGAATTGCATCGGAAAAGTTTGCAGCAGAAGCAACGTCTCCGCCTTCATTTTTGATTTGAACCGCGTATGTAAGTTCATCCCCGGCTTGTACTTCTCCCTGTGGTGAAACCGTTTTATGCGCTGTGACACATGGTTCTGTACCCAGGAAAATATCATCTAAAAAGTTTCCGTTTCCTATGCTTCCACTGGCTGAACTCACCGCTTCAAAACCGAACCGGGTTGTAGTCTGTCCTGCCGGTACAGTATAAGAACCTGTATGAGTTCCCCAAGCTGTTCTCCCATCAGACATTTGTTTTTGGACGACGGTATCGTACGGGCTCTTAGTCGCTGCCCCGATGCGTACCTGCATAGTGTCAACCCCTGCCCGACCCATATGGGATAGGCGCCAATAAATGGTTTGTCCTGGCGTTGTTTTCACATCTTGATACAACATCCCGTTTTCCACGGCGTTTAATTCCGCCCACCGCTTTCCATCTGGAGGTGCAGGATAATACTTTGCACCAGAAGGTAAATTCTGAGCATGGTTCCATATTTCAATTACTTTATAGCCAGCTGCATCATCAGTCGTCTTCCAGCCAGGAACCTCGGATTCGTAAAAATAGATACCCGAACCATTGATTGCAGATCCTCTCGCAGCACCTTGTTCAAAGCTTCCGTTAATCAGCGCGACCGGAGCCGGGCATGTATTATCAGCAGTTTGAGTTACGTCTGTATTATCTGCAGCATGAATATGATTGGGCAAAACAGTCAACACATTGCCAGCAACCAATAACAAGGTTGCAAAAATCATTAGGGTTTTCCTAAGATTCAGTATGTAAGCTTTAGGCACAAAGCCCTTTCTCATAGACTCCCACTCCCATTATTTAATTGTTTTATGAACCTACCTCCCGATAAATTCAAACGAATCGGAATATTCGTTCTTTATATAACCTCCTCTCGACTTAAATATATATAACAAATAAATCTTTTACAATGTGACAAAATATTCATATATTTGTCATAAAATAAGGTTAGATTGCAAAAAACAGCAAGTATTTGTCGTAATTTGTAAAGGGCATTTAGTACTTTTTTGTTTGAATTTTCTTGAATTCCTAGTTATAAGTGTTTTGTTCAAATCACGATTGTAAAAAATAGGGAGTGAGAAGAACAAACCATTGATCAGCATCATCAATATAGAATTTGACTCTGATGCAAAAACAAAAGAAGATACCAATATAGTTTGGTATCTTCTTTGTTAGTTCGAGCCCCTCAATCTAGTAAAAACATATCACCATTTACAAAAGCGTTTATTTAAAGCATCTGTTTATTTTATTTACACTGATTTGGATCAATTATTTTGAAGTAAATCCTTCAAACAATAAGCCTTATTGCCTGAGCAAGCGTTCAAGTTATGGCTTTGTATTATGAGATGTTTAACAAACAATTAGGATTTTCAAAAGTTGGAGATTCATCTCTAAAATACAAGTATTTAGTCAAAATTTTCACAAAGTTTATTTACTTTCTCGAGAAGCATACATTATAATACTTTAAATAGTTAGACAAATCACACAATTAAGGAGATTATTCTAAATGACCGTTCAAAGTGTAGTCATCAAAGAATTAGCAATGTACCATCCCAAAAGAAAAGTAACCAATAAAGAAACGCTAAAGCATTTTACATCTATTGGGCAAGATGAACAAGAAGTAGAAAACTTCTTAAAAAAAATTGGCAAAAAAGATCGATATATCACTGAGGATGGAGAGACTACATTATCTATGGCCATAGAAGCCTCAAAAGCAGCTTTGGCAAAGGCAAACTTATCTGGGGAAGATATTGATCTTCTTGTATTTTCCTCCGGAACTCCTGAATATTTATTTCCACCTAATTCACTCATTGTTCATAATGAGATCCATGGTAAACGAGAAGCAGTGGTTTATGATGCAAACTCAGCTTGTGTAGGGATGGTTGTATCATTAGATCAAGTATCTAAAGCCTTGCTTGGCAATCCAGATTCAAAATATGCCTTAATTGTTGGGTCAGAGAGAATGTTCCACTATGCTGAAAAACACGACCCATTTTCTTATGGCAATTTTGGAGATGCTTCTTGTGCGATCATTCTTGAAAAAGTAAATGCAGAAGGGCTGGGCGTTTTGGACTCCTCTTATAATACAGATTCGCATTACTATAAAGAATTGGTCTTCCCTGCA
Source organism: Bacillus sp. 204(2023) (assembly GCF_037027505.1). Lineage (NCBI taxonomy): Bacteria > Bacillati > Bacillota > Bacilli > Caryophanales > Bacillaceae > Bacillus > Bacillus sp. 204(2023). The sequence goes on along the minus strand of NZ_JAXCHE010000003.1, from coordinate 345,683 downwards.
TGTGGTATGTCAAACATTTTAAACGAAGATATCCCTAAAGAGGAAAAGCTGTTTGTATGGGCAAGCAATTTAAGCTGTGGAGGAGTATTTGATTACGGAACGACTCAAATTACAAGTTTGCTGGACAAACATGGTTTAACTACTAAAGATATAAAACAATATTTCTGCACTCAAGTTTCTTTTGATGCTGTCAATAATATGTTGCAGCCAATAGAAGAAGATCCTGATAAGTTGTTTGTGATTGGTGATGAATACGGATACACTGGGACCAGCAGTCCTTTTATTGCTTTACAAAAAGCAGTAGAAACCGGAAAAGTTCAGCGAGGAGATTATATTATATTTTGGTCGATTGGTGCTGGATATACCGCTTGTGCTATATTGATGAAATATTAATTCAACGCGTACATTGATTAAGAAATATAATTGCATCTTTAAAAAGTGATGACTTGTTTCTTTATGATACTTTTCGAGTTCTTCTATGTTAGTTTAAATTTTTTCATGAATCTATGCCATTCTCTAATAGTGAGTATCTCGCTTTCCTTCTTATCGTATCGTTTTTTATCAAAAGGCTTAATCCAAAAAAAGATTAAGCTTTTTGATTTGTCTATGCCCCCACTCTATCCGCAGCCGGTAATGAATCGTCCCCACATTAAAACCCAAGCTTTTGAATCGTTTGTCTACAGCAGACACCGCACATTTTCACCCCTTATTGATAGTAGCTAATTCCTTCAAACTCTACAATTCTTTCATCTGTCTCGATGTCTTCATCCTCCAGTATGTTGAATGTGGCTTGAAGTTTGGCATTCACGTTATCTATAACCGCAAGAGTTTGGACTATGACTCTTTGAGCAACATCACTGTAAAAGACATCTTCCATCATTTTTTCAATGAGTTCCTCAGCAATTTCTAAACAACCTAGAGACTCCAAATCACTCTCTAGTTGGACCTGATTCAACAGATTAATGTTAAACATCTGATTTCCTCCCTTAACGTTCTCTTAGATAAACGCCTATGCAGATTGAAAAACCCCATAAAAAAACAAAGGTATAATACAATACCTTTGCAATGACATCTGAATTAACACTCTCAGAAATTAGACCGAACATTGAAGCTACCACTGTCACAGATACAGCCATAATAAAAATCGTATTTTCTGTCCAACTATAACGGCCAGCCAAACTTTGAAGCTTAGAATATATCAAAAGGAATAAGAGACCGCCGCCAAGTAAACTCACGATTACAAAAAATATCGCAAGTAACATATTCACCATCCTTATATTGAATTAAGTTCTTGGGTTTCACCCAAACCCACCAACGGAAGCTTTGCACTCAATCATCAATTACAATAGAATTAAACTAAAGATTATTTAAACAGCATAGAAAAGGGGTAAATGTTTTGAATATAAATTTAATATTATTTGTCTCATCAATTAATCAAGAACCTACAGAGGAAAATACTCAAACATTAGTGAAAACATTTGAATCTGACTTTCGCCCTCAAGTAGGAGATATAATTGACGATCCTGGATTTGATTCAGGCTTCCATAATGGATACGAGGTGGTAAAAGTTACAATAAATTATGCTTCAAATGAGTGCCTTGTTTCACTGACGCCGTTAGCAATTGAAGTTGAAAAAATTAGTGTTGAAGATTATATAAAAAAGCTTAAAACACATGGGTGGAGTATTCAGTCTAGGTAGCACTCAGCAGTTTTTATTATAAGGTACTATTCCTCAAACTGGCGCGTTTGGTTGGATTGCTGTTAATCTAGCCCCCTATTCCCCCGAATCATCGGGGGACTCCCTCGCCGGTAGGCAGGAACAAACGGTTGTTTGTTCAATGCCAAGAGGGTTTGGGTAGCGCTGAATATGTCAACTCCTTATCCTCACTTCGTTCCGGTACCGTTGACACATACGTTTAATCGCATCACCTGTGTTTATAAAGATTTAGCAGCTTGTTTTTAAACGACCATATCAGCAACATCAGCTATAAACACATTCAACATTTTTTCATGTTTGTCTGCCAGTTCAGCTTCTACAATCATGTCTGACAGATCAGTTTTCCCTAGGTGCTTATCAGCTTCAAGCACCATTTTCATAGTAGGAGCGCAAGAGTTACGAAGCCAGTTTCTTTATTTTTGATAGAAATCTTTTTGTGGTTTGACGTACAAATGAAGTCTCCCAATATCCCCTATAAATTCAGACCAAAAAAGGCTCGTTTTCCAATGCTCTCTAGTGATGTTTTCATCAGCATCAACGAACCTTACATAATTATTAATGATTTGCATAGCGATTAAGGTTAAATCCTTTGTTTTCAATAAAGCATCTATCGCAACTTGTGCACGTTCATTTTTAAGCCGCAGTTCATAACGATTCCAATCGCCTAGTTCTTCTAACGGAATGTTATACTTTTCTGCTTGTTCATAGTTTTTCTCGTAAAAGCAAAGGTACGCTTCTGACTTTTTAGAACCGAAATATATTGTCGTTCCACCTGTAATTCCATCAGATAGATCAAATGAGCCATTAAAATCGGATTTTCTAAAGCGTGAAATACATTCGCCCTTTTGGGCTTTCTTTAACAATTCCGGTATGGAAAAGTACGTCTTTTTATCATCAATCGCCAAATCAAAGCGAGTAAATGAACCACCTTGAGCCATGCAATCTTGAAAGAAGTCGTACCATGTTTTCTTCCGGCATTCCAAGAAGGATTCAAATTGACGGCAACCTTGACCGGACATTTCTATCAAAACACCTCTGTTATCATCTGGCGCCGAATAAAAGACTTTGATATAGTCCAGTTCGTACGTGCCAACGTAGCCATAGAAACCAGATTGCTTTTCAGTCATAAAGTCTTTGCTAAGGTGAAGAACCTCTTCAATAATTCGGTCAACATCATGAGTTTTAAAAGAGACTCGAATATAATCAACCATTGATACCAAAGGACTTTCAACGGTTTCATTTTTTTCTTTTACGATTACTACCCCCCTGTTAGCGTGGGGGGGTTGTTTTAGCTCATCCATTCGCTTCGCTCACTCCTTCGCCGCTGGCCGTCTGGTCGCTTACGCTGCCGCTATTACATCACAATAATAGAACGACTAGGACATGCTTCCATCAAAACAATCGATGTTTATGGTCATCTCTTTCCTAATAAACAAAAAGAAACTGCTGATAGCTGGATGAATTATTCTAACAAGTGGAGTAAAAAGGAGTAAACCTTAAAATTAAAAGAGAGCATAAAAAAATACCAAAGGTCTACAACCCTTGGTATCATTGATGCGGCCGAGAGGACTTGAACCTCCACGGGTTATTCACCCACTAGGCCCTCAACCTAGCGCGTCTGCCATTCCGCCACGACCGCGTGATCATTAAATTGTGTTTGTGCTGGTTTAGTAGGCTCTTAACCTAGTAAAACCGATTTGCGTGCACTTTGTAAATAAAGTGCGGGTGAAGGGACTCGAACCCCCACGTCGTAAGACACTAGATCCTAAGTCTAGCGCGTCTGCCAATTCCGCCACACCCGCAAAAAGACAAATGGTGAGCCATGAAGGACTCGAACCTTCGACCCTCTGATTAAAAGTCAGATGCTCTACCAACTGAGCTAATGGCTCTTACTATTAGATTTCAAAAATAAAAATGGCTGGGCTAGCTGGATTCGAACCAACGCATGACGGAGTCAAAGTCCGTTGCCTTACCGCTTGGCTATAGCCCAACGAAATGGAATGACCCGTACGGGATTCGAACCCGTGTTACCGCCGTGAAAGGGCGGTGTCTTAACCGCTTGACCAACGGGCCGATGGTTGAGAACTTATATCGAAATCTTATGGCGGAGAAGGAGGGATTTGAACCCTCGCGCCGCTTACGCGACCTACACCCTTAGCAGGGGCGCCTCTTCAGCCACTTGAGTACTTCTCCAATATGGCTCCACAGGCAGGATTCGAACCTGCGACCGATCGGTTAACAGCCGATAGCTCTACCACTGAGCTACTGTGGAATAATGAGACAAGACTTATTATATCAGCCTTGATTTGCAGTGTCAAGAGGTAAATGTTTTTATTTATCTCTCGTGACGACTTTTATAATGTAACATAGGCTTGCCATATTCGTCAACCTTTTTCACAAAAAAATTCTTTTTATTTTTCCGCGGCATTTTCCGCATCTGTATCTGTCAGGGTTCATGGCGCGCTTCTTTATATACTGTTGGCCGCAGGCCGTACAGATATACATATAAGTTTTTTTGTTTTCCGCTTTTTTCTTAAGGGGTGTACAGAACCTCGGCGCGTTGACCTGCTGCAGTAGCATTCTAAAATCTCTGTCTCTGTGCTTGTACCCTTTTCCTTCAAGGTGGAGATGATAATGGCAGAGCTCGTGCTTGATGATGCCGATCAGCTCCTCCCTGCCGTGTTCAATCAGATATTTTCTGTTCAATTCAATGTTATGAGAGGTTAACAGGTACCTTCCGCCCGTGGTTTTAAGCCTGTCATTAAAAAGCGCCTGATGGCGGAACGGCTTTTTAAAATATGTTTTAGAAATATCCTCTGTCAGCTTTTGAAGCTCTATATTATCCATAGTGCACCTCACTTAAAAAACATTGAACGGGACAATTCACCGTTCGCATACAATATGGTAATCACCGTCCCTCTTATGATAAAAGCTGAGGAGGAATGAGCCTATGCCAAATTGGCTTAAAAAGCAGATGCAAAAAGCGTTCCTTGAAAAAGATAATTACCAAATTAAACTGCTGAATCAATGCTGGTATTTCTATAGGAAAAAACACTGCTCGTAAGCAGTGCTTTTATTTTACCATAGACAGCGATACTCTGCCTTTTTGTACATCTACGCCGTCAACCCAAACTGTCACAATATCGCCGACAGATACGACATCAAGAGGATGCTTGACGAATTGATTGCTCAATTTTGAGATATGCACAAGCCCGTCTTGTTTGACTCCGATATCAACAAACGCTCCGAAGTCCACTACATTGCGCACGGTGCCCTGCAGTTCCATTCCCTCTTTCAAATCTTCCAGCTGAAGGACGTCTGTTTTCAGCAAAGGCTTAGGCACCTCATCGCGTGGATCGCGTTCCGGCCTTGTCAGCTGTTCACAAATGTCTTTCAGAGTGATTTCGCCGATTCCCAGCTCTTTTGCCGTTTCAGAAAGCGCCAGCTGATTGATTTTGTCCTTCAATTCCGCCGTGCCGATATGTTCTGTTGAAAGTCCGAGTTTTTTCAAAAGTGCTTTTGTTTCTTTATAGCTTTCCGGGTGGATGCCTGTTCTATCCAAAGGCTCTGTCCCTTCCTGCACTCTTAAGAAACCGATACATTGCTCGTAGGTTTTCGCACCTAACCTTGGGATGTCCTTCAGTTCTTTTCGATTTGAAAACTTTCCGATTTCCTCACGTTTTTTGACAACGTTGCCTGCTACAGACTTCGATAATCCCGCTACATACTGAAGCAGCGCGGCGGAGGCTGTGTTGACGTTTACTCCCACCTGGTTTACGACCGTTTCGACGACAAACCGCAGAGATTCATTTAAGCGTTTTTGGCTGACGTCATGCTGATACTGTCCGACACCAACAGACTTCGGATCGATTTTAACAAGCTCCGCGAGCGGGTCTTGAAGTCTTCGCGCAATAGACACGGCACTGCGCTCTTCAACCTTAAGGTCAGGGAATTCTTCTCGGGCCAGCTCTGAAGCCGAATAGACGCTTGCACCCGCTTCATTGACGATCACATAATAAATTTTGCGCGGCATGTCTTTCAGTACATTGACGATGAATTGTTCTGTTTCTCTGGATGCTGTGCCGTTTCCGATCGCCACCATCTCGACTTGATACTGCTCAAGAATCTTTTTCACTTTTTCATGGGCTTCTTTTGTTTTGTTGACTGGCGCATGCGGATAGATCACATCAATTTTCAAGACTTTTCCAGTCTCATCTGACACAGCGAGCTTACAGCCGGTTCGAAAGGCTGGGTCAACACCGAGAACGGTTTTGCCTTTCATCGGCGGCTGCAAAAGAAGCTTTCTCAAGTTCTCTGAGAAAATATGGATCGCCTGTTCATCAGCTTTTTCTGAGAGCTCTTTCCTGATTTCACGCTCGATTGCCGGCTGGATCAGCCTTTTATAGCTGTCTTCAATTGTCTCCTGCAAAATCTCTCTTACGGATGTTGAGCGATTTTTGATGATTTGTTTTTCTAAATACGCCTTAATGTGATCCGCAGGCGGTTCAATCGCTACCTTTAAAATGTCTTCTTTTTCGCCGCGGTTCATTGCCAGCACCCTATGCGGAACAACTTTTGCAATTGGCTCTTCATACTCGTAATACATTTCATACACATTTTTCTCATCGGTGTCTGCCGACTTTCCGGCTGCAGACTTAATGGTTCCTCTTTTGAAGGTTTCCTGGCGAATCCACTTTCTGAAGGTCGGCTCGTCTGAAATTTGTTCCGCAATAATGTGCTTGGCGCCTTCAATCGCTTCTTCTCGTGTGAACACTTCTTTTTCTTCGCTGATGTATTGGTCTGCAGTTGCTGCCAGACGATCATCTTGGGGAAGTGTCAGGATATAGTCGGCAAGCGGCTCAAGGCCTTTGCTTTTGGCGACTGTCGCCTTTGTTTTACGTTTTTGTTTATAAGGGCGGTAAAGGTCTTCCACTTCCTGAAGCTTCACCGATTGCTCGATTTTACGTTTTAGATCATCTGTCAGTTTATCCTGCTCTGCAATCAGCCTGATGACTTCTTCTTTTCGCTGATTCAGGTTTTGTATGTATTGCCAGCGTTCAGAAATCGTCTGAATCTGAACCTCATCCATTGAACCCGTCTGCTCTTTTCGATACCGGGCAATAAACGGGACTGTATTGCCGTCCTCAAGCAGGCGGATGACACTTTCAACGTGTTTTTGTGATAAACCTATTTCTTTCGCAATTTGCTGTTTTAAAAGGGCTGACGTTTCCATGTAACCAAAGCCTCCAATTTTGTCGTTCTTTCTCTAGTGTATCAAAAACCGAAAAAAACACATAAAAAAAGAAGCCGGATGTCCAGCTTCTTTTTCTGGTTTCCTAGGACAGCTGTCCGAGAATATAGGTCAGGTCATCTTTTCTCGATGTCGTATACATTTTCAGCGAATTCGATATTTCTTCTACCGATTGGCCTTTTTTCAAATGGGAGCGGATATCGGGTACGTTGAGTCCATCTGTATGTATAATGAACTTTGAACCCTTTTCATAGGTGGCGGTGTGCGTTTTGTATTTTTGCGGCTTGCCTGATAAATAGCCCGAAATCGGCAGAGGATAAAAGCTTTCACCAGACGGGGAATGCAGAATAAACCGTACATTTCCGACAGAGCAGTACGTAAACTGCCTTTGCTCAAAATTGATTTTCAGGATAGATGCTGTAGCGCCTCTTTTGTTTTTCATCGCCTGATTACAGCGTTCGATAATGCTTTCTACGTCTTCATTCGCATAGTTTTCCACTAAGTCTTTGATGGCTGCAGAGGATTCGTTAGCAAGTGATCCACTTCCCAGTCCGTCAGCAACCGCACAAATTAACTCCTTATCATCAGCTTTCATAAAAAAGCTGTCACCGCAAATCGATTTCCCTTCTTTATTCAGTTGATATACTAGAGTTTGAATATGCTCGTTTTCTTCAACCTGGATCATTACATTAACTCCATCGAGGGATCTTCAATCAAGGCCTCTCTGAGCTTCTTCACAGCTTTGCGCTGCAAGCGCGAGACGTGCATTTGAGATATACCGAGAATGTCCCCAGTTTCTTTTTGGCTTTTGTTTTGTATATACGTAAGGTCTATGATTTGTTTCTCACGGTCCGAAAGGACATGAAGCACGCTTTGCAGCATCAATTGCTGGTTGACCCGCTCATATCCGTCCTCCTGTGATCCGACGATATCAAGAATCGTGACGGTGCTTCCATCCGAATCCGCTTCAATGCTATGGTCAACGGATAAGGCTTGATAGCTTTGGCCCATTTCCATCGTCTCAAGAACCTCTTCTTCAGAAACATCGAGGAATTCGGCAATCTCTTCAACTTTCGGCGATCTTTGTGTTTCAGTCGTCAGCTGATCAACCGCCATTTTGATTCTTGGACCCAGTTCTTTAATCCGTCTCGGCACGTGAACGCTCCATGTTTTATCTCTGAGGAAACGTTTAATTTCACCGATGATTGTCGGAATTGCAAAAGCTTCAAACGATTTCCCGACAACAGGATCGTAACGCTTAATCGCGCCGAGCAGCCCGATCATGCCGACCTGGCGGAGATCCTCGTGGAAGCTTTTGCCTTTTGAATATTTTTTCGCAAGCATGTCAACCAGATTTGTATACACCCGCACAAGCGTTTCCTGCGCCTGTTCATCTTGCTTTGTTTGGTAATCGTTTATGAGCCGATCGACTTCATCTTTAGTTAGTTTCGTAGTTTTTGATGGTTGTGTCATGATCAACTCGCTCCCCATTTAAATACTTTGTCATCGCTACAGTGACGCCGGAGTGGTTTTGCACTCTGACTTCATCCATGAGCGTTTCCATTAAATATAGACCGAGCCCTCCTTCTGATAATTGATCAACTGTGTGCGAAGGTGTGTACGGCCCTAGATCTTGCTGCTTTTGATCAAAGTCAAAACTGTCTCCTTCATCCGCCACAATCACCTCTAAACGGTCTTCAAACACACCGAATCGAATTGACACTTCCCCATTTTTATCTTCTTTGTAAGCATGCTGAACCGCATTTGTGCACGCTTCACTGACTGCGATTTTCAAATCTTCAATTTCATCATACGTATAGCCCATTCTGCTTGCGACGCCTGACAGCGTCAGTCTAATAATTCCCACGTATTCAGGCTGGGCCGGCACTTTCATTTCGATGTAATCAGCTTTATTCTTCATTGCACTCCACCTTCTGACTTTGCAGAAATATCAATGATGTCCTTCAGGCCTGTAATGTCAAACAGTCGGATCAGCCGGTCAGAAAGATTTTCAAGTTTCAGCGAACCGCCTTGTTTTTTCACTGTTTTAAAAATCCCTACAAAAACGCCCAATCCGGTGCTGTCCATGTAGCTGACATCTTTCAGGCAAATTCTTAAGTCCGCGCCTTGTTCTGCCAAGGGCACAAGCTTCTCTCTTAGCACCGGCGCTGAGTATACATCAATTTCTCCTGCAATGTTTACTTGTATATCATTCTCGTTTTGCTTCACATCAACATTTATATTCATTCGTATCACCTCAAATTTTCCTTCAAATCACTAGTTTCTTTATACCCTCGGCTGGCAGACGCTAAACCTTTCTCCGCAAAACAATTAACGTAAAATCATCATGAAGCTGAAAGTCCTGTAATTTGAGGAGGCTGTCATAAATGTTTTTGACCATTTCCTGCGCGGAGGAACACATATGTTCCTCAATGAGCTTCTGCAGATCAGGACGCTCCAAGAAACCGTTTTCTGTTCTACATTCTGTGACGCCGTCAGAAAATAAAACAATCATATCGCCCTTTTCCAGATGCTGATCGAATTGTTTATAGTCATAGTCCTGCGAGATGCCGAGAACGAGTCCTTTGGCCTCTAAATCATAAAACGTGTTGTCTTTTTGAGAATAATAGAATCCCGGTTCATGTCCAGCCGAAGCATATGTAAATTGATGCTTGTCCATATTGTAATTGGCATAAAACATCGTAATAAACATACTGGCGTCAACGTTTTGTTCAACAACACGATTTAAATTTTTCAGCACCTGAGAAGGGTGTATGCCCGTTTCCGGCAAAGAGTCCATTGCGTATTTAATCATGGACATACAAAGAGCCGCTGGAATGCCTTTTCCGATCACGTCCGCGATTGCAATATTAATGGATTCCTTGTCTTTGACGAAGTGGTAGTAGTCACCGCTCATCTGTTTGGCAGGCACACTGATGGCGCCGATATCCAGCGCGTCCTCCTGCGGAATTTTTGTTCCGAGCAGCGTCTGCTGGACATTAGCTGCGATTTCAATTTCTGATTTGATTTCCTGCTGTATCCCTCTAAGGGTTTGATGCTCCTGATAAGCCATTCCATAACCAATCATGACTTCTATTAAAAAATCCAGCGAATGAAACACATCTTCCGGGAGACTTGGATACAGCTCCTTCAGCACTTTTCTGTGAATGCTGATGATTTCTTCCGGAGGAATTTGGTGCTCGATTGTTTTTCGGCTGAATTTTTGGGCTTGATATAAAGATGTTTCTGTTAATTCGGCTATATATCGGCTAAGCAGCTGATGATACCGCTGCTCAATAACCTCCCTAAAATCCACGTTCTTACCTCCTACCGAAGCCATTTGATGGCTTGTATCTCTGTTCCTTCCCCCGCTACGGAATTTAAGCTGAATTCATCCATCAGCCTTTTGACACCGGGAAGTCCCGCACCAAGTCCTCCAGACGTTGAAAACCCGTCTTCCATGACTTTTCGGATATCAGGAATTCCCGGCCCTTGGTCTTCCGCTATGATTTTCAGGCCTTTTTTTCCTCTGTCTGCGACCTGTTCAATTCCAATCTGCCCTTTGCCGGCATATAAATAAATATTCCTGGCTAATTCTGAAATAGCCGTTGTAATTCTGGCCTGGTCTACCGTGCCGAAACCCAGTTCTTTCGCAACGTTTCGTCCCAGCTGTCTGGCGGCCACAATATCCCATTCTGTCATGATTCTTACACAGGATTGGTCGTTCATTCGCTATTCCCCCAATTCCCGCTTCAATGTCTCAAGCCCCTGCTCTAAGTCGAGCGCAGTTTCGATTTCCTCAAGCGCGATTCCAAGTTCAATCAGCGTCACTGCCACAGCGGGCTGAATGCCGGTCAAGACGACTTTTGCCCCCATTAACTTAGACATTGTAATGACGTCGCCCAGCACTTTTGCGATAAATGAATCAATCATATCCACAGATGTCAGGTCAATGACGACTCCGTTAGCACCTGTCTCGTATATTTTATTTAATAAGTCTTCTTGAAAGGTTAATGCTGTCTGGTCATCAAGTTCCCATTGAATGGATACTAATAAGCAATTATACAGTTTCAAGATCGGGATTTTCGGATGTCTCAAAATGTTATTCCCCCAATGAAACGATTTTTCGATCCGTCATTTCCAAAGCGGTTTGAATTCCTTTTTGCAGGGTATTCTTAGTTATAACTTGGGATAAATCAATCCCCAGGTTGACGATTGTTTGAGCAATTTCCGGACGGATTCCAGCCAGCAGGCATTTTGCTCCGACAAGCCTAACAGCTTCTGATGCCTGAATAATATGATGGGCAACCATCGTATCGACGACAGGGACACCTGTAATGTCAATCAGCACGACTTGAGAACGGTGTTTGACGACGCCATTAAGAAGATTTTCCATAATTCGTTTCGCGCGTTCGGTATCAATTGTTCCGACAAGAGGCATTACAGTGATATTTTCAAACACCGGGATAAGCGGCGCAGATAGCTCCTGCAGGGCGATTTTTTGCAGGGAAACTGTTTTTTCCCATGAGATTGAGTATTGATTAAAGATTTCTGTGTTAATCGGGCTGAAAAAACGATCAATCTGCCAGATTAGTTCTGTACTCTCTTGATCTGGCAATCTCTTATCATTCATTTTCGTGTAGAGACGCTTCCAGAATTCAGCAAGCGCAGTAGCCAAAAACTTCAAAGAAAGCCCGATTTGGACCGCTCGAAGCGCCAGTTCGCTGATTTGGCTTTCAGCAGCGTTTTCGTCCTTAACAGACAGCAACAGAATGTCGATATATTCTTTAGATATATTTTCATACACTTGGTCAGTCAGCTGATAGGATTCTTGCTCGCTTAATTCTTTTAGTGTGTCAGTCCACAGTTGGAGCAGTTCATTTTGATTTTCGGCAATGAACTGGTATACAGTCTGATTCGACATCAAATTCGCTTACCTCCCAATAAAAAACAACATATTTTTTTTCGTTATTTCACTATTATATCGTTTATGTTTTTTGAAAACAAAAAAAGTTGCTCTATTTGAGCAACCTGCAAATATGTCTAAAAATCAATGAGTGCCAAACTGATTTGTAAGGCTTCATCAACCTTATCCATCATTTCATCATCCAGATGAGTAATCTTATCCGTTAACCTTTGCTTGTCAATCGTCCGAATTTGCTCCAGCAAAATAACGGAATCTCTTTCAAAACCGTAGCGTTTTGCATCGATTTCGACGTGGGTTGGTAATTTCGCTTTCTGTATTTGTGCTGTTATGGCTGCAACAATAGCAGTTGGGCTGAAGCGATTTCCGATGTCATTTTGGATCACTAAAACCGGGCGCACCCCGCCTTGCTCTGAGCCAACAACAGGAGATAAATCAGCAAAATAAACATCGCCGCGTTTCACAATCAAATGATTATCCTCCGCTGACTAAGCGCTCAACTGTCGTTTCAGCCTCGCACTCCGCAAAGTGAGCCTCAGAAGAAATATTCAGGTTGATTTTCGCCATTTCCATATAGCCGCGTCTCATCAAATCACGGTTGTGACGAGTTGTTCGTTCGCTGACATACGCTCTCACTGCTTGTGATATCAGTTCGTTTCTGCTTCGTTTCTCCCGCATCGCTACACCATCCAATTCAGCTACTAGGTTTTCGGGCAAGCTGATTTTCATTTCGGTTCTTGCGCTGGATTCAGACAAAAAACATACACCTCCACCAAACTTACGGATACGACTCTTTTATCCATCCAGTGATAATGATACCATTATTCACTCTTCAAGCAAAGCTGTTTTATGAATTCTCCATTTAGGTAAGTTAATTGCTTGTATTTACCTGCAATAAAGGATTTCTTACTTCCATTATACTCCCATTTTCCAAAAACATACGGGGAACACGGGAACTTATTGTACAGGCCACCTCATAGTTAATGCTTTCGAGCCTTCCTGCAATCTCATCCATGGAAATATATTCATCCCCCTGCCGGCCTATTAATGTGACTTTTGTGCCCGGCGGATATTCCTGATCCAGCTCCACCATAAATTGGTCCATGCAAATTCGGCCGGCAATTTTCAGGCGTTTTCCCTTCACAAGGATGTCGGTCCCTTTCAATTTTCGGAGCCAGCCGTCCGCATAGCCTACAGGCACCGTCCCGATCCATGTATCTTTTTCTGCTGTGTACTCGGCTCCGTAGCTGACGCTCTCGCCTTTTCTGATCAGTTTGACATGCGACAGCGTCGAATGCAGGGTAAATGCCGGACGCAGCTGAAACGGTATCTCGTCCGAAATGTCAGCAGACGGGCGAAGGCCATACATGCCGATGCCGAATCTGACTGCATTAAAAAAGCCTTTTTTCAGCCGGAGTCCGGCGGCGCTGTTCGCGCAGTGGACCATCAGATTCTTTAACGGCAGCGGAGCAATCAGCTCTTTAAAGCGCTCAAACTGCATTAAGAAATAACCTCTTTCTTTTTCATCCGCTGTCGCAAAATGGGTAAATACCCCTTTGCACTTTAAACGAGGGTTGCGGTCAAGAATGGCCATCACGTTCTGAACTTCTTCCTCTGTTTTTACACCAAGCCTGTTCATCCCCGTATCGATCTTCAGATGAAAATGAAGAGAACCTTTTTTCGTGTGGCGGGCTGCCTCCTGAAGCCATTCAACAGAATAACCCGTTAAGGTCACGTCATACTCAGCAGCGATTGCCACATACTCCGGGGGAACCGCGCCAAGCACCAATATAGGCGCCTTCAAGCCCTTTTTGCGCAGTGAAATCGCTTCATCCAAAATAGACACAGCCAAGCATGAAGCACCTGCGTCAAGAGCAGCCTTTGCTGTTTCTGCATCACCATGCCCGTAGGCGTTTGCTTTCACAACTGCCATCAAGTGGACATGTTCACCGATATGTTTTTTCATATTGCTGACATTTTCCTTTATCGCGGACAAGTCAATTTCCGCCCACGTATCTCTGTAAAAAGGTTTTGTGCTCATTACGACACTTCCTAGCTTTTATTCAATATCATTTACATATCATACTAAAATTAAAGGCTAAAGGGAAACGATGTCTAACGAAAAAAAGGCCAAATCATGTTTGGCCTTTGGCTGTTATTTCGATGATTGTCCCTGCATGCTTTTCGCTACTGTCACCATTTCCTCTTTAGAAAGATCTTTAGAAGAGAGAAGGTAATCTACGCCGTCATATGTCCATGATAATGATGCATCCGACAGGGCGCCGATGGTGTAGCCGAGATTTACCGGTTCGCCGTTCAGCGTAACGGAGGAGGAAGCCTTGGCAATCTGGGCTTTTTCCTGAATTAACGTAAATGATTTTTCTCCTCCGTACGTCATGATGATGCGCTTCCCGTCTTCAGTAGATAGATCTTTTTCTTCAAGCAGCTTGACGCCAAGCGGCAGTTCCAGCGGCGTTTTGACCGCGAATGTATCGGAAGGCTTTGCGCTTGTGGCAACATCCATTTGAGAAAGAGTCATATTTTTCTTTTCGTCAAATGATTCTTTATCAAATTGTTTATTAAATTCAAAGCTGCTGAATTCTACTTTGACCATCACTTTCCGGTCAGTATCCATCACTTTGACAGATGACGGGCTCATATCTTTTTTGTTAAATGTGATTTCTTGCGTGGGCAGCATTTTGTTGTGCTGATAGTTTGTTTTTGTTTCGAATACGTATTTCTTTTCTTTCGCTGTGAAAACTGCATCCGAATCGTTTTGAACATCCTTTACGAGCGATTCAAACAGATAAACCTGGCTGCTGTTGTTCGGCCAATCGCTTTGAAATCTGAAGCTCTTATTTAAAGACGGCGTGAGAACGAATACTCCGTTTTCATTTCGTAAAATGACTTGGTTTTGGTCCTTTTTCGGATTTTCTAAATAAACCCTGTACAGAGACGGCTTTTTGTGCCAGATTTCCACATTGTATACTTGAGGCTCACTCCCTGTCTCGATGGTCATTTTCGCTTTTGCTTTGTACGAGGTGTATTCTTTCGCCTTTTCATCTAACCCGGCCACAATATCTTGCTGTGTTTTTTGCCCGCAGGCAGAAAGAATAAGAACAGCAAGCAGTCCCGTTAAAAGCAAAACAAAGCTTTTTCTCACCTTTTTCAACCCCTTTTTCTCAATTGATGTAAAAGGAAGAAATCGCTTGTTTGACTTTAACGGTACGCTCGGTACACGTTTAGGCAGAACAGATGCGTACCATAAAAGCCTCAAACAACTTGTCTCCCTTAATGCACTATCAAATATATGAGTGGGGTTTCCCTAATATGCAGACTAGCTTGACAACCTTTCAATCACAACCTGCGCGGCAGCGTATTCTTTTGTATGAGTGATCGATACGTGAACGGCGGCCTGGCTCAGTTTCGTACAAATGATATAGGGCTTGCCATTTTGGTCTTTCCTAATTTCAATGTCCTGAAAGCTGAGCTGCCTCCCAATGCCGGTGCCAAATGCTTTCGAGAAAGCTTCTTTTGCCGCGAATCTGCCCGCGAGAAATTCGATTTTTCTTTTCTCTGAAAGCTCATAGTATTGGTCAAGCTCGCTTCGCGTCAAAATCCGCTCGGCAAACCTTTTCTGGCGCCCAGCCATAGAGGCGATGCGTTTAAGCTCGGTAATGTCCAGCCCAATGCCGTAAATCATGTATGATAACCTCCTTTGCGTACGTACTATTTAAATGGTTTGTCTCATAAACGTGTTACTATAGATATACCAAAATGAAGAAAAGGGGCTCGGAATGTTTATACGGACTGAAAATTTTCAAACGTTTATCAGGTTTTACCCCGTTGTCACCTTTATATTGGCTTTGCAAGCTGTTCTCTGGCTGTTTTTTTCACTTCCTGCCCATTCAGTCGTGTTATGGAGGGATACCGTCACAGGCTATAATCTAGGTGTCGCAAACGGTGAATGGTGGCGGCTGATCACACCAATTTTGCTGCACGCCGGTTTCACACATCTGCTGTTTAATTCCATGTCCATCTTTTTATTTGCCCCGGCTTTGGAACGCATGCTGGGAAAAGCGCGTTTCCTTCTTGTATACGCCGGCTCCGGCATCATCGGCAATATCGGCACTTATGTTACAGAGCCGCTTGATTACGTGCATGTCGGTGCTTCAGGCGCCATTTTCGGGCTATTTGGCGTGTACCTGTTTATGGTTCTTTTTCGCAATGAGCTAATAGGGCAGGAGCATTCAAAAATGATCATCACACTGCTCGCATTTGCCGTTCTCATGTCGTTTATCAACTCCAATATTAACATGATGGCCCATCTGTTTGGACTATGCGGCGGGTTTCTTCTTTCGTTTTTATGCGTGCAAAAAAAAGAGCGGCGGTATTAACCGTCGCTTCAGATTGTTGACAAAATCCTAAAATGGTTTTCATTTTAGGATTTTGTCATCTTTTCAGCGTGATTGAAAACCCTTGAAGTCTAGGAAGGACGAGCATAGGAGCGGAGCGAATGTTTTAATTCGAGAGCACCGAAGCGCAGTCCTGACAACGAATGCGAGGGTTTGCCGACACGCTGGAGCGGCGGTATTAACCGTCCGCTTTTTCATATGAGTACCAGTTTAAAATGAAGGCTGCATCCTCTTCACCTACATCCCTCACCGTTAATTCTTCCATGTGACTCGATGATTTCACCGAAGTAGAAATGGTATACAAGCGGCCTTTCTTTTGGAAATAGGATTGGCTGAACTTGCAGACCTGCATTCGTTTTTTCAATACAATGGCGGTTGTTCTGCCTATAAATCTAGACGTCAGCTGAAGACGGTCCCCGTTGATCGTCCATGCAGCCTCTTTATATGCGAGATAGCCGAAGAACAATTCTATCGGCAGCAGGATGACTGACAGATAGCCCCATGGCTGAAAGAAGATACATAACGGAATGATTAAAAAGAGTGAAAAAATGACAGAACGGAACAAATAGCGTTTCAACGCGCGCCGCGGCAGGCGGCGGCAGTTTTCTTCCAGCGTGTATTCCGGCGTAAATGTTCGGAGCATGTGCGGAAGCTTTTTTTTATGAATCATTGGAAAGAGAATGGTCAAAGCGCCTTCTTCTTTTTCCCGGTCGCCGCCTCCTGCGCTGACGATGGACACCGTTACAAAGCCGAAAAGCTGGCGAATGATATTTTCTTTGATTTTAATGGCTTGTATTTTTCGCAGCGGAATCGTGACTTGATGTTTTTCAATAATTCCCCTTGAAATCACCAGTTCCTGTTCTTTTTTTATGATTTGAAAGTTTGCGTATCTAAACATCATGCCCGCGATACTGAAAATCCAGGCGATAAATAAACCGATAAAAATGAGTACCGCGTAAATACCGATGCTGGCGTGCTGAAGGAAGGAAAATTTATCGAATAACCAATCCATCGGCAGCACTTCATCAAGCTGGGAAATAAGTGCAAATACAGCTGAGATAATGACTCCGATTCCGCCGGAGGTAGAAGCGGCCATGAGCAATTCTTTCGCGTTCATGCGATAGTGCTCTTGCACCTCAACGGCCGGAACCAACTCCTCTTCAGCTTCAAGCCGTTCTCCATCAAGTTCATTTTCTCGTCTTTGCGCTTTTTTCTTAAAGACAGCTTCTTTGATGCGTTCGGCTTCTTCAACAGAAATAGCAGAAAGAACGGCTTCTGCCTCTTTGCCTCCGCCTGCTGTTTCAATTTGCAGCTTCACAAGCTTAAAGATTTGCTGGACAAGGCCGGCGCTCGTATTCATCGTTTGAATCCGATCAATCGATATGTATCGCTTTTTCGTCACAAATAAGCCTTCCTCGATTCTAAATTCATCATCTTCAATTCGATAGGTAAACCTTCTCCATTTGATAATGCTTGCCGCTACAAGCCAGATGAACAGCACACCGAGAGCAATGGCCCCGTAAAAACGGACAGTATGGTTTGAATTGACAATATACACAAAAAAGAATGGCAGAATGATATTTTTTATCGTTTGAATAATGGTATGGCATAAATTCAAAATAACTGCTGCCGGGTGCAGGCGTTTCGGTTCAGACATCATCGTCAGTCACCCTTGCCAGACGGGAAATGGAGTCTCTCAGCCGATCCGCTTCCTCCATCTCTAAAGCGGGGATCGAATGAACGGTCGCGGCCGTGGAAATTTTCACCGTTGCCAGGTTGTATTTTTTTAATAATGGCCCTTGTGACGTATCGACGTGCTGAACTCTGACCATCGGAACAATCACACGTGTCACCACAAAAATACCTGACTGAATATCTATTTCATGTTCATGGACTTCATATCGCCACACCTTATGACGGACCTTCGGAATGATAAAGACCGTCACAATCGATCCCAGCAGCCAAACCGCGCCGAGCACGCCGCTGATCCAGTACGGCCAATGAAAATAATAGCTTAACATTGCAACTGCAATGACAATAAGCAAGCAAACAGCGGATATGATGATCTCTTGAAGTCGCCAAACCTTTAATCCGTCTGGACTGATTTGGTTTTTTGGCTGCTCTCTCAAAAATACCTACCTCCCTTTTTTTCGTCGTTACTTATACGTCTCTTTTACAGAAAGGTTTCATTCTTAAGCATACAGAGAAAAATGGCTTCCGTCAGCTGAAAGTTTGCTGAATAACAAATCGCGAACATAAAAAAGCCCAAAACATCATGTTTTGGGCTCTGAATCGATCAAATTAGTAAGATTTTTTCTGGCGTCTGTCACCTGAAGAACGGCGATCGTTTGAACGCTTTTTGTCATAGGAAGAACGGTTGTTGCTTTTCCCTTTTCCGCCGCGGTAGCCGCCGCCGCCTTGACTGTCTCTGCGTTTAGAAGAGCGCTGGTTCTTGTAGCGTTTGCTGACCATCGGCGCTTCGTCTGTTAAGCGTACCGGTGTGTCGTCTGGCTCTTTTGTAGCCATTTTGATAGCCGCCGCAACCACTGTTACTGCATCATGATCTTCAAGCAGCTCAGCTGCCGCTGTCATGTAGAAGTTCAGGTTGTTTTCACTAATTGTTGTGCGAAGACGTTCAACAGTAACCTGCTGCTGGCCTTCTAACGCTTCATCAAGTGTAGGCTCCTTCATGCGGTCCATTTTGCGTTTTGTTGTTTGTTCAATTGCGCGAAGCATGCTTTTCTCACGCGGTGTAATGAACGTCATCGCCATACCTGTTTTTCCTGCACGGCCCGTTCTTCCGATACGGTGAACGTAGCTTTCAGGATCTTGAGGCACGTCGAAGTTGTATACGTGTGTAACACCTGAGATATCAAGTCCGCGAGCGGCAACATCAGTTGCGACTAGAACTTCGATTGCGCCTTCTTTAAATTTACGAAGCGCAACCATACGTTTCGCCTGCGTTAAGTCACCGTGAATACCTTCAGCTGCATATCCGCGAAGGTTCAGGGCTTCAGCCAGCTCATCGACACGGCGTTTTGTACGTCCGAATACGATCGCAAGCTCAGGAGACTGAATATCAAGAAGGCGAGTCAGTGTATCGAATTTTTTGCGTTCTTGCACTTCCAAATAGAACTGCTGAATGTTAGAAACCGTCATTTCTTTCGCTTTTACTTTTACGTGTTCCGGCTCAGTCATAAAGCGCTCTGCAATGCGTTTGATCGGCGCAGGCATTGTGGCAGAGAACAGAAGTGTCTGATGCTCGCTTGGCACGTTTGAAAGGATAGATTCAATATCGTCAATGAATCCCATGTTCAGCATTTCATCCGCTTCATCCATTACAACGGTATTTACATTGTTTAAACGAATTGTGCGGCGATTGATGTGGTCAAGAAGACGTCCAGGTGTTCCGACAATGATATTCGGATTCTTCTTTAACGCCCGGATTTGCCGTCCAATATCCTGTCCGCCGTAAATAGGAAGAACCTTCGCACGTTTATCTTGTCCGATTTTATACAATTCTTCAGATACTTGAATGGCTAATTCACGGGTTGGCGCGATTACGATTGCTTGAATATTAGGAGACTCGGGGTTAATTTTTTCAACAAGGGGTATACCAAACGCAGCTGTTTTACCTGTACCTGTTTGCGCTTGTCCAATGACGTCTTTATTTGAAAGTCCGAGCGGTATCGTTTGTGCCTGAATCGGTGTTGCTTCTTCAAATCCCATACGATTAATTGCTTTCATGAGATCAGAACTTAAATTAAAATCTTGAAACGTTATAGTCAAATTATTCAAACTCCTTCTAATTGCTGTTTCAGTAATGTCGTGATTTACCACTTATAAAACTGCCCTTTAGACAAGAAGGACAGGATCCATCCGTATACAAAGCCCGAATTACTTTAAGTTTTATCTTACCATTACACTATTTGTTTTTCAATAAGATGAGAAGCAGATCGGCATCTCGAATATGCCGGCTGCTGCTCCATCCGCTCCCAAGAATCCAGCGGAGAACTTCGGGTCACGATGAAAAGTCCGGACGAATATGTTCGTATCGCGAAATAACCTATATATATTGTATCATAGCCGCAGCCGGCCAGATATACATAATTTTCGGCCGGCATACATTAGTGTTTGCATATCATGTTATTTTATGATGCAATATGCGTTTTTTCGCAAAATATTTTCTTATGAAAGCGGGCTCTCTATTAAATCTTTAACGATTTCTTCAAGCTTCATACCTCTGGACGCTTTGAATAAAATCAAATCGCCTTTTGATGCGTTTTCCTTCACAGCTTGGAGGAGATCTTTTTTCTCAGTGTAATGGCTGACGCGGTCTTTCTCAAAGTGTTTCAGGGCGCCTTCCGCGATAAAAGCTCCCAGTTTTCCGTACGTAAAGACGCGGTCAATTTTATCAGGTCTGATCACAGCGCCGCACTCTTTATGGAACGTTTCTTCAAGATCGCCGAGTTCAAGCATATCACCGAGCACGAGCATTTTTTTGCCGTAGCCTTCGAGGCTTTCTGTCAATTGAATTGCAGCTTTCATGGAAGTCGGGCTCGCATTATAAGCGTCATTGATTATCGAAAGGCCGCTGTCTGTTTTGATGAGTTCAAGTCTCATCCCGGTTACCTTTAGGCCGCTCAGTCCTTTTGCCGCATCCTCAGGCGTGATGCCAAAATAAGCCCCTGCAGCAATCGCAGCCATGGCGTTCATCACATTGTGCTTGCCGAGTATTGGAATAAAAAACGTGTTTTCTATCCCTTTGATTGTAAAATGGGTTCCTTCCTCACTCTGGCTGACATCCTGAAGCTGATAATCATTATGCGCTCCCGTACCGTACGTTTTCGTCTGGCAGCTGTATGCATTTTGAAGGAGCGGTTCGTCCCCGATATAAATCAGCACTCCGTCTTCTTTAAGCCCGTTAATGATTTCAAGCTTCGCCTCCGCGATACCCTCTCTAGAGCCAAGGTCTTGCATATGCGATTCGCCGATATTCGTAATCACTGCCGCATCCGGGTTTGCCAGTCGGCTCAAGAGGTCAATTTCCCCTTTGGCGCTCATTCCCATCTCCAATACGGCGATCTCCGTATTTTCAGGCATCGCTAAAACCGTCAGGGGCAGACCGATGTGATTATTGAAGTTTCCTCCTGTTTTGTGGACATGGTACCGGGTTCCCAGTACGGCGTGAATCATATCTTTTGTTGTTGTTTTGCCATTGCTTCCGGTTACTCCGATGACACGCGTGCCAAGCTCCTGCAAATAGGCTTTTGCAAGCTGCTGAAGTGCGGTAAGGGTATCATCCACTAAAATGACGGCGTGATTCTCGGGCGGATTTGGTTCTGACCGATCCCAAAGAACAGCCGCTACACCGGCTTCAAAAGCCTGCTCCACAAAAGTGTGGCCGTCAAAACGTTCCCCTTTCAGCGGAATGAAGAGCTGATGTTGTTCCAGTTTTCTTGTATCGGTTGCCACTCCATGAATGACTGTTTGTTCATATTGCGGATTTGTTAGTGTGCCTTTAACCATTTCGGCAATGTTTTTTACTGTTCGCTTAATCAAGTAAGGTCCCTCTCTTTCTTTTGTATATACGGGAAAAAACACTGCCCTTTTACCGGCAGTGTCCTTCTTCATTAGAATGTATGCTTAATCAATTGTTTTTCAGCGTGGCGTTCTTTTGCAAGCTCCACAAGCTGTTCAATCAGGTCAGCATATTCCACTCCGGCTTCTTTCCAGAGCAGCGGGAACATGCTGAAAGGTGTAAAGCCAGGCATTGTGTTGACTTCATTGATCAGAACTTCGCCGTCAGCTGTCAGGAAAAAGTCCGCTCTGACGAGTCCTGAACCATCGATCGCTTTAAACGCCTTGATCGCCATATCACTGATTGTAGCGTATTCCTCATCAGTCACAATTGCCGGAATCATCAGATCAGTATCTCCATCCTCATATTTCGCTTTGTAATCGTAGAAATCTGTCTTCGGTGCGATTTCTCCCACAACAGAGCATTTAGGATCGTCATTTCCAAGAACGCCGATCTCAATCTCGCGGCCGTTAATTCCTTCTTCAACGACGACTTTACGATCATATTGGAAAGCAAGCTCAAACGCTTTTTGCAGTTCTTCACGGTTTCGGCATTTGCTGATTCCGACACTTGAGCCGAGGTTCGCCGGTTTTACGAAGCAAGGGTAGCCTAATTCCTGTTCAACCTGCTCACAGCTTTCTTTCGGAGAACGAGTCCAGTCTTTCTTAAGGAAAGCTGCGTATTTAGCCTGAGCAAGGCCGGCCTGAGCAAATAAATGTTTCATGACAACTTTATCCATGCCAGCTGAGGAAGCAAGCACTCCGTTGCCGACATAAGGAATGTTCAACAGCTCGAGCATTCCCTGGATCGTACCGTCTTCTCCGTTCGGTCCGTGGAGGAGCGGGAATACGACGTCAACGGCTTCATTTTGCTGTGACGCTTCCTGCGGAAACATCTCCTGGTTCAGGGCAGCTGGAGAAAAAGCACTGCCTCCTTGCTCAAATTGAAGCATTTTCACGTTTGAAACAGGCTCAGTTAAACGGGCGCCTCTAACCCATTCGCCTTTTTCTGTTATATAAATCGGATGTATATCAAACTTCTCAGTATTTAGCGCTTTGATTACAGCCAGAGCTGTCTGCAGGGAAACATTATGTTCTGCCGACTTTCCTCCGTACACTAATCCTAGACTTGTTTTCAATGGATACTCCCCCCACTACAATTCATCTTTACTATCTTATCATTTTCACCGGAAAATGATCTAATTATTTTTGGGCATGCTGATGTTGAATGCATTTGTATGTAATTCCTTTTTATTTTATATTAAAATGGCATTGAAAAGGAGATGTGACATATGAAAAAAATCACAACAAACGAACAATTTAATGAACTGATTCAATCTGATAAAGAAATCATTGTAAAGTTTTATGCTGATTGGTGCCCAGACTGCACACGCATGAATATGTTCATCGGCGATATTTTGGAAGAGTACAACCAAAACGATTGGTATGAGCTGAATAAGGACGAGCTTCCTGACCTGGCTGAAAAATACCAAGTAATGGGCATTCCCAGCCTGCTTATTTTCAAAAACGGTGAAAAAACAGCTCACCTTCACAGCGCCAATGCCAAAACGCCTGAAGAAGTGACTGAATTTTTATCTGAACATATAAGCTAATTCGTTAAACAGCCTTATTTTATGTCGTCAGGCTCTACATGAACATGAACATGAGTGACATCGTGTTCATGTTTTATTTTGTCTTCAACTTCATCCGCCACTCCATGGCCTTCTTCTACTGTAAGCTTCGGATCAACCGTAATCACCATCTCGATATGAACTGTACTGCCTAAATACCTCGCTTTCACATCCTTTAGGCGATGCACATTTTCGATCCTGCCGACGGTCTGTTTGTAAGGCTCAAGATCTTTTAAATGGAAGCCGTCTGTTAAGGAATGTGAAGCGTCTTTAAAGATATCCCACGCAGTTTTGCAAATGATGATGCCGATGATAAAAGCCGTTACCGGATCAATCCACGGCAGCTTCAGCTGGGACGAAAAAACACCGATAAACGCGCCGGCACTTACAAAAGCGTCTGACCTGCTGTCCTTTGCCGCTGCCATCAGGGCAGAGCTTTTAATGGACGCTGCCAGCCTTTTGTTATATAAATAGATGCCATACATAAACACAGCACTGCCTAACGCCGTCCATGCCGCGATAAGATTTGGCGTTTCCGTTGTGCCGCCCGCAATCGCTTTTCCTCCGCCGATTAACACTTCAATGCCGACTGCCATCATAATAAAAGACGCAACAAGAGACGAAATTGTTTCAGCCCGATAATGGCCGTATGGATGATCGCTGTCAGCCGGTCTTTGAGAAATCCGCAATCCTATCAGCACTGCTACTGACGCAACAATATCTGTTCCATTATTTAACCCGTCTGCTCTCAGCGCTTCAGAATGATATAGAATCCCGATGACTAGCTTTACAACAGCAAGGATGACATATGCAAAAATATTGAGGAGCGCCCCTTTTTCTCCCTTTTTCAGATTTTCTGTCCGCTCCATTGAATACCAGCCTCCATTCTATTACATAGTATGGTTCAAAACATGAAAAATAGCAGGACGCGTTCAATGAAGCGGAATATTTCGACAGCAAATTATTGCCCGGGAAACTTTTTGTCGATTTGTTGAATGTTTGTAAATTGGCGAAAGAATAGGACTGTTTTCATCTTTACAGGCGATTGCGGACATTGTATACTGAAGTTAATTGATAATGATTATCAATATCGTTTGATTGGAGGTTGGTGACACAATGACACCTCAGTCTGCAGAAATCAGAAAAAAACAGCTCATTCATCTGTTAATACAGAATGGTATATACAAAAAGTCAAAGCGTCATCTGTATGAATTGTCGCTGACGGAGTTAGAAAGTGAATACAAACATGTCAGGAGGGCGCCGGAGCATGCCGAAGCGTAAAGTGAAAACTTACCAACAGCTGATCCAGGAAAACAAAGAGGCGATTATGGGCAATCCAAAGCTGATGAACGTTATTTATGACAGGATCGACCGCAAGCATCAAAAAAATCTGCAAGAGCAAAACAATACATAAAAAGAGCCGGCTAGGCTCTTTTTTATGACTCAAACGCTTCAGCTGCCAGCTTGTGTATCACGGCGTCATCCATCGGCGGGTTGTGAAGACCGGCGCGCACATCACGGTAATAGCGCTGAAGCGGGTTGGTTCGTTCCAGGCTTTTGGCCCCGACAATTCTCATCGCTTTATCAACAACAGACAGCGCAGCGTTTGTGACGATATGCTTAGCCGCACCGAGTTCGCTTGTCAAGTGTGGACGCCGCTCCGGATCGTCATACAATTGAGCGATATGGAAAAGAAAGTGTCTGGCATTGAGCAGTTCAAGCTCCATTTCGCCTGTTCTTTGCTGTACGGCCGGGACATTCTTGATCGGTCCATTCAAGCTGTTTGGAGAATACTCAGATGCAAATTGCACTGCATAGTCACGAGCAGCTTGAGCAACACCAAGATAGATCGCCGGAATGTGAAGCAGCCAGCCATTCGGCTTAGCTCCGCGAGGCCCTTGAAGCAGTTCCACCAGCTTATTCTCATCAAGCATGACTTCATTCAGTACAAGGTCATGGCTCCCAGTCGCCCGCATCGCCATCATATCCCACGTTTCTTCAATCGACAAGCCGGGATCATCTTTATGAATGAGAAACACGCCTGTTGTTTGTTTGTCTTCAATCCATGCGGTTACTAAAAAATAATCCAGTGCTTGAGACATCGTCGTAAAGGTTTTTCTCCCGTTCACTGCCCATTTGCCATCCTTTTTGACGGCGTGTGTACCCGGACGCCCTCCTCTTGTCGGGCTTCCGGTTTTCGCTTCAGTCGCCGCCCTGTTAATGACGGCTCCGTTTTGGACTTCCTTGGCAACAAATGCAAATACGTCTTCATCCCAGCTGTTGCCTTCTCCAAGCTCCCCGATCACGCTCAAATGCCAGCCGATGCTAAGAGCCGTCGGAGCATCTCCCCGTGCAAGCCGTTCTTGAAACAGGAGCATATCGTAAACAGAAATGCCCCCTCCGCCATGAGATGCCGGCAATGTTAATGCTGTATACCCAGCATCACGCAGTTTTTGTATTTTCTCTGCAGGAAAACGTCCCTGTTCGTCATCTTCAGCAGCTGTTTGCTGAAATTCATCCGCAATCCGTCCGATTTTCTCCATCCATTGCCGCTGTTGATCGTTTTGTATAAATAATGACATCCGGCAGCCCCCCAGTTTTAATTCCGATAAATTTAATATGTATTATAGATTTCCTGCCATTTTTCCGCAACTGTTAACCTTTTGTCCAGTATAGAAAAACACGCCGTTCCCCAAGGGAACAGCGCGATTACACAGGATTTGCATCCCGGTCTTGTTTCATGCCGAGATAAATCAGCATATATGTCAGGTAACCCATCGTCATCACCAGGCCGCCAAAGAAAAAGCTTGAGAAAATCGGCTCTTCAAAAGCGGTCACTGCGGCCAACACAATCCAGCTGGCATACAGATAGATGATAAAATAGCGGATGCCCGTCTTCATTTTATATATCATGTACAGTCCCACGAGAGAAAACAACCCAAGCGCGAGCCTGAAATAAACAAGATGTTCAAACTGAAACATGAATGACACAAATGAGAATCCAAGCAGCAATACGATCGGTAAAGCGGTAATAAAGTTCCTCAATCGAGACACCTCCGTCAGTACCTTTAGTATAAACCAAAATATCACTTGATATTGATTTACGTGAGCTTTTTCACAAAAATGTCATTCCTTGCCTTTAGACCCGAACATCCCGTTTACAGAAGCACCACCAGCCAACAACGATGAAGAATATGGCATGTATGATGAGAATGCCAATTGAAAACAATGGCGTCATGCCTGAAAACAACGCTGTCTCTCCGCTTCTGTATTGCGTAAAGTCAGTGTTCGCAAAAAGCAAAAAGCTGCCCCACTTGTTTTCAAACAACTTCATGAGCTGAACAAGTGTACTCGCTCCGTATAAAACGACAAAAGAAACAACAACTGCTACCGCGCTGTTGCGGAACAGCGAAGAACAAAGCAGCCCGAATAATCCCATCATTACAGCTTCAAGCCAGTTTGACCCGATCAGCGCCAAGGTGTTGACCAGCAATGTCTTTGATTCCGCAGTCACCGATGTGCCAAAAAACACGAGACCGAATAATAATGCCAGAATGTAGTATGCCAGATACAAATAGAAGCTGACCATCACGACTGTGATTAATTTTGACCAAAAGACCTTTTGGCGTTTAACCGGACGAATGAGCAAAAATTTGATCGTCTTTTTATCAAATTCCATCGAAACAATTGTTGCTGCAATTACGATCGTTAAAGCCTGCAGCAAAATGTTCAGGCTCGGTGTATACGATAAATAGCCGATGAAGTTTTCATCTGTCCCGGCACTGATGACAATCCGTTTAATGATCAATGCCATGAAGAATTGAAAGACAGCCATCAGGATAAGGGAAACCAAAGTGACCTTCCGATTAAAAAGTTTCATATGTTCATTCCAAATTAATTTAGACAAGCTCTTCTCCCTCCTCTTGATGAGCTGTTGTCGCTTTTATAAATTCGTCTTCCAGTGACTGCGTGTAAGGCGTAATGGAAAATACATTCAGATCTTGTCCGACAAGTGATCGGTTCAGCTCCGGTATGTTTTCTTTTGCCACCTCAACTACAATCGTCCCGTCTTGGCTCTCAGCTTGATATTGATTGCCTGTAAGCCAATTGAGTGCTTTTTCTTGCGGCTGCACTTCTATAATCGCTTTTTCTGTGGTTTGATCAGTTCCTTGTAAGCTGACTTCCGCTTTGATCTCACCTTTTTGAATGATGATGACACGGTCGCACAAGTCTTCAACCTCGCGCAATAAATGAGTGGCGAACAGGACAGCTGTTCCTTCCATTTCTGCGAGTTCCTTAATATGATCGCGAAAATCCTTCATCCCCGCAGGATCGAGGCCGTTTGTCGGTTCATCTAGAATGAGAAGCTTCGGCCGGTGAAGAATTGCCTGGGCGATTCCCAGACGCTGGCGCATCCCAAGGGAATAGGTTTTCACCTTATCATGAATCGCTGACGTCAGCCCGACACGTTCCACCACTTCATCAAGCCGTTCATCCGCTATTTTTTTGTGCATATTCGCAAAGTGCTTGAGGTTTTCCCAGCCTGTCAGGTACGGATAGAACTCAGGGTTCTCAACAATCGCTCCAACCGCTTCCATCGCTTTTTCAAACTCTGTATCATGCTGGAATCCGCTGATTGTCACGCTTCCGCTGTTTTGTTTCAGCAGCCCGACGATGATACGGATGAGTGTTGTTTTTCCGGAACCATTTGGACCAAGAAGGCCGATGATTTCACCCTCCATGACGTCCATGCTGATCTGTTTTAAAATCTGTTTAGACCCAATCTTTTTATCGAGGCCTTCAATATGTAAAATCGGCTCAGCCATAAAGCCTTCCTCCTTTTTCGACAAAAAATAAACAGTGCCCAACATTAGGCACTGTTTGTATTATAGCATTTGTTGCTTCCAAATGTTTGGTTAAACCGATGATGAGCGTTTACTCCGACTGTTTGTTCTGTTCAGTTTCTGTAATGATGACAGGCATTGTCACCTGTTGTGTTCACCACTGTGCGAAGCAATGCCAAGCTCCGATTCCGAGTCTTAATTCCATGTTCTGAACAGGCAGGCCGGCAGATCGAGGCACACTCATTATTCGATTTTAAACTATATTTTATCGCTATTCTCTCGGGGTCCTTTAGACCTATCTTCCTTGTTGGTGACATCCAGAATATCAAGGAGAAATACAAAGATCGGAATCCCGATAATTAAACCCCAAATGCCGAAGAAGTGTTCAGAGAAAATGAGTACTGTGAAGGTGAAAAAGATTGGCAGCTCTGTTTTCGCCGACATCAGCTTCGGATTTAAGAAATAGGTTTCGATCGCATGAATGGCAAATATGACAAGAACAATGTAGAGCACATACATTCCACCGCCAGTGCTGTAGGCGATAATGCTGAGCGGAATCAGGGAAATGACGACGCCTGCTACAGGGATCAATCCAAGGAAGAACACCATAATCGACAGCCCAAACAGCTGCGGAAAATGCATAATCCAAAGCGCGATAAACGTCAGAATACAGTTGACGAGCGCAATGATAAATTGAGCCTCGAGCACCTTGCCGAACGTTCTTGCAAATTTGCTTCCGAAAAAAGCAATTTCCTCATAAAAGACCCTCAGTTTGCTCGTTTTAAATTTCGCCATGAATTCAGAAAGCCGTTTTTTCTCAAATAAGAAAAACATGCTGAGAATGAGCGCCATCACGACCTGCAAGCCGAATGTGCTGATATCGGCCAGATAAGTATACACTACATTGAAGCCCTCTTTGACATATGAACTGATGTTAATATCTCCGAAGACACTGGTGATCTCATCAAAGAAAGGGATGCTGTCAGGATGATACGCAATATGTTTAATCTGCTTTACCAGCTGCTGGATCTGCGCCGCGACGACCGGATAAAACACAAAGCCCCCGACTGTAAGCAGCACAGCCAGCAACATGTAAAGAAACGTAATGACAACCCGCTGGCTCACGCGGAAGAACTGGCTTACAAACTGCCGCACGACAAGCTCCAAACGATCCATTAGAAATGTGAAAATGAAGGTAAGCAATATTAAGTTGATCATGCTCTTAAATAGATATAACACACCAGTTAACACGACAAAGATGGAGAAACGCCTTACTCCCGGGTGCTGAAAAAATTTAACTAAAGCGGCCATTTATACACTCCTGTTAGGACAAACGTCCTTCATTCAATATAGTATCCATTTGTAAATTATATAACAAAAAAATGCTGAGGTCTCTGTCCTTACCTTAATAATTCTTAAACAATTAAAAAAACGGCCCCATGGATGGGCCGTTCTTTTTTCAGACTGCTGTTTTCATTTTTTTCATGCCTTCCACAGCCTCTACGCTTTTTGCTTCATCAAATTCATTTTCGCTTTTGGCAACAATGATCGTGGCGATTCCGTTTCCGATCAGGTTCACAATGGCTCTTCCTTCACTCATGAAACGGTCAACACCTAGCAGGAGTGCAAGACCCTCCAGCGGAATGACCTGCAGCGCTGACAGCGTTGAGGCAAGGACGATAAATCCGCTTCCCGTCACACCTGCCGCTCCCTTCGATGTCAGCATCAGAACGAGGATAATCGTAATTTGCTGGCCGATGCTGAGGTCTACTCCAAACACCTGTGCCAAAAAGACAGTCGCCATTGATAAATAAATGGATGTGCCGTCGAGGTTAAACGAATAGCCCGTCGGAATAACAAGCCCGACAACTGATTTGGAACAGCCGTAGCGCTCCATTTTATCCATCATACGCGGAAGCACCGATTCGGAAGAGCTTGTGCCAAGCACGATCAAAAGCTCATCCTTAATGAAGCGAAGGTAATTCCACAGGCTGAATCCGTAAAGCTTGCAGATGATATTTAAAGCAACAAATACGAACAGGAACATCGTAATATAAACAGACATCATTAAGCTTGCCAGCGGTTTGATGGAATCGAGCCCGAAGTGTCCGATTGTATACGCCATCGCCCCGAATGCCCCGATTGGCGCGGCACGCATAATGTAGCCGATAATTTTGAAAAAAACGTGAGAAACCTTGTCGAAGAAATCAATGACGCTTTTCCCTTTTTCGCCTAATGCCGCAAGACCCACTCCGAAAAGAATAGAAAAGAATAAGACCTGCAAAATGTCCCCTTTTGCGAAGGCATCAACCATGTTGGATGGAACAATGTGTGTCACAAATTCAATCCAGTCGATTCCCTGACCGCCATTTTGCGTGTATTGTGATACATCTCCCTTTTCAAGCTTGCTGTAATCAAGACCCGCACCCGGCTTCATAATATTGACCACAAATAAACCGATAATGAGTGCGAGGGTGGTGACAATCTCGAAATAGATAAACGCTTTTCCCCCTACTTTTCCAACCTTCTTCATATCGCCCATTTTTGCAATCCCGAGAACGATTGTGAAGAAAATAATTGGTGCGATCACCATTTTAACAGCGTTAATAAATGTATCGCCAAGCGGTTTCATTTCTTTGCCGACATCCGGCCAAACCAGCCCGACAATGACCCCGATGATGACCGCGGTTATGACTTGAACTGTTAAATTTTTAAACAGTTTCATATCTTTCATCCCCCTGTCCTATTCGCCTTTTGTGTCTTTCTTACTAGGATGATAGCGTTTTCATAACGTCTGGGGAAGTTTATGATCATAACGGACATTTTGGTCTTTTTGGTCTCAGGTTTATCCTTTTAACACGTAGCGGTTGACCGGCCGGCCGACTCCTCCGTATTGAACGTCCAATTGGATGGCCCCGGTTTTTTCTAAGTAATCAAGATATCGTCTGGCTGTCACTCTGGCGATGCCGAGCGCCTTGGCGACCTCTTCAGCAGAAAGGGATGCGGTTTGCTGTTTCAAAAAAGCAGTGACTTCATTCATCGTGAAGTGATTCAACCCTTTCGGCAGATCCTGTACGGCCTGCTGCGGAATATTCAGGATCGCATCAAGCTGTTCCTGGGACAGCGTATCATTCGCTTCGATTTTTTGCTTATATTGCTTGTACTTTTCGAGCGCCTGTCTCATTCGCTCAAGCTTAAACGGCTTTAAGATATAGTCAACCGCCCCGTTTTGCAGCATGAGTGAGATCGTTTCCTTGTCTTTTGCAGCGGAGACGACAATGACATCCACTTCAAGCTTTTGCTTTCTGATCTCCTGCAAGGTCTTGATGCCGTCTTTTTTCGGCATGTACACATCGAGAATGACGAGATCCGGCTGTTCTTCTTTAATCAGCTTCATGCCTTCCTCTCCGTTTCCTGCCGTTGCACAGACAGTAACGCCTTTAACAGTTGTAATGAAATCCTTATTGACCTCTTGAACCATCGGATCGTCTTCAATGAGCAGAACCTTCCATTCTTTACGAGCCATGCTGTGCTTCCTCCCCCTTCATTGGAAAAACGATAGAAAAAGATGTCCCCTGCCCCGCATGTGAATCAACTTCTATCATGCCCGATCCTTTGTCTATGATTTGTTTCACTAGATACAGGCCATAGCCTGTGCCGCCAGTTTTATTGACCGTAAAACCTTTGTCGTAAAGGCGAGGCATATGTGCCGGATCAATTCCGCAGCCGTTATCTTCTATTAAAATAGCAAGGATATCATCTGTTTGTTCGATACTTATGTCAATTCGTTTGTCTTCAGATTGAACGGTTTCAAATGAGCCGAAGGCATTTTCAATCAGATTCCCCAAAAGCACGACAATATCATGCTG
The DNA here is from genome assembly GCF_037027505.1 of Bacillus sp. 204(2023). NCBI lineage: Bacteria > Bacillati > Bacillota > Bacilli > Caryophanales > Bacillaceae > Bacillus > Bacillus sp. 204(2023). Next base: position 313,452 of record NZ_JAXCHE010000003.1, on the reverse strand, counting down.
ATCAACATGCTCGGGAAATTGCTGAAGACTGCTGTTTTCATCTATATGAACAGCAACGCCGAGCTCTCTTCCCCTTCTGATTTTACTTAATAGAAGGCCTGCCGCAGCGTCATTTTGAATCGAGCGGTGCAGAAATTCAGTCACATTTTCCTGCTCAGTTGACGCCTGAAATGCAAGCTGCAAGGCTTTTTCAGATTTCCCCAGCTGGATGAGGCCGGCGATCGTGTGCAGCTTATTCATATGCTCATGGTTTTGGACACGGAGCGCCTCCACAAAGTTTCTGACACCAGTCAATTCCTCTGCCATCTTGGCCGCTTCCGTTCTGTCCTGGAAAATCGCGACAGCGCCGATCACTTTTTTCTTCATGACGATCGGAATTCTGCTGCTCATGATGACTTTTCCGCTGACACGAATTTCTTCATTATAAACCGCTTTGTTCCGCTCCACGATTTCGGGCAGGCGCGAATCCTTGAGAACCTCCCAAATCACCTTGCCGATCAGATCCCCCTGCACTTCAAAGATCTGTTTCGCTTTTTCATTAAAAATCGTAATGACGAGCCGATTGTCAATGGCGATCACCCCTTCATTCATCGAGTGAAACGTCGCTGTCCGTTCTTCATACATTCGGACAATCTCATGGGGTTCAAGCTGAAACATTTGTTTTTTGATATGGCGGGCCAGCAAAAAGGAACCAGCAAGGCCGAAGCCGAGTGTCAGCACAACGATGAATGCGATATCACGCTTTAAATGAAGCAGGATGTCAGCGATCCCCGGCAGCGTTTTTCCGACAAGCACCACGCCTATTTGGTTCAGGTCTTGATCCTTAACCGGATAAAAAGCGCGAACCGCCGTGCCGATCTCGCCCTTTGCTTCAGAGAAATAAATGTGCTCCGCAAACGCTGCCTCCTCGTCTGCACCTTCTGATTTCTTGCCGATGCTTGTGCTGACAGGATGCGTATATCGGATGTGATTCATATCCATGACGACAATATAGTCTGCTTCATTAATCATCCTGATTTCTTCAACAGCATAACGAACAGCTTCTGTTTGTTTTTTTCGCGCCAAGGCTTCTTTCACTTCTGTCATCTCTGACACCGTCCGGGCCGTATTCATCAGCCGCTTTTTCAGCTCCCGCTCCTCTGTATGCTGAATGTTGCCGATGAGCACAATGCCGCCGATCAAAAAGGAGAAAATGACGAGTATATAGGATAAGATCGTGATTTTCCAACGGATTGAGAGCTTCTTTTTGTTCATCAGCTTCTCCTTTCAGGTCTTTACGAATGTCATTGCCCCCATTATCCTTAACATAGGGGAGGGCTTTTCATGAAGAGTTTGCTTGCATGTCTCGCACTGATGATCGCTGGAATTGCAACCGCTTTATTTATCGGATTCCATGATCATACAGGCAATAAAAAGATTGTTTATGATGACGACCAGGAAGGCCTGCAGGATCAAATCGTGTTTAAATTCAGCCACGTGGTTGCTGAAAATACGCCAAAAGGGCTGGCCGCCAATAAATTCGCTGATCTGGTGAACGAAAAATCAGGCGGGAAAATAAAAATAGAAGTATTTCCGAATGGAAGCCTGTACTCGGACATTGAAGAAATTGAAGCATTGCAAAACGGCGATGTTCAATTTATCGCCCCCTCCACATCGAAGCTCGGCATGCTCTCGCCTGAATGGGGAGTGCTGGATCTGCCGTATGCTTTTACAGATTACAACGCCGTCAAAAAAGGGCTGAACGGAAGCATCGGCACACAGCTGTTTGATTCTCTAAAGAAAAACCAATTAAAAGGACTGGCCTATTGGACGAACGGCTTTAAGCAAATCACAACAAATCAAGGGCCGGTCAAAACACCGGATGATTTAAAAGGGCAGGATCTGCGCATTATGCAAAGCGATGTGATTGAGGATCAGTTCAAGCTGCTTGGCGCAACACCTCATCAGGAATCCTTCAATTCTACCTTTCAGCTGTTAGAAAACAATGTAGTCGATGGCGAAGAAAATACAATTTCAAACATCTATTCTAAAAAATTTTATAATGTTCAGGACTATTTGACAATAAGCAGCCACGGTTACCTCGGCTACGCTGTCATGACCGATGAACACTTCTGGAAGGCGCAAACACCAGAAACAAGGCGCATTTTGACTGAAGCGATGAAGGAGACGACGGAGTGGAATGAAACGTATGCCGAACAAATGAACAAGGAGCAGCTGGAAGAAATCAAAAAGAATTCTGCTATACATATTTATGAGCTGTCAGATAAAGAGAAACAAGAATGGATGAAGCGTCTTGACCCTGTTTACCGGCAGTATGAGCCCATCTTTGGCCGGGAGCTGATCCGGGAACTGTTGGAGCTGCGAAAAGATTCATAGTTCCCATCTCGATACGCTGTTTTTCGTTTATCTTTCTATCGATCGGAAATATAAAAAAAGATAATCGAAAAAGGAGATGGGTACATGTTTAAGCACACAAAAATGCTGCAGCATCCTGCTAAACCAGATCGTCCAGATCCATTATTCGCTAAAAAAATGCAAGAAATTTTAGGCGGGCAATTCGGAGAAATTTCAGTTGCCATGCAGTACTTATTTCAAGGCTGGAACACAAGAGGAAATGAAAAATACAAGGACTTGCTGATGGATACGGCAACTGAGGAGCTCGGGCATGTTGAAATGATCGCAACGATGATTGCCAGACTTCTTGAGGATGCCCCTCTTGATCAGCAGGAAAAAGCTGCTGAAGATCCGGTCATCGGCTCCATCCTAGGCGGCATGAACCCTCACCATGCGATTGTATCAGGACTTGGCGCCATGCCGGAAAGCAGTACAGGCGTACCTTGGAGCGGCGGTTATATCGTAGCAAGCGGAAACCTGCTGGCAGACTTCCGCGCCAACCTGAATGCGGAATCTCAGGGCCGTCTGCAGGTCGCACGCCTGTTTGAAATGACGGATGACAAAGGCGTCAAAGATATGCTCAGCTTCCTGCTGGCGCGTGACACGATGCACCAAAATCAATGGCTCGCCGCCATTAAAGAATTAGAAGCACAGGAAGGTCCGGTTGTGCCGGGTACATTCCCGAAAGCGCTCGAAAAACAAGAGTTCTCACATCAGCTTATCAATTTCTCAGAAGGCGAAGAAAGCGCCAAGCAAAACTGGCTGAATGAAAAAGCGCCGGACGGAGAAGCCTTTGAATATGTGAAAGAAGCAAAAACGTTTGGAGAAAAACCGGAGTTAAAACCAGCACCGCCTTTTGTTCATAATACACTTCCGGGACGCGAGTAAAGAGACAAGCCCAAAACATGATGTTTTGGGCTTTGATTATGCCTTCAGAACCGTCCAGTCTGGTTCGTACCGGATATCAGGGTTATGTACCAGATCATGAACGAACGGTTTATCCTCTTCGTACACCGTCACCTCTATTGAAAGAATTACAGCCTTCTGATCGTTTTCCTCGTATATGCTGTCATGTTCGTTCTCCATAAAAAGATCATAGGCTTCTCTGTTTTCCCATACACTGATGATTTCTGCGGTGAGCGGCTCGTCTATCGTTTTTCGCCAGCCGCCGGCCTGTTTGATAAAGCCGCTTATATGCGATAATGCTCCCCACTGTGACTGCGCTTTTGCAAATGCTTCAGCGTTTGGAGCGTCTACTTCACATACAATCCTTTTGATCAGCATGGCTACTCCTCTATGATGACGGTTTCGGCTTGTTTATGCTCCACACAGAGATTTACCGTCCTGACGTAAGAGCGTGTGCGGTGAATCGTGCCTTTCGGGATCAGCAGGCTGTCATTTGCTTTGAGCACCGCGGTTTCTTTGTCTTTAAAATCGATCAGCAGCTCACCTTCAAGAACAATAAACAATTCGTCTGAGTCAGGGTGATGGTGCCAGTCATATTCTCCCGTAAACACCGCAAGGCGCACGCAGTGGTCGTTGACCTCTGAGATTGAAAAATTGGCGTGCTTTTCTTTGACTTCATTTGCGATGGCAAGCAAGTTTTGTATCTTGGACATTAGCGAAAACCCCTTTTTCACTTATTGTATCTCAATAGCGGCATAAATTGAGAAGATTCCAAAAAAAAGCGATCCAGCTGATGTGCCGGATCGCTTTTTATTTACAGGTTGTCTGCCTTTATGCTTTTGATTAGTCGTTGTTGCGGGCGTTTCCGCCTTTTGAGCCAATTTCTTGGTAGAATTCTTTATCATGATTTTTGCTTGTTGCCTCTCCGCCTTTTCGGCCGATTTCTTGATAGAATTCTTTGTCATGATTTTCGCTAGTGGCTTCTCCGCCTTTTTCACCGATTTCTTGATAGAACTCTTTGTCATGATTTTCGCTAGTGGCTTCTCCGCCTTTTTCACCGATTTCTTGATAGAATTCTTTGTCATGGTTATTGCTAGTGGCTTCTCCGCCTTTTTTCCCAATCTCTTGATAGAATTCTTTGTCATGGTTCTTGCTTGTTGTTTCTCCGCCTTTTCTACCTGCTTCTTCTCTGCTCATTTTGTTATCGTCTGCCATTTTGAATTCCTCCTTTAATTGGTGTTGGTTGTTGTATTCCCGCTATCAATTCTTTTAAACAAACAAAACACATTGGGTGTGTTTTCAATAAAAAAGCAGACGGATCGCGGTCCGTCTGCTTTCTGCTATTCCATCTCTCGTTCTGTTTCTTTCAGTCGTTCAAGAATGCGCCTCTTTTTGTACAGCATCATGCCTGTCTCGGTAATGTCGTTTAATGTTGAGCGATTGGCAGCGGCGCCAAAAACCATTCCGGCAACCGGCACCATCTGGAAAAGTTTTTTCCAGCCAAACGTGTCTCGATAGCCCAAAACGACTTCTCGCCAGCCTTGGATTTGAGAAGCGACATTCTTATATGTACGGTCTTGATCGTAGTGTTTTAATTCTTGCAAAATCGATCTTTTGCCGACAACATCAGCCGACGTCAGCTGCAGGCATTTCACAATGAAGACGCGTTCTTTTTTCTCCTTTGGGTCATAGCCGTATGCGACTGCGATATCCTGTAATGTTTTTAGTGATAAGCCAAGCACTGCCGGAATGTCTGCCGCCAGCGTAAACACGCCGCCCACACCGGTTGTCGCGCCTTGAACGGTTGCTGCGTTGGTTCTGTTTTTGCCCATTCCTTCCACAATTTCATCCATGACAGGAAGAGGCGCTTTCCGGATGTCCTCCAGCGATTCAAAGATCTCCTCCGGCAGTTTCTTTTGAAACATCCTGATAATCTGTTTTTCAGATGTCAGGTACTGTCCGCCTGTTTGAACAAAGCTGCCGACCTCATCCAAGAGCTTGCCGATCTTTTTCTGGATGAATTCTGGTGTCAGCTTGTCCAGGAGTTGAAACGGGAGACGGCTGAGCTTTTCCCAAAACCAGACTTTTTGCTGATCTTTTTCCCATTTCTCTATCTCTTTTAATTGCTGATGTAAGTCTTCTTTTCGTTCTGTTGGCACCCAATCCGCACTTCCCTTCCGTTTTTTCTACTATATAGTATACCTTCATTTTTTCGGATGCGTTTTTATTTTTCACCTGCGGGTACCATTTTTATAAAAGGAAAAGGAGTGATGGACATGCCTTGGTCGATGAAGGATTATCCTGCTTCATTAAAAAATCTTGAGAAGCCGGTGAGAAAAAAGGCGATAGACATTGCGAATGCGATGATGGATGAAGGCTATGAGGAAGGGCGCGCGATTCCAATTGCGACAAGCAAAGCGAAGGAATGGGCGGAAAACGCCTCTACAGATGAAATTGATGATTTCCTGACGCATGATGATGAGACAGAACGCGATGATGGTTCTAACAGCGGCGGAGACCCTGAACTCATGCATAAGGCAGAGCATGTCATCAAGCATAAAAACGGCTGGGCAGTCAAAGCCGAGGGAGCCCAACGCGCATCTGACATCAAGGATACAAAGAGAGAAGCGATTGAACGGGCAAAGGAAATCGCTGCGCATAAAGGCACTGAGGTCGTTGTCCATTTGGCTGACGGCAGTGTGCAGAGAACGATCAAAACGGGATCATAAAGCGATGTGCTTTTAGGTGTTTCGAAATAATCAGGAGCGGTTATTGATTGGTAAATCATTTATGAGAGGTGATCATGATGCTTAGCTTTTTGGTTTCATTAGTTGTTGCTATCGTTATCGGATTAATTGGAAGCGCCATTGTAGGAAACCGGCTGCCGGGAGGAATTTTCGGCTCTATGATTGCCGGGCTGATCGGCGCTTGGATCGGACACGGACTTCTTGGCACTTGGGGACCGAGCCTCGCTGGCTTTGCTATTTTCCCGGCCATCATCGGGGCAGCCATCTTCGTGTTCTTGCTGGGCCTGATATTCCGCGGGCTGCGGAAGGAAGCCTAGACTCATTAGATACAGGAGGCATCGTTTCGAACTGAAACGATGTCTTTTTATATGGGACCTTATCCCGAATCCCTACATATCATGTTACATAACAGGGAAAAATTCAGGAATGTATTTTGAACATTTTCGGTTGACAAGAAACCGGGATGGTCATATGATGTAGATAAAATAATTTGCCTTAAGGAAACTCTTTGTTGTACGGCAAAAACAAACAGAATTCAGGTGAGACATGATGAACAAGGACATCACAGCACAATCTCCCCGTTCCAAAGCCGTCCAAGATGCGCTTGACGGGAAAATCAGAGGATTCAGAGGGCTGCTCCCTTTTCTCGGCCCTGCATTTATAGCAGCCATTGCCTATATTGATCCCGGCAACTTCGCAACGAATATTTCGGCGGGTTCTAAATACGGATATATGCTCTTATGGGTGATCTTATTTTCTAATATCATGGCGCTTTTAATTCAATCCCTATCCGCCAAACTTGGTATTGCGACAGGCAAAAATTTGCCTGAGGTTGCCCGTGAAGAATTCCCGAAGCCTGTCTCGATCGGATTATGGATTCAGGGCGAGCTGGTTATTATCGCAACTGATCTGGCGGAATTTATCGGAGCGGCTCTGGGACTGTATTTGCTGTTCGGCATTCCGATGCTTGAAGCGTCTATTATAGCTGCGATCGGTTCCTTCGCGATATTGGAGCTTCAGCGCCGCGGTTATCGCTCACTTGAAGCCGGTATTGCCGGTATGCTGTTTGTGGTCGTGATCGCCTTTGCGCTGCAAACCTTTTTCGCAAAGCCTGATGCCGTGTCAGTGATGAAGGGCCTTTTTGTCCCGGCGTTTCATGGCACCGACAGTGTGCTTCTTGCAGCGGGTATTCTTGGCGCAACTGTTATGCCGCACGCCATTTATTTGCACTCTGCCCTTACACAGCGGCGGGTGGTTGGAAAAACTGATGCAGAACGGAAAAAAATCTTTAGGTTTGAATTTATTGATATTTTAATAGCGATGCTGATTGCAGGGGCTATTAATGCAAGTATGCTGATTGTGGCTGCCGCATTATTCTTCAAAAACGGCCTGTTTGTTGAGGATCTCGACGTCGCATTTCAGCAATTCGGACATCTAGTCAGCCCTATGTCTGCGGCTTTATTCGGGATCGGGCTGCTCGTTGCCGGTCTATCCAGTTCGTCTGTCGGCACACTTTCAGGCGACGTGATTATGCAAGGATTTATCAACTACCGCATTCCGCTGTATGTACGGCGTTTTATCACGATCATTCCGCCGATCTTGATCATCGCGTCAGGCGTTAATCCGACGACCGCTCTCGTACTGAGCCAAGTCGTGCTGTCCTTCGGGATCGCCTTTGCCCTCATTCCGCTTATTATGTTTACAAGCAATAAACGGATCATGGGTTCTCTGATCAACGCCAAATGGGTCACAGTGGTGTCTTGGCTGATTGCTGTATTGATCGTTGCTTTGAATGTGTTTTTAATTGTAGATACGTTTCGATAAAAAAACCGGCTTCTAAAGCCGGTTTTTATTTTTTCGCAAAAGCTCATTGATACCCTTTTTGACAGAAATTTGTTATGATAGAAGAAAAATCGGAGTTTTGATGATGTCAGTATTTATTCTGTTTTATTTGTGGATTGTTCCTATTGTTATCGGCATTTTATGTTCTGTTGCTGCCCATAAATCCAAGGGAAAAATGAGAGTCGCGCCCGGCATTGCCATGATCGTGCTCAGTATCATTTCCCTAATCACGGCGTTTACGGCCGGACACACAAATTTCCATGTGTTTATCGGCGGCATGTTTTTATTCGGCACCTTCTTGGTTGGTTCTGCTTTTCCTTTCTTCTTCGGGCTGAAGAAAAAAGAGAAATAACCCTATACGGAAAAGAGTTCTGTAAGATTTGATAAGAATAAGCATGCAAGGACAAATGCATCTTCCTTTGAAACAAGATGCATTTGTCCTTTTGTCTGTTTCGAGTATGGCCAAATCAGTTCCTAATACATACACCGATCATTTTATGAATTCAAACATGTTATAGCTGAAAATACGTTTGTTTCCAACGAAAAACAGAGGCCTTTTGGGGCCTCTGTTTTTTTAAAATAACCGTTTCAAACTTTTCTTCAGTGACGGCATTTCAAATTTTTGGTTTTCGAAGAAGTTTTTCAGCATGTATTTGCTAAAGCCTTTCGCCTGCCCGTAGGTGATTTTGCCAGGAAGCGGCGGTTCGTTTCCAATCATGACATCCACAACGACCGGTTGGTCAGAGTGCAGCGCCTCATGGAAAGCCGGCGCAAGCTCTTCCGCTTTGGTCACTTTGATGCCCTTTGCTCCGCAGCTTTCTGCAAATGCGGCATAGTCGACATTTTGAAGTTTTGTGACATAGTCGATATTGCCTTTGACCTGCTGCTCATATTCGATCATGCCGAGATTTTCGTTGTTTAAAATAACGACAGTGATCGGGAGCTTATATTTGACGGCGGTCGGAAGATCCTGCATGACCATGGAAAATCCCCCGTCACCACAAACAGCGATCGCCTGGCGCTCCGGATCGGACAAGCTCGCTGCGATCGCTCCCGGCAGGCCGCAGCCCATTGTCGCAAGCCAGCTGGAAACGATGAAATCCTGGTTCGCGTTCATTTTGAAATGACGCGCCATCCAGACTGTCACAGTGCCGACATCGACAGAGAGCACCGCCTCATCGGCTGCCGCTTCCTGAAGACGGGCCACGACCTGCTGAGGTTTAAGCGGTGTTGTTGCCTCTGCCTCGTCTTTTTCAATTTCGTTCCACCAATGCTGCATATGTTCTGTGCAGGCATTCAGGAATCTTCTGTCTTCCTTGCGTTCAATATACTCTGTCAATTCGCGCAGGCCGAGAGCCGAATCGCAGACAAGGCCCGCTGTCACCGGATACCGTTTTCCGATTTTTGCCGGGTCTGAATCGAGCTGTATCGCCGGCGTGTCATCTGGCAAATAATCACGGTACGGGAATGACGTTCCGAGCATGATTAATAAATCACATTCCTCCATTGCCTCGTAAGCCGGCTTTGTTCCGATCTGCCCGAGGTTGCCGAGAAAATGCGGATGCTTATCGGGAACAACACCCTTTGCCGGGAGTGTAACAACGATCGGAGCGGCGGCTTTGTCCGCAAATTCTAAGAGCTCCCGTTTCGCCTTTTTCATTCCCTGCCCTGCCAGGATAATCGGCTTCTTAGCGTTATTAATATATTGGGCGCAGGTGACGAGCTGTTCTTTTTTCGGTTCAAGGTTCCCTTCAATATACACCGGTGAAGTATACACGGGCTCCCGTTTGATTTTCTCCGCAAACAAATCATCTGACACGCTCAATACCGCAACGCCTTTTTTGCTGTAGGCGGTCCTGATCGCCTGATTTAAGAGATCCGGAAGTGATTCTGCGCTATGTACCTCTCTGTTGAACACAGCCACGTCCTCAAACATTTGCTCCAGCTTAATTTCCTGGAAATAGTCCCGTCCGACTTCGCCAGAAGAAACCTGTCCTGCAATCGCCAGCACAGGGGCGCCGTCGGCTTTTGCATCATATAAACCATTTAATAAGTGCACCGCTCCTGGCCCTGCGATTGACAGACAGACTCCGATCTTGCCGGTGAGTTTTGCTTCAGCCGCGGCTGCCAGTGCCGCTACCTCTTCGTGGCGGGTTTGAATGAACTTCAGTTGATTTCTTTCGTGTCTTAATTCTTCAATAAACTCATTTATACTGTCTCCGGGGATGCCGTATACATGATCAACTCCCCATTGCTCAAGCAGCTCTGTCATTACTTGTCCTGCAGTTTTGTGTGCCATAACGTATCCTCCTTTTTCCTTTTTTCAATACCACAGGAGAAAGGCTTTAAAACCCGGAGACCTGAATCACTTGCCCAGTCTTCTTTTCAACAGGTCGATCGCCGCGAGCAACCCTCTATCCTTGACGGTGACATTTACATCTTGAGCGCCGTTCTTGAAATCATTGATCTGCCTTTTTCGGTTCGGCACCATAAAAAGCGGCAAACGCCCCGGGGAAACCCACTTTAATCCCGCTGTCTCTGTGCCGTCAGCCACTGCTTGTCCGCCTGTTATGCTTCCGAAAAACAGATGCTGTTCATCTTGAAACTTTGGCCTTTGGTAAACACCTATTTTCGCAGAAAGCGCTGCATTGTATCCCGTTTCTTCCAATACCTCCCGCACTGCCGCTTCCTCAGCCGATTCCCCGGGATCAACCCTGCCGCCCGGCAAATCCCATAGAGGGACATCTTTTCGTTTCACCAGCAGAATTTGCTGACTTTCGTTCAGTGCGATCACAAAAGCACCTTGTGTATACACCGCCATACCTCCTTTTCCAACAAAAAAGGACCAAGGTGATTCCCTTGGTCCTAGAGCTTTACTTTTTAAAATGATACGGCAGTGTGGCAACCATTATGTCCTTTTTCCAGAACAGCCGGACTCTGAGGAGAAAGGCCGATTGGTTGTGAAGGATGGTGTGCCAGCGTTTTTTCGTTATAAATTGCGGAAACAGCACCATAACGGAAAACTGCTCCTTCTTCGCTTTTGCCTCAACTGTTTCCAAAAACTTATCAAACGGATGGACAAGGCTTCTGTACGAGGAGTGAAGCGTAACGAGACGCACTCCGTTATTAAGCTCTTCCCAGCGTTTTTCGAATTTCTTTTCCTGTTCTCTGTCAAATGACACGTGAACGGCGATCACTTGATCGGACAGTGATTTCGCATAGTGAATCGATTTTTGCACGACGGTGGTGACACCGGCCACAGGCACAATCACAACGGTGCCTTTGATTTCTTCCGGCTCTTTGTCTACGATGCGAAGCTGTTCACCAACCGCTGTATAGTGATTTTTAATCGCAAAAAACAGCAAAACGACGATAGGCATAAAGATTAACACAGGCCATACGACATTAAACTTCGTCACAAGCAGAATGGATAGAACCATAAACGATATCAGAGCACCGCAGGAGTTGATCAGCATTTTTCCGATCCAGCCTTTTGGTTTTTGCTTGATCCATTTCATGCACATGCCGGTTTGTGAAAGCGTAAATGGAATAAATACGCCCACAGCATATAACGGGATTAAGTGCTCCGTCTGTCCTCCGAATAAGATAATGAGAACAATGGAGGCAAAGCCTAAAAAGATAATCCCATTTGAGAAGCCTAAGCGGTCGCCCCTGACTGTAAACATTCGCGGCATATACTGGTCTCTCGCCAGGTTGAAGGCAAGCTGCGGGAAGGCTGAAAATCCCGTATTTGCCGCAAGAACCAAAATAAGCGATGTGACACCTTGGATGACATAGTAGAACACATTCCGTCCGAAGGTTTCGGACGCAATTTGTGAAACCACTGTTTCATCAGGCTTCGGCGCCGTACCATACCCGTACGCGAGCACCGTGATGCCGGAAAACAGAATCGCCAGCAAAATCCCCATCATCGCAAGCGTTCTTGCCGCGTTTCGCGCAGGCGGGTTTTTGAATGCAGGAATCGCGTTAGAAATGGCCTCAACCCCGGTCAACGCTGAGCATCCGGAGGAAAAAGCCTTAAGCAGCAAAAACAGCGTAATGCCGGCTACAGGTGTGCCCAGCGGTGTATGATGGGCTGGCTGGTCTATTTGTCCTGTCATAAGTTTAAACAATCCGACTGCAATGAGAACCAAAAGCGCCACCACAAACAGATAAACCGGGTAGGCAAGAATGGATGCCGATTCCGAAAGACCGCGCAGGTTCAAAATCATAATCACTAACACGAGAAAAATAGCGATCGGCACATGATAATCATGCAATGCAGGAAAGGCTGACGTGATGGCGTCCGTGCCTGCGGAAATACTTACCGCTACTGTTAAAATATAATCAACAAGCAATGAACCGCCCGCAATCAATCCCGGTTTTTCACCGAGATTTTCTTTAGAAACGATATACGCCCCGCCGCCCTGCGGATAAGCGTAAATAATTTGCCTGTATGAAAGAATCAGTGCGAGCAGCAAGATGAGAACGCCAACCGCAATCGGAATGGAGTACCAAAATGCGGCAGCACTGATTGTTGCCAAAATGATTAGAATTTGTTCTGTCCCATATGCGACAGATGACAGCGCATCTGAGGAAAGCATAGCCAAGGCTTTTAATTTCGTCAGTTTTTGCTCTCCAGCTGCTTGGGATTTTAGTGGTTTCCCAATCAAAAAACGTTTGATTGAATGATACATCGATGTCTTCCCCTTTTAATTTCTCATTTTTCAATTAAAACAATAAAACATCAGTGTCTTGCTCTCACATGTTGTTGATAGTCCTTTCTGCTATGATGTCTCTGTATGCGATTTGCATTCAAAAATGAACAACAAAAAACACAGAGGCAAACGGATGCCCCTGTGCCATAACATCGAACACAGGTTTCATTCATCTCCTCTCACGAACGCTTACGAGGTTAGCTGACGGATTCGGGCATATGAGAGTTAGCCCTACCTAAAAAGGATTCACCCCAACGGCAAAAAGCCGTTCTATTGGGTCCCCCGCTCTGATTTCAGATTAAGCGATTTGTTTTCTAAAAGAGATCATACTCCCGTTCCCGCACGTTGTAAAGAGGCTTATTGGCTGAGAGAAAAAAATAAAATGACAGGTTCCACAAATGGAATTTACTTACCAAAAATAAAAAAACAGAGGCTAAAATCGCCTCTGTTTTATTCTGTATCTGTCTTTCTTTTTCTGCGTCTTACGGCAATCCAAATGAACACTGCCGCAATCACCATAATGAGTGCCAGCACACCAATATACATCCATTTCTGGCTATGATCCTGTGTTGGTTGTTCAGCGCCGGAACTGTTTGTTTCCGATTTGAGCTGCTGGTGGTTTGTAAACACCTGCTGGCTGTTTGTTTCATTAAGGACGGTTGCCGACTCATCGTTGCTGTTCAGATAACTGATGATCTCTTTTGTGACAGCCGTGCCATCTCCTTTTGACGGTGCAAAGACTGCCATTGTATAGCGTGAATCCCAAACCGATGCTTGGGTAAATACCACTTGTTTTGTTGTCTCATTCAGCATCTCGAAACCAGATACATCAAACGATCCGTTTTTTTCCTGCGGCACAAGCAGATCTGATGATTTCTCCTTCAGAAGAGAAAATTGATTGATCCCTCCTATGAAAATGAGGTTTCGTCCTTTCGCATCCTTTGCTGTAACGTCAGATGATTTCTTTACCGTATATGAATGCTGTGCTTCGCTGCCAAAGGATTCCGTTACGAGAGAAAGCTCCTCTAGCTTCGATTGGCTAACGGTGTCAGGAAGCACGATTAACGTTGTTTGATCCTGGTTTCCGGCGTAAGGCAGCGGCCACTCTTGAAAATCCGCTGACGGAGACATGCCTTTGATGGCGTATGATAATGTACTGTTTTTATCGATAAAAACCCACTTTTCTTCATCAGTGGTGTTGCAAGGGTTGTTTTCCTTTAAACCGGTCGTGACGAACTGAATATCAATGTAGCGGTTTTTTTGCAGCAGCTTAGGGTCCACTTTCACTGTGACATGATAGAATCCGTTTTTATCTTCTTTTCCTAATTCATCAAGTCGGACCGAGTGCGGCTGGCCGTTGATCATCACTTTCAGTTCTGCGGCCTGAGAGGCTGACTCGTTTTCAGCCGTTGAGGCTTGAATCGTTTCAGACTTTTTCAGTTTAAGCGACAGCTTCGCCGATTGGTTTTCATCTAAAACAGCCGAAGCCGGATAAAAATAATGTGCTGAAGATGTTTTGTCGGCTCCAATTGTGATATCACCCGCTCCAAAATTCTCAAGGGTCAGCTTATCGCTTTCTTTTTTTTCAGTCTGCTGAAGCTTGCTGATTGAAAGTGTATCGCCGCTGAGCTGGCCTGTATATGTCTGATCTGTCATCACGCTGATTTTTTTAGTGAGCGCGTCCTCGGACGCCGCTTGCGCAAACAGAACCGGCTGCTGTTTGCCCTCTGCTTTCAGCACCCGCTCCGCAAGCAGAAGGTTTTCTCCTTTTGCCTGTAGCCCAGCTTGTTTCAACAGTTTTTTCACTTTGCCGTTCCAATGCTTGTCCACGCCGATAACAATCGTCGGCTTATCGATTTTTTTCAGTTCAGATTCCGTGACATACGCAATACTGACACTGCTGTCCACCGTTTTCAAATAGCCTTCTGTTTTAACAGCAGCTTCTATTTCTGCTGAACTTGGGTTATCCGGAATGACGATAGCTGTTTCTTCCGCTGTATTTCCAGATTGGGCGAAAGGATACGGATAATGGTCCAGCGACGCTCCCTTCGCTTCACTGCTGTCAGCAAGTGTCAGCCGGCTGTCCGGATAAATTTTGATCCAGTTGCCTGATGTATCCTGTCTGACGCACACGCCCTCTTTCATTACGCCGTAGAATTTCAGCGATACGTTGTGATAGCCTTGCGCAGACTGGCTTTTATTCAGATTCAGCTTCACTGTTTTCCGTTTGGAATCACCATCAAGCTTTAACGTCTTGACCGGTTCATCATCAATGACAGCCGTTAACGATGATGGAGAAATTAAAAGATTTGATGCCTCGTATTCGATTACCAATTGCTGATTGCCTGAAGAAGCGCCTGCCGGGATCTGATACGTCAGCTCTGCGCTGTCTTTTGATCCATACAGTGTAATCAGCTCGCTTGTCAGCACCTGCTGTTTGGCTTGTTCTTGGCTGCTTTTCCCGAGGAGCGAACCGCTGACCTGTACGTCTTTGGCAAGAGCCGTTTGTCCAGTCATCGCCAGCAGCATGAAGCTTGTGAGAAAAATCATTATTTGTTTCAAAAAGGTCACCCGCTTTTATGTTGATTGTATCGTTCTGTCTTGTACCATTTGACCTCTTGCTTGAATAAACGGTGCTTGATTTCTACGAATAAAGAGTAGATAACAAGCACAATCCATGCCTGCGAGTATGTGAAGTACATGAGAAATACGATAAAAAAGTTTTGCTTGTTCATTTCTGTTTTTTCAATGCTCAACGTAATCATGACCTCCGTCATAAATAAGAAAAACGCCAAAATCCAGAGAATCATTGCCAAAAATCCAACCGACAAATGCAAATCATAAAACAAATTCACTACAAAAATCGCATTTGACATGATCACGCCAAAGAAAAACAGGAAGTACGTAAAGAAAAAATAAAACAAATCAAAGATAATCCGTTTTCGTTTCAGCTTAAAAAACTGCGCCAAAAATTTGAGCACGACATATTGATTGCCGCGCGCCCATCGGGTGCGCTGGCGCCACCATACTTTCCATGTTTCCGGTTCCTGCTCCCACGTGATGGCGGCAGGGAAAAAGCGGATGTGATAGCCGAGATTATACACCCGGATGGTCAGCTCAGTGTCCTCAGCGAGCGCTTTGTCATCCCAGCCTCCGAGCTTTTCGATAATGCTTCTGCGGATCGCGAAGTTGGTGCCTGGGATCGTGGCGATTTTGAACCACTTCCATCTGCCTCCCTGGGCCATCCACTGAAAACAGATCGTTTCGATATTAATAAACCTCGTCATCAGCGTCTTTGCCGCATTGATGACGCGGAATTTCCCTACCACGGCGCCTGCCTTTTCGTCATTCATCAGGCCGAGCACGAGGTAATACACGGCCATTTTCTCAGGCGTGTTGTCGGCGTCATACACACAGATCACATCGCCGTTTGATTCGGCAAAACCTGAGTTAAGTGCAGAGGATTTTCCTTTTCCTGCATTTGGCGGCTTCGTAATCACCATTTTGATGAAATCGTATTTCTCGGAAAATTCATTGACGATATCACCCGTCCGGTCTGATGAATTATCGTTAACAACGATAATCTCCAGCCGGTCCTTCGGATAATAAAGGTTGACCATCGCCTTCAGCGTCTGCCGAATCACAACCTCTTCGTTATGCGCCGGGATGAGAACGCTGACCTTCGGCAATTCCTTCATGTTTTCTCTCCACTTCGGGATATTCCGTTCGAAGGTCATATAGTGGCGAAACCCGCCCTGCATGAGGAACATGTGGTAGAGAAGCATCACCCATATTAAACTTAGCGAGATAAAGAACAGCGTATTACCCAAGGCTTCTTCTCTCCTTAAAAATTCGTTTTTTCAATGTGGCTCTCAAGTAAAACGTATAACTGACAAACATGATGACAAATAAGAGCACAACAGCAGAGAGAATCCATAACGCCTTTTCAAGAGGGGTTTGTCGGTGATGATCGAAAAACTCGTCAATGGCGCTTACACCGTTTTTCACCTGAATCGTTCCGTCACCGCTTGTATGAATTTCCACTTTGTCTGTTTTGACGGTTTGTTTCGTTTTCTTTAAATCGAGCCATTCACTGTCTGGAATGCGTTCCATCTGATCAACCAGCTCAGGCAGATATTTCATCCCGAGGTACGGGTGATAAAATCCTCCGGCTACTCCGCCTTCAAAATCAATCATCTGGGAGATGTGCTCCTCCATCTCACCGAGCGGGTTTTGCTTTGATGTGTCGACAAAGCCGATCGTTTCCGGATAAAGCGTCATTCCTTGCAACATCGAAGGAGCAGTCACAAACGGAGGTGCACCGGATGTTTTCCATGTTGTGCTGCTGAGCTGGACCTGGCCGAAAATGCTTGTAAAATACTGCGAGGCGATTTGATAGCCATATTCGGACATCGTGTAATGCGGCGCTTCAAACGCCAGCGGGTAAAGACCCGATGATGTCAAATCCTCAATGGCACGCGTCAGTTTTTGTTTTGTATACGTTTCTTCCTTTTCCCGAAATGGTTCAAGATAGCTGTGATAGGCTTGTTCGTTCGGGAAGTCCTGTTCTTTCTCCAAAATGGATGGGGGGTCTTCGGCATTTCCGGATGTAATCGGCTGATCCGCCTTTGCATCCCAAAATTCAAAGCCCTCTCCTGTTTCACTGTAGCGATAAGCGTGAGTATAGCCGTGAACAATGATACTGCCGCCCATGCTTTGCAGCTTTTTCAGCACCTTGACCATCTTCGGTTGATCAGACAAATACACTTTGTCGCCTGTTTCCGGATTCAAATAAACCGGAATGACCGCCAGGATAAAAGGAATATGCCGCTTATGCAGGTATGTACCGGCTTGAAGCAGCAATTTTTCATCAGACATCGGGCTGATATCCTCGAGACGCAAATACAATAACGTCGTCCCCGCCTTCTCTCCGAAAGCTTCTCTGAGCTGTTTCGCCACGATCAAATTGCCATTTAACAAATTTGTTAATCCAATGTACACATTCCCTTTTTTTGTTTTCCATATAAAAGAATGCGTTGTGCCGTCATCGGCTTTGAAGGTGTAAAGCGCCGTTCCTTTCAGGCCTGATACACTCAGCACGTTAAGCCCGCTTTCCAGAGACACATCGGCCTTTTCTGACCTGCTGTGAACCTGAAACACATTTTCTTTGCGGGCTAATGAAAGCCCAGAAAATTGGCTGATTTGGCCTGCGTTATAGCCAATGGCGACAACCGGTTTTTTTACGCCGCTGATAAGAGACAGCAATTTTTTGCTGAGCTTTCTTTTCGTTTGGCCGTAATAAATCATATGGTCTTTCCCTTTGAAATCCGATGCTTCAACGTCTGAATCTTTTTTGACTGTCACATGGGATGTAAAGTGGCCCGCAAGCAAATCGAGCATTTTGACTTGTGACGACTCTTTGCCATCCAAGCTTGAATAGATGATGAGAATGCCGGCATCCTGATCTTTCGCTTGCGCAGAAACGGGAAAAGACGCAATAGCTGAAAATAGAAGCATCATGACGCATAGCAGTGTGATTCCTTTATAGTTCATTCATCATCATCTCGTTTTCCAGTTCTTCTAAAAATTGATCAGCTGTTTTGATATCGTTGTGGTAGGGCAAATAGCAAACGTGGAACGTAAGCGACACATACTTTCCATTCTCCAGCTGATATGTATCCAATTGTTTCTTCAGCTTAGTCAGAACTGCCGGCATATGTTCAGCAGGCGTGTGCGTCAGCACGATCCCGATACGCTCGTCAGAGGGACGGAATTTCTTATCCGTTTCCCGAACGCTTGTCCTGATTTGCTGACTGACATATTGGAAGAGGCGGTCGGTTTCTTTTTCACCGTACAAAGACTTAAACTCTTTGAAATAATGCATATGCAGCAGCAAAAACACAAAAGAATTGCCGTAGCGCTCCGCCCGCTTGATTTCTTCTGAAAGCTCCAGCTTCATCCTTTGCTTGTTATCAAAACCGGTCACTCTGTCAACAGCAACATAGCTTTTAATTTCGGATTGAAGCCGTGTAATCGAGCGCCGAAGCTCTGCTGTAATATCGTGGATTCTTCCAGAAATAAAAGAAAACAGCAAAAGCGCGATTCCCCACACGACAAGCATTCGCAGCCCTTCCTCAGCCGGAAAGAGCGATGTCTGTCCAGTCTGGAAAAACATCATTAAGGTGCCGAGAACAAAGAGTACGATTAAGGTCACTGCCAGCGCGTAAATCGGGCCGAACCAGATGCCTGCGGCGATGACGACAAATGTGATGCAAAGGATCAGAGCACCTTCTGATTGCTGGGCTGACACATAATAAATAAACAAAGACAGGGCCGCTATGAGCCCTGAAAAATAAGCAAATAATTTTTGTGATTCACTGAATGATATTTTCATTAAAAAGCTTCCTTTCGGCTAACAGCGGCAGCAGATTGTCAAATGAATGCGTCTGAGTGCCGCTCATATAGCCTCCATAATACGATTTCACCGGATCATGAATTTCAAAGTCATTCATTCTGTCATATATGGCTTTGATGACAGTACTGTTTTCATGCTGTTTTGTCAAAAACAATGCGGCTAATGCATATACGGATGGAGACTCATATTGGACGGCAGGCTCCTTGGTATCTGCCGAATACCGCCCGTACAGCTTTCCGTTTTTCTGAAATTCCTGCTTGATCCAGTCCGCTAAAACAGATGCTTTTTCATCCCCTTCCGGCAAATGCCAAGCAGCGTAAAGCTGATCAATCAGGTTGATTTCACTATCATATGTGTATTCCTTCGTCTCCGAGCTGTATGTTTTCGGCAGAAAGCCATTTTTTAAAGGAGCTAAATAGAGAACATTGGCATTCCGCTGTTCTGTTTCTTCGTCTATGATTCCATTCTTCTTTAAGACAGCTAAGGCATCAGGCATGACGTATGAAAGCGTCACATCCTTTGAAGCGGCCTGTGAGTCGTAAAAGTCTGTAAAAAACCCGTTGTTCATATTGTATGTCTTCAAAGACGTGCCGATATCCCTAGCCGTTTGCGCGTAGTCGCTGCGGCCCCATTTTGCGGCGGCTTGGTCAAGAGACAGCATAATTCTCATATCATCTATCAGCGCATTCGTCCCGCTCGCTTGGCCATTTTGAATCTTCCACGTCACCAAGTGATTGCTCATCAGAAATGAATCAGTCAGATGCTGATATTGATCCTGGAAATGTGGTGCGTCATTTTTGCTGAGCAGAAACTCCATCCACAGTCCGAGAGATTCCGACAAGTAAGAAGGCTGGTCTGAAAAATCGGTTTTGATCAGCCCTTTGTCATTCATTAAATTGTGATAGATGAAATATTCCGCCGGCTGGAGCGGGCTGGCATTCACTTCTGTCGCCGACTGATTTTGGGTCTTGTTTCCAGCTTCAGCACACCCTGCGGAAAGTCCGATAGATAAGAAGAATAAGATGACAGCAATTAGTACATGCCTCACAGGCAAATCCCCCTTTGTCGCCTGAAGCAAATCAGACGCTCACAAATAGTTATAGACGAAAATATGACTGCCATGTTACAAAGTACATTTACTATAAAAGAAAAAAATGCAGATTGCTAGCTTTTTTTCCCCTTTTTGAACATTAAGAAAACAGGACCTAAGTCCAATAGAAAAACCTGTGCGATAGGCACAGGTTTTTTTATTATTTATCCAAACCGAGTTTTTTCAGCTGTTCTGCCAGCGCGTTGTTAATCGGCTCATCTTTATTTTGTTTTTTCATATAAGAGGATACGTCCCGTTTGGTAGCACGCGCTTTGTCTTTGTTTTTTCGTTTTTCAAATACAGAGAGCTTCTCACGGTGACCGCACACACACGCAAAGGTTTGGCCTTCGCCTTGGCCGCGAAGCTCCATTCTTTTATGGCAATTCGGGCAGCGTGCGTTTGTTTTTCGTGCAATCGTTTTTCTGCTTCCGCATTCACGATCTTGGCACACGAGCATCGTCCCGCGTTTGCCGTTTACTTTCAGCATCATTTTGCCGCATTCCGGACATGCCGTTCCCGTGATGTTGTCATGTCGGAAGGTTTGGCTGCTGTTTTTGATTTCTTTTACCGTTTGGTGAGCGTAAGCCTTCATATCTTTAATAAAAACAGCCGATTTCAATTTGCCGGCCGCGATCGCAGACAGCTTTTGCTCCCATTCTGCTGTTAAGGCCGGTGATTTCAGATCCTCCGGAACAAGTTGCAGGAGCTGTTTTCCTTTAGATGTGATAAAAATATCTTGGCCTTTTTTCTCGATTAAAAAGCTGTTGAACAGTTTTTCAATAATGTCGGCACGCGTTGCCACCGTGCCGAGACCGCCTGTTTCTCCAAGCGTTTTGACGAGGCCTTTTTCTTCTCCCTGCATAAACGCGCTTGGGTTTTCCATCGCTGACAGCAAGGTCCCTTCGTTAAAGCGGGCAGGCGGCTTCGTTTGGCCGCTTGTTTCCGTTAACGTGCGGACGGCAAGTGTGTCGCCTTTTTGAAGCGCAGGAAGGGTCTGGTCTCTGTCATCCTCCTGCTCATCATCCTCATCCGCCATATCATAAACGGCTTTCCACCCTTGCGACTGCACGGTTTTGCCTTTCGCCGTAAAGGTTTCTCCGCCGATTTCTGCGATGACCTTTGTTTCCTCATATTCGAATGCAGGCATTAATACAGCCAGGAAACGTTTCGCAATCAGGTCATACAGCTTTCGTTCTTTATCACTCAGACTGCTGAGAACGAGCGGCTCTTCGGTCGGGATAATCGCGTGGTGGTCTGACACCTTCGCGTCATTGACATATCCTTTATGAGATTTAATGCCGCGTTTTTTAATTTGGCTGACATATTGGGCATATGGTTTTACTTCCATGCCTTCCAGACGGTCTTTTAACGTCGGGACGATGTCACTGGATAAAAATCTAGAGTCCGTCCGCGGATATGTGACGAGCTTATGCTGCTCATATAGCTTCTGCAGGACAGAAAGCGTTTCTTTGGCAGAAAAACCGAAGCGCTTGTGAGCGTCACGCTGCAGCTCCGTTAAATCATAAAGCGCAGGGGCAAAGCTTTTTTTCGCTGTTTTTTTCAGCTCAACTACGACCGCTTGCTTTCCGTCGAGGTTTTTTAGCAAACGGCTTGTTACATCTTGATTGAACGTTCTCGTCTGCTTTGATTTCTTATCCTGCCACGTCAGCGTCATGCCGTCGACTGCAGCACGGATGCCGTAATACGGAACGGGCGTAAACGCTTGAATGTCTGCCTCTCGCTTTGCAATCATGGCAAGCGTCGGAGTCTGCACACGCCCGCATGAGAGCTGGGCATTGAATTTTGTGGTAAGTGCACGGGTGGCGTTGATCCCCACAATCCAATCCGCTTCCGCTCTGGCGACGGCAGAATGGTACAGGTTTTCATATTCTTTGCCGCTGCGCAGCTTTTGAAAACCTTCCTTGATCGCTTTATCCGTCACAGATGAAATCCACAGCCGCTTGATTGGTTTTCGGACATTCGCTTTCTCAATGATCCAGCGCGCAACAAGCTCACCTTCCCGGCCTGCGTCAGTCGCGATGACAATCTGATTGACGTCTTTACGGGTAAGCTGGGATTTGACTGCATTGAACTGCTTTCCGGTTTTTTTTATCACCACAAGCTTTAAGGGTTCTGGGATAATCGGCAGATCCTCTAGGCGCCATGATTGAAATTCTTTTCCGTAGCCTTCCGGATCAGCAAGCGTCACCAAATGGCCTAAAGCCCAGGTCACAATATATTGATCGCCTTCGAGATAACCGTTTCCTTTTTTATGGCACTTCAGCACCCGGGCTAAATCCCGGCCGACTGAAGGTTTTTCAGCTAATACAACTGTTTTTGACATGCTTGATCACTTCTCTTTCTTTCACGCTCATCCTGTTATTATAACAGACTTCACGCGGCACTCTCTAACCGCGCCCGTTTTTCGTGTCAATTTCCGAGAAAATGACGTGAGTGACGGTTTGCGCGTAGGGCGATGTTTTGTTAATGAAATCTTCTACCGCTTCGAGGCTTTCGGCATTGATTTTCAGCATATAGCAGGCTGCACCTGCAATCCGGTAGCAAAATTCAATATTCGGCAATGTTTGAATATAGCTTTTGAACCGCTCGTAATCCGCGTTTTTAACGGTTGCTTCCACAATGCAGGAAACGGGAAGCCCAAGTTTTTTCTGGTCGACCTCCAGCGTGTATTGCTTGATGATGCCAAACGATTCAAGCTGTCTTACCCGTTCTGTTACAGATGGAGGCGACAGCTTAATTTTTCTGCCTAATTCCCTCATCGACAAACGGCTGTCCTTCTTCAGCTCCTCAATGATATTCAGATCAATCTGGTCAAGTTTCATTTCAACATCCTTCTTTTTTGATTTTGTACACATTATCTCGGGTATTTTTGTAAATGACAAGTACAGTTCCCTAGAAAAGGCATGTAAAAATGAATGTTTTCCGAACATTTTTTGAAAGCTGTCATATGCCCCTCCGGATTGTTTATAGTATAAAATGAAAACGTGTCCACAAGGAGGGCGATTTATGCTGCACACGCCGATCGGAAGACTTCGCACGATGGGTTTTATTGAAGGAATGTCACTCTTAATCCTGCTGTTCATCGCTATGCCGCTTAAATATTGGGCAGGCCTTCCGCTTGCGGTGACAATTGTCGGTTCGGTTCACGGCGGGTTGTTCATTTTGTATTTGCTTGTCTTGGCTTATGCAACCTTCTCTGTCAAATGGCCGCTGAAATGGTCAGCTGCCGGCTTCATCGCCGCTTTTGTCCCATTCGGAAATTTTTTGTACGACCGCGGATTAAGGAAATATAAATAAGGGAACGCAAAAAAGGCTGGATTTTTATGATCCAGCCTTTTTTATTAAAACCACTTTGTCAGCCACGCTATATAGTAGGCCCCCGGAATAAACATGAGCTGGGCGAGGAGTGTGCCCGCCACCCTTGATGTGACCATTGTGACAGAGGTCCATTTTAAATAGGTATAGCTTCGTTTTCCTTTTGCCACATCATCGGCTAGAACGGATACTTTAGGATCAACAAAAATGGCCAGCAGCATCGTCGCAATTCCGTTGATCAAACCCGAAGCCATGACGGCTGTCGTGCTGCGCTCCGGCGCCAAAAGGCCTGCGTATAAAGCCGAAAGCACACCAATCGTATAAATCGATGTGATCAGCATGTTGATGACAAACAAACGCTTCGGAATCAAGCGCATATGAAATCCTTTTACATATGAAATGGACGGCAGACGTAAATAGGAAAGGGCATTTTTGAATCCTTGTTTCGAGAATCCCTTTCGAAATACTTGAAAAACAGAGCCGCCGCCGCCCGCCAAGTGAATAATCGCCCGTGAAAAAAGAGCGACAAAAGACGGGAGCAGGATAATGCCCAAAATGGTGCCGACTGTCGATCCGAAAATTAAAAAGCGGAACTGCTCCCCTACAATCGCCAGTGCGTTTTTTCCAGCATCATCAATTAAATGCCCGGTAAAGGGCTGCTGCACCATGTTCGACATTCTGGATACGATGACCATGACATTAAACAGAGAAAGCGCGGACGCAATAAATCCAACGCGGGCCCCGGAAAGCCTTGTGGCATAGGCTAAGGTTTCTATCGAGTGAATCAGCAATAAAAAACAAAAAATAAAAAGTACTTGTGTTGTAATGACATGCACGTTATTCTTCCTCCAATTTCATCCTAGAGATAAGACTGGAAAGAAGACAAGGAGGTTTCAGTACGATGTGTTTTTTGCAATAAAAAAACCGTCCGGCGTACGCCGGGCGGTTTGTCTTATTCTTTTCTATACGCAAATAAAGATTATATCATCCGCCAAGTCAGGCGGGTTAGATTCATAAAGCATTGTTCCGAAGAATCATTCTGGAAAGTAAACACCATGGAAATTTCTTGAACACAAGACAACGAAAGCCCTACCTCTCAATCGTCACTGCGGCTCCGAAGCCGCGCCGGTGTGAATTGTAAAACAAAAAAGTCTTTTTTCCATCTCATCGTTAGGGGCGATTTGTTATGAAGGAAAAGAATAAGGGCAGCTAATTATGCTGCTTGGGAAGCGGTAAGCTTCTCTCTCAAAACAGAAAAAAGAAGTTTACTTTCTTTTTTATTTGCTTATTTTTCTTACTAGCTATTCATAATAACATATCGCCCCTGAAAACACAAATTTTTTATAGTTCGAGTGAGACCGGTGTTTTCTCCCCGGCATTCATTAATCTGATATCCTCCGGTTCAATTTCAAGAATCACCAGATTCGGATCATCCTTGCCGTCAAACCAGCGCTCTAATTTGGAACTCCATATTTTGTCCTTGAGTTCTGCCGAATTGTTGATTTTGGCTTTTCCGGCAACTTCGACATATGCGTCGCCAAAGCCTTCACAATCATAGCCTAATAAAATGTGGACATTGGGGTTGTTCTCAATTTCTTCCGCTTTATGAGTTTCCTTGCTTGTCGGTGTGTAAATCGTCAGCCCGTCATGGAAAAAAGTCATGTAGCGGGAATGCGGTTTGCCCTTTTGAACTGTTGCGAGCGAACCTACTTTATGGTGATCTAGAACATCAAGCACTTTTTGTTTAATGTCTTGCTGATTCATCTCGAATCACTCCTTTTTAACGTCTCCGCTGTTACTTTTCCACATCCGGGGAAGATTTAAACAAGAAAGTGTGCTCTTTATTTTTCGCCTTCCCATTCACGCTTTAACAGACTGTAGTAGACGAGGTCGTGATGCATGCCATTTACGTATAAGCCGTCCCGTGCCCTGCCTTCCTCTAGAAACCCGAGCCGCTCCGGAACCGCTCTGCTTTTTTCGTTTCCGACAGCCGCACAGATCGCCACACGATTCAGCTCAAGCTCTTCAAAAGCATACGTAATGAGTTTTCGGCAGGCAGCTGTAATAATGCCTTTCCCTTCAAATTCTTTGGCAATCCAATATCCGATTTCCGCCTTTTGATTCACTTGATCAAGGTTATGCAGCCCGATCATGCCGCATAGGCTGCCATCATAAAGGAGCCCCGCTTCGATGCCGGTCAGGTCTGCATACTGATGCCGCCATTCTGGAATGATGGTTTCTCTGTACGTGTCAGCGCTGCTTGGATCTACCGCCCAAAACAGCCACTGGCTGAGCCGCTGCTGATTTTGGATAATGAGTTCGGCCAGCCGCTCCGCATCATTCGGCTCCAATAATCGGATGGTGATGTGCTCATTTACCTTGCAAGTGAACATTGCCTCGCCCTCTTTCCTTTTTTACCCATTATAGCGATGATTCTGTTTTTTTCAATACAAAAAAGGATGGGCTGTTAAGCCCATCCTTATATTCGTGGATCGGTAAAGATATCATGTTTATCCGTGCTCGTCGATGACATTTCCGTCACGACGGCACCTTCTTCCCCGGCCTGGAACCAATGCTTTGTGTTTGGTGGAATCGTGTATTGCCCGCCCGGTTCTAGCTCAATTTCGTGCCAGACCGTATAGTGTTCTCTGTCTTCATGAGGAGGGAGAACTTTTGGAAGCGGCGTTTTTTCTCCTTCTACGTAAAGATACACTTTTCCGTAGCGGCAGCGGAAGGTCTCCTGCTTGCCTTCCTGGCCGTCGACCGGCGGATGGCGGTGTTCCGGGCAAGTCTGTCCCGGAAACAGCACCAATTCCTTTGAACAATAACGGTCTGTATTGACGTAGACGAAGAGCTGGAGCCCGACTTTTCTTTCTTTTCCTAAGCCGTAATCCATCAGCTGGATTTGGTCTACTTCCTCGTCCGTTAATACAATCCCTGCTTTTTGATAGTAGCTGTTCACTTCTTCTTTCGTGATGCCCATATGTCTCACTCCCTCTTATGTCGTCACAAAGTTTCCGCCGTTGACATGCAGGGTCTGTCCTGTCATGTAAGAGGACTCATCTGATGCCAGGAGCACATAACAGCCGACGTGCTCAACAGGCTGTCCAGGACGGCCCATCGGCGTATCTTGCCCAAATTGAGCAACTGTTTCTTCAGGGAACGTAGCTGGGATTAGTGGCGTCCAGATTGGACCCGGCGCGACTGCATTTACACGGATGCCATCTTTAACAAGCGCCTGCGCCATTGTTCTTGTAAAGGCGTTGATCGCCCCTTTTGTCGCTGTATAATCAATCAGTGTCGGGTTCCCTACGTACGGGTTGATGGATGTCGTATTGATGATGGCGCTGCCCGGTTTCAGGTAATCAATTGCTTTTTTAGTCAAATAAAATTGAGAATAAAAGTTTGTTTTGAATGTGCGGTGAAGCTGTTCGCTCGTAATATCTTTGATGCTTTCCTTCGGATGCTGTTCACCTGCATTGTTGACAAGGATGTCGAGGCCGCCTAGTTCCTTGACCGTTTTTTCAACCGCTTCATTGCAGAATTCCTCTTCACCTACGTCACCAGCAATCAGCAGGCATTTTACGCCTTCTTGTTCAACACGTTTCTTCGTCTTCTCAGCGTCTTCATGCTCATCCTTATACACAATGGCGATGTCTGCGCCTTCCTTTGCGTAAGCGACGGAAACCGCGCGTCCGATCCCGCTGTCGCCGCCTGTAATAAGAGCTACTTTTCCTTTTAATTTGTCTGCTCCTTTATAATCCTCGTACTCATACACCGGACTTGGATTCATTTCGCTTTCAATTCCCGGCTGGCGACTTTGAGTTTGTGCCGGCAGTTCTTTTGGATAATTTGTCATGATGATTCTCCTCCTTTGTTTTCATGTCTATTTGTTGTGTACCTCACACACTCTTTGGATAAACATGGCTTGGCACCTTCGCATTGCTTTATCAGAAAAATGTTTCACATGGAACGCTGGGAGGAAATTAACTCAAAAAGGGGGTTGGTTGCTGAATGATTAACATGCTTTCTAGAAGATTCAGCAGGCCAAAGGGCGTCATCGGCATGATTGCCGGGTACATCATGGCTGCTGAAAATCAAACACTGAATCAGTGGACAATCAATCAGCTGGGTATCACGCGCGGGGACAGCATTTTAGAAGTCGGGTTTGGCCCGGGATACTGCATGCAGCAGATATTGAAACGCAAAAAGGATGTTCATCTTCATGGGATTGATGTGTCAGAGGCCATGCTGAAGCTGGCCGCCCGCAGAGTGAAATCAGAGGAGGTACGCCTGATACAAGGAAGCGTCGAGACATTTCCTCTTTCCGCCTCGTTTTATGATAAAGTGATTTCCGTTAACAACTACACCATTTGGAATGACCAAACAAAAGGCATGAAACAGATTTATCGTGCCTTAAAGCCCGGCGGCAAAGCAGCCATTACGATGCAGCCCCGGGAAGCGGATGCCAGCCCTGAGAAAACCAAATCATTTGGAAAACAGATGATTGCCGACTTCAAAGCAGCCGGCTTCGAAGACATTGATATACAATTTAAGAACATTAAGCCTGAGCTTTCCGTCTGTGCAACTGCAAAGAAGCCCGCCACATAAAGGGACGGGCTTCTTCTTTTATGAATGTACAGCCTGATTGCGCAGGACGTCTTTTTTCACTTTGCCAAGGTTGTTTTTCGGCAGTTCGTTAACAAATTCAACTTCAGGTATTTTGTAAGCGGACAGGCGTTCTTTACAAAATTCGATGACATCCTCTTCCGTGATGCGCTGGCCGCCATTTTTCACGATAAAAGCTTTCGGTTTTTCACCGTAAAGCGGGTCTGGAATACCGACCACAGCCGTTTCAAGGATTCCCGGGATCTGCTGGATAACTTCTTCAACCTGATCAGGATAGACGTTATCGCCTCCGTAAATAATGACATCCTTGTAGCGTCCCGTGATGAAAATAAAGCCATCTTCATCCACATAGCCTGAATCTCCGGTTCTGAACCATCCATTTTGCAGCACTTTAGCTGTTGCTTCAGGATTGTCTTCATAGCCTTTAAATAAGAATGGAGTATGAACAACGATTTCGCCGATTTCTCCTTGAGGAAGTTCTTCTCCGGTCAGAGGATCTTCCACTTTGACTTTAACACCTGCCACAGGTTTTCCTGCAGATGCCGCTTTATCCATTCCCATATCAGGCATCCATGTGCTGATTCCCCAAGCTTCAGTGCTTCCATAGCCGTGTGCGAGCGGAATGCCGATATCAAGATAGCGGCGGATCAGGCTGCTCGGCACTTTTGTTCCGCCTGTCATTAAAATCACAAGCGAAGATAAGTCGGTTTGATGCGTTTCCCACGCTTCAAGCAAATACGTGTAGAACACAGGAAGAGCCATCACAGTTTGAATTTTTTCTTCTTCAATGACCTTCAGCATGTGAACAGGATCTTGATCCTTTGTAAACACAAAGGTTGTTTCTGCAAACGTTCCAAGCATGATGCAAATGAGCGCACTCGTATGATAAATCGGATGGCACGCGAGAAAACGAAGGCCCTTCATGCGTGCTATTGAGCTGTTGGATTTTTTAACGTATCTGTATATGCCGCCATGTGTAATCATGCATCTTTTTGGGTTTCCCGTTGTTCCAGATGTAAACATCAAAAGTGCTGTATCATCAGGGGAAACCATTTCCGTCTCTGGCAAATGATCAGGACCTGCAAACAGCGCTTCAAATTCAGCAGATGTTTCGTAAGCTGTTCCTGTTTCCATTGTTACACACAGTGAGGACAATTCAGGAAGAACTTCATCCAGTATCTCTTTAAACTCCGCTCCGTAAAACATCGCTTTCGGTTCACTTGCTTTTAAAATGCCTGTCATTTCATATGGTTTGAGCTGCCAGCTGACAGGTACGACAACAGCACCTATTTCAAGCGCGGCGAACATAACAGTTGAGGCGGGATGGCCGTTTTTGCAAAGCAATGCAACACGGTCGCCCTTTTGAATTCCTTTTTGAAGCATGGCATTCGCCAGCTGATTAATCCGTTTACGGTAACCTTTATATGTCAGTGTATGGTCTCCGCTTTTTACAGCCTCTATTTCTTCGCTATTCGGCATGTCATGCAGAATCAGATGCTGTAATGTTTCCATATCGTCATCTCCTATATTATCTTGAATCTTCAATAATTTGTTAGATTTTCTTCCTTACCTCACCCATTTTAACCCAAAAAAGATAACTTGTAAAACTATTTCATTTTGGAATTATTCCAATACTGAATGATAAAATAGTCCCACATTTTCTTATTTTGTTCCCCATCCACAGAAAAACACACGCCAAATTTTTGACGTGTGCCATGCAGGATTACAGTATGTTTTTTTCTTTCATCCATGTGAAAAATATGCGGTTTAACCGCTGATACAATTCTTGTTCTCTTTCTTCCTGAAACCCCGCCATGCTTTCTCCGCTCTCGATAATAGCCGAGCTGATCGCGCTTAAAATCTCCGAGCCTTCAGCGGATAATGAGCTAGGCGCCATCATGACGAGGATGCGTGTCATCCTGAGGGTATTTCCGTCCATGCCATCCACTTCATAGGAGGTGCTGAGATCAAACATTTTGAAAAAAGGCAGGACGATTTCATCATTTTTGAGATGATAAAGCGCCATGTTTGTTCCGGGGATTCCCAATCCCCCTTGTTTCTCCCGTTCAGCCAGGCAAACCGCGGCTTTTTCCGGATCACGGATCAAGCCATCCTTCTTCAGCTGTTGAAAAAGCTCTAACAGAAGCATGCTATGATCCGGGTTTGTTTTGAGTGGAGCTAGCGTAAAATGGCGCAGAACATCTTGGATAACCTCCATATACCGCCCTATGCTTTCCGCCGCCTCTAGCATGTCAGGTACATCAGCTTGCTGCGCCTCTTCCTTCGAGCTTCTTTTTTTGTTAAGAATAAGGGGAATCTTCCGCTTGATATACTGCTTGACCTGGTTTGCGTCTTCCTCATTTAATAGCGGGCTGACCATGATGTAATCAATGTTTTCATAAGGAATCGGTACAGTGGACACAATCATATCATAGGCTTGAACATCCTTCCCCTTTAGCTCGATCAAGGATGACATATCAAACGATTCAATTTCCGGCAGCTCTTTTTTCAGTCTGGAGGCAAGCATTTTCGAGGAGCCGATCCCGCTTGAGCAGACGACAAGCGCTTTCACTTTTGCTTCTTCTTTTTTGATTTCAAGAGCCGAGCCAAAGTGAAGAACGATAAAAGCGATTTCATCATCAGAAAAGGACATGCCCGGAAAATACTTTTCGACGCCTTCTTCGATCGCCATATAAAGCAGAAAATAATCGCGCTTGATCTGTTCCTTCATCGGATTGTATATCTCAATATTTTCTTTTATGCGGCTGACGGCCGGCTCCAAATGGGCGATCAAGCCTTCATATAAAGAGTAGTTTTTCGTCAGATCCATTCTGATTTTGTCTGAAATAAAAGCAATGAGCCGCTTTGTTTGCAGGGCTGTTTCCAGCTCAATTTCCTGCGCTTTGTATTCTGTTTTGTATTTTCGATTGGCGCTTCGAAGGTGGATTGTAATATAGCCGACCTCCGCCTCTGGAATCGTCACGCCGAAGGCACGTTCAAGCTCGCCCGCGATTTCAAGAGCCGAACTGTATTCTTTCGCATTCTTCAGTTCCTCAAGCTCATTTTGCTCCATGGTGATGGTTTCCCCAAGCTTAATTCGTTCGATCGCATACGTCAGATGGACGACGAGCGCTATATAGGAGCTGTCGGACAATGAAAAAGCGATTTTTTCTTTGAGCTGAAATAAGATGCGCTCCATTTTTAGCAGCTCACCTTTGCTGACAACCCCGAACATTTTCTCTGAAGAATCGGTTTTTCCTTTGATGTTTAATTCAACCGCTTCCAAAAACATTTGGATGTCGAGACGGTTCACAATCAAGTTGCCGACAATTTTCCGTTTCGCATTCTCCGGCCCTATGAGCTGGATGCCAAAACCTCTTTTGCGGATCAGTGTCAGTCCGAAGGGAGAAATCCACTTCTCGAGCTCATCTAAGTCATAGCTGACCGTGGCATTCGTCACCTGGAGATCATGAGCAAGCGTGTACAGTTTGACGGGCTCCTGAGACTCTAATAACGAACAAAGAATGAGCAGTTTCCGTTCGTCGGCGCTGTATTCATGCTGTTCATATGATAAATCAGTAAGCAGCTTTTGTTTATCCTCGGGACTTCCCACTGCTTTCAACCCTTTACCGGGCTGTTTATCTAACGTAAGCCCCACGGTTTCCATCAGCGGTTTAATTGATTTGAGTTCCCTGTGAATGGTTCTCGTGCTGACTTGCATCAGCTCAGCAAGCTCAGTTACGGTTATATATCTGTTTTGTAATAATAAGTGCTTTAACAGCTTTTGTTCTCTGGCAGTCATATACATAAAAAAGACCTCCTAGACAATCTTGATGTGCGGATGAAGTCGCAAGGAGATGCAGTAGAGGATATAGAGAGGTTTCCTTTTAATATAAAACGCTTTCAAGAAAGAATCAATCACTTATAAATGGTAATTTGGCACTAAGCGGTGTGACAATATTGAAAAAGCATCAGCTGGTAAGCTGATGCTTTTTATGGAATATCGTAACCCTGTACGGCTGTAAAAATGCGGAACCATTGATCCTGGTCAATCTTGTATGACAACGCATTTATCGCGGCGGAAATCCGCTCGCGCTTTCCGCTTCCGACAATCGGCATGATGCCGGCCGGATGCGTGAACAGCCATGCGTACATGACCTCGTCCAATGAAGCAGCGCCGATTTCCCCTTGGACGGATTCAAGCGCCGTGCGGACACGCTGGTCTTTATCCGTGTTTCCAGTGAATACTTTGCCGCCTGCCAGAGGCGACCAAGCCATCGGCGGAATCCGTTTTTCCTGGCACAGGTTCAAAGTGCCGTCGAGCATATTTTCTAATTCGTATGCGGAAAGCTCAATCTGGTTGGTTACGAGCTTCTCAGGCAAATACGATTCCAGCATCCGATACTGGTGATCTTTAAAATTTGAAACGCCAAAGTACCTGACCTTGCCAGAGCATTTCAAGGCCTGAAACGCCTCTGCTACCCCCTCCGGATCCATGAGCGGGTCCGGTCTGTGAATCAACAGCACATCAATATAATCCGTCCTTAAGTTCATAAGCGATTGCTCAACGGATGCCAAAATATGCGATTTGCTTGTGTTATAATGATGCGATCTGTGAGCGGGCCGTTCAGGCGATTCAAGAACGATACCGCATTTTGTGACCAGCTCTATGTTTTCTCTTAATCCAGGCGAAAGGGCAAGGGCGTTTCCAAACAGCTTTTCGCACGTATAGCCTCCATAAATATCCGCATGATCAAAGGTCGTGATGCCGTGATCGATACACCATTCAATGAGGCTCAGGAGTTCAGCATCGGAATAGTTCCATTCATTCAGCCGCCAAAGCCCGTGTATGACTCTTGAAAATTGAAGATCCTCCGCCAATTGAATACGCTGCATGCAAAATCCCTCTTTTCTTTGTATAGACCGGGTTTTGCCCCTTACTAGTTCATTCGGCCTCAGATCCCCTTTTTCCTTTCGCTCCTTTTAAAAAGACATTTTAATTCGATTGAAATTGCTTTTTCGCTTTCTCAACGACATAGTGGCTGCCGCCGCGGTCCTGCACATTTTGGATCATCATGGCGACAAGCAGGTCTTTGTTTTTGTAATCGTAGCCGACAAACCAGCCATTTTCCGTGCCGTCTTTATCAT
This sequence comes from Bacillus sp. 204(2023), assembly GCF_037027505.1. Taxonomy (NCBI): domain Bacteria; kingdom Bacillati; phylum Bacillota; class Bacilli; order Caryophanales; family Bacillaceae; genus Bacillus; species Bacillus sp. 204(2023). The sequence continues at coordinate 280,227 of NZ_JAXCHE010000003.1, read as the reverse complement.
CTTTTGATGTTTTCAGCTCGGCTGTTCCTGTTTTCCCGGCCACTGTGATTCCTTTCACGACAGGCTGATACGCTGATCCGCGCTCATCTTCCACAACGCCTTTCAGACCTTTTGTAATGTCTGCCGCTCCTTCCTTGGTGACCACTTGCTTGTGCCAAACATCAGCTGTTTGTGAATCTTTTTTGATCAGCGTCGGTTTGACAAGGTCTCCATTGTCAACAAATGGCGTGTAAGCAGTTGCCAAGTGAAGCGGAGACATTTGCATTTGCCCTTGTCCGTAGCCTGTATCCGCAAGCAAAATGTCTGAATCAAGCTTGTCATTTGCAATAGACGATTTCTGGATCGGGAATTCGTACGGAACGTCCTCTGAAAAACCGAATGTCTTCAAGCCTTTTGTGAAGGTGTCCGCTCCCATATCAAGCGCATTCTGGGCAAAATAAATATTGTCTGACGTAATAAGGGCGTTTTCCAAATCGACTTGTTGAAGTCTCTCAGACACACGTGTCACTGAATAGCCGCCCCAGCTCGAATCTTTTTGCCACTCCTTGCCTTTGATTGTTTTCTTCTCATCGGCTTTAAGGGTGCCGTTTTTGATTCCAATAGCAGCCGCAATCGGTTTAATGGTAGAACCTGGCGCGTATGTCTTATTGAATTTCGCTGAAAACGGATTGTTTTTATCTTTGTTTAGCTTTTTCCATTCCTTATCGCTCCAGCCGAAAATAAATCCGTTTGGATCGTAGGAAGGCGCGCTGACAAGGGCGAGTGTTTCGCCTGTCTTCGGCTGCAGCGCGACTGCCGCCCCGCTGTCATCCTTCAGTTCATCATACAGCTTCGTTTGCGTTTTGATATCAATTGTGAGGTGAAGATCCTCGCCGTCCTTTGCTTTCTTTTCAGCGATGACTTCCCCGGTTTGCGGCACGTAGATTTTCCAGCCAGTTGTGCCTCTTAGCTTGTCTTCATACACATTTTCAAGTCCGGCGATACCGATGTTAGACGTATCGCTGTACGTTCCTTCTTTCTTTTTCTTCAGTTCTTCCGCTGTAATGGCGCGGACATAGCCTGTCAAATGGGCTGTCTTTTCGCCATACGGATAGTAGCGGGAGCTGACATTCGTTCTTGTTACGCCTTGTAATGACGTCGCTTCAGAAACTAATTTCTCCTGGTCAGGCTTGACCTTTTTGAGCGGCACAAACGAATCGTCTTTTACCCAGCCTTGATCCAGCTTTTTCTTGATGTCATCTTCAGTCAAATCAAGTTTTTTGGCGAGTTCTTTTATGACTTTCTCTTTTTTATCGCCAAGCTCTCCGGGAACAATTCCAATTTCCGGAACATCTGTATTGACAGCTAAACCTTTTCCATTTTTATCGTAAATTTGGCCTCGTTTCGGTTCAATGCTCATAATTTGCACGGTTTTGTCGTCAGCCAGCTGCTTGAAAATAAACGATGGGTCCCAATCTATATTCCATGACTCCTCGTCATCTGTTTTTTCTAATTTCAGCACAGCAGTATTCTTGAAGCTGACTTTGCCGGCATTTGTGTTCATGCTGACTTTATACGGGATATGTTTCATCGTCTTGTTGTCTTGATCGTCCTTATCTACTTCTCCCGCAGTGACTTTCAAATTTTTTACGCCGGCCTGCTCATAGATGGCTTTATACCTGTTGACGAAATCTTTTTTGGAGATTTCTTTTTTGACATCTTTAGTCAGGCTTTGATACATGTCATCGAATTGCTGATCGTTCCACTGTTTCACGAATGCTTCCATGCGATCCTCTGGTGAATCTGTTTTGGAGCATCCGATTAACCCAATCAATCCGACGCATAGAAATACTAGTAGAATACACTTTTTTAACATGACTTTCCCCTGCCTTCCACTTGTTATTTTCTCTTAATTGAATTGGTGCGTGCAAGATTTTTTTTGAAAATGAAGGAAAAGTTCACCGATTTTGCAGAAATCTCCTATCGTTTGCTGTAGACTATTTGAAAAGACAGAAAGAGGGGATAGCATGGTCAGGGAGGCAGCAATGCTTCACATTAAAGAAGGCCTTGAACAAGAGTTTGAGGATGCATTCCGGCAAGCGGCGTCGATTATTTCCGGCATGAAGGGCTATATCACTCACTCGTTATCAAAATGCATGGAGGAAACGCATAAATATCTGCTTCTTGTGGAGTGGGAAACACTTGAGGACCATACGGAAGGCTTTCGCGGTTCTTCAGAGTATCAAGAGTGGAAAGCCTTGCTTCATCGGTTCTATACCCCGTTCCCGACGGTCGAGCATTTTCAGGATGTGTAATAGATTTATATAATATGAAGTGTAAAACCGATAAGGGAGACAGACCATACAAAAACGGCGGTATAAATATTAAAAGCGCCTGAGCCGTCATTTTCTTTTTTGCGTTCTTCAAGCCCCTGCATAAACATGACGGCGCCAAGAAAGACGAGCATGACCGATTGGATAACAGAGGTGTGTTCCGTATAGTTAAAAGCAATAAGCGCCAGTATAATAATGATAACCGCAAAAGACATTTTAAAAATCCGAAACAAAAGGACCATCCTTCCTTATATACGAAATATTGAACATTATGGCTATATTTGCCTACGTCCTCCATTATTCTAGCGCACTTTGTTTGTCTGTAGAACAGAAGACAGAGAATTTTAAGTTTCTTTTAATATTTCGATCACACATAAAAAACGCGCCTGTCATGAGGCGCGTTTTCTATGAAACTGATAATTCTTTATAGCCTAACTTGTGAACGGCTTCAGCCATCGCTTGATAGCCTTTGCAGTTCGGATGGACACCGTCAAAGGACAGATATTCCCGCTCCTTGCCTTTGAAAATACTATAGGCATCTGCGATTTTGACATGGGGTGCTGATGCAAGTGTTTCTAAATGTGAATTAAAGGATGTGATCCATTTGCCGGCAATTTCAATGCCTGGAAACGGATTGTATAAGTTGAACACTCGGATGGCGTACGGGGAAGGTTTTTCTCCTTTAATCTCGGCGACTTTGGCAATCATCTTTTCAAAATTCTCATGGCAATGGGCGGATACACGGCTGAAAATCGTTTCATCCTTAGAGGTTTGGTAGGCTAAGACCGAATCGATGAGATCGTTTCCGCACCCTGTGATCGTTATCATATCAGCATCTCGAATGCATTTTTGCACATAGGGATATGAGAGGAGTCCCAAAATCTCTTCTGTATTCAGGCCTGATCTGGCAAATATGTTTATTGCCGTTCTTGTTTTCAAGTCAGCTTCCATCATGTCCCCAAAACGCTGGACGAAGCCGGGTGAAAACAGCCCGGAGCCTCTCCCTGTCGTCAAGGAATCGCCCAGAGCTGTATATCGAAGCACCATGTTCTTTCCTCCACTCTTGAACGTCGATACGTTAATGTACGCAGCAGAGAAAAGATTGGCTACTTATGTATATCCTATTTTTCTTGAAATCTGTAAAGCGGCGTCCTTCACCTTTTCTGTTAAATAGGGCAGCCTGTCTTCTGTAAATCTCGCTTCAAAGCCTGCAATGCTAATGCCGGCTGCCACCTGGCGCTTATGGTTAAAGATCGGGGCGCCGATCGCCGCCGTATAGTTTTCGAGCTCTGAATAGCTGACAGTATAGCCATTTTGCACAGAGGCATCAATCTCCTGAATCAGTTTTTCGGGATCGGTAATCGTTCCGGAGCCAATCGAAATGAGCTCGGTTTGTTTGATGTATGCTTCGATTTCTTCACGGGGAAGAAAGGACAGAATGCTTCTGGCGCACGCTCCCGCGTATAGGGGGGAACGCCTGCCGATCGCCGTATACAGCCGCACAGTCTGTGTCCCTTCTATTTTCTCAACGTATATCGCTTCATTGCCGTCCCTCATGATCAACTGCACGGCCTCATCCACTTCCCGGCACAGCTCTTCCATCACCGGTTTCGCTATTTTTCTGATATCCAGCCTGTCAGCGACAAGCTGTCCGAATTCCAAAAACACCAATCCCAGCGAATAAGCGCCGGACGCATCCCGACTGAGGAACCCCATTTCCTCCAAGGAGCTGACCATCCGGTGAACAGAGGTCTTCGGCATTCCCGTCAGCGACACCAGTTCACTTAAGGTTAGGCTTGGTTTGTGCAAAAACAAATTAAGCAGCGCCATAGATTTGACTACGGTTTTGTTTTTATTCTGCATCATGCATCCCCTTTGCTATGTCAGCCATTCCATCTTCATTCTCGTTTTCAGTTCTTTTATATGCTGTTCCCGTTCTACCGCAAGCGCTTCTGCCTCCTGAAGGGACACAGGTTCAAACTGGACGTGCTCGCCCGGCATGATTTGGGAAACAATCGGTAGATCAGCGGATATGATGTGCGCGATCCTCGGATAGCCGCCAGTCGTCTGCCGGTCTGCAAGCAGGATAATCGGGTTGCCGTCAGGCGGCACCTGAACTGTTCCGAATGAAACCGCTTCCGACACCATCTCAAGCGGGGCCTTCAGTTCGAGCGGTTCTCCTTTGAGCCTGTAGCCCATACGGTCAGACTGCGGCGTGACACGAAATGCTTCTTGATAAAAACGCGTTTTTGATTCTTCTGTGAAAAAGGCAAATTGCTTTCCTTCCAGCACCCGAATGACGGGATTCTTCTTCAATGGCAGAAATCTGCTGCGGCTGACTGACCACTTCGGTGCTGCAAATCCCTGTTTTCCAAGCTGCGAACTTAAGCGGGAAAGGATGGTTTGCGAAAGAGCTGACATCTCTCCAATGTTCAGTTCATCTTCTTTTTGAAGCGCTCTGCCATGAAGTCCGCCGATGCCTGCTCTGACGTATGTGCTTTTACTTTCCATGACGGCAGGCACCTCGATGCCGCCGGCTGCCGCCAAATAAGCACGGCTGCCGAGTTTGCAGGGGCCGAAGCTGACCGTGCTGTTTTCCTTGATGAGCACAGGCTTCCATAAAGGCGCTTCCTCGTCATTAATACGCAGCGTGAAGTCCGCCCCTGTCACAGCAATCAGTGTCTGTTTTGAAAAATGAAACGACGGACCGGGCCCCATCATCGTTATTTCGAGACCTGCTTCATTTTCGCCGTTTCCTATCAACAGATTGGCAATGCGCAGTGAAACCGTGTCCATAGCGCCGCTGGCCAGAACGCCGTATTTTTGGTAACCCGTTCTGCCTATATCCTGAACCGTTGTGAGCAGTCCGGGCTTTAATACTTTCATGCTCAATTGGACTCCTCCTTATAGGCGTGATAGTCTTTTTCTGAGATGCGAACGAATTTCACAGTATCTCCCGCCCGCAGCAATGTCGGCGGGTTTTCCTGCGGCCGGAAAAGAGCCAGCGGCGTTTTGCCGATCAGCTGCCAGCCGCCCGGCGTTGAAATCGGGTAAACGCCTGTCTGCAATCCCGCAATACCGACCGAACCTGCGGGAATCGACGGTCTTGGCGATGATTTTCTCGGAGCTGCAATGCGTTTTGACATCCCGCCTAGAAAAGGAAAACCGGGCGCGAAGCCAAGCATATACACCACATATTCACCGTTTGTATGAATGTCGATTACTTCCTCCGGTGACAGCTGATTGATCTTCGCCACCTCTTCTAAATCCGGACCGAATTCACCGCCATAGCAGACGGGAATTTCTACAATGCGGCGGTTGACCTCATAGTCTTCGGCTATTTCTGCCAGCCGCTCTTCGACATCGCGCTTGACCTTCTCAAAAGGTGAGCTTATGCCTTGAGGCAAATGCTTGTACACTTCATACATATCATAAAATACGGTTAGACTTGTAAAAGCCGGGATACATTCAATGAATCCCGGAAATGGCTGTTCTTCTATATAAGCGGCCGCGGCGTGGACAATGCCGTTGACCTGTTCATTGATTTCTTCTCCGAATCGGATCATCATTGCAGAATCACCGAGCTGTTCGATTTGATATCGTACAGTCATCTTTCTCACCTCTTTTATTTCTCGTTCATCAGGATGACGAGAGGTTACAGCACCGCAAGCGACTCGTCTCGAATATCTGTGATGAGCATATGCCCCGGCGCATGTGTGATGACCATTTCAGGCTTTACATTCATAGCCACGGCTTGCGGGGTCACTCCGCATGCCCAAAAAACAGGAACCTCGCCGTCACGAATGGAAACGGCATCTCCGAAATCCGGTTTCCCGAGATCGCGAATCCCTATTGCTCCCGGATTGCCAATATGGATCGGCCCTCCGTGCACAGCCGGAAAACGCGAGGTCACTTGTGCGGCACGTACAGCCAGCCGTTCAGGAACCGGCCTCATGCTGACAACCATCTGTCCGTGAAACGCCCCCGCCGGAACACAATCGATATTCGTTTTATACATCGAGACGTTTGTCCCCTCATCAATATGCCGGACAGCTATCCCATTATTGATCAGTGCCTGTTCAAAGGAGAAACTGCATCCGATCAGAAAGCCGACAAAATCGTCCTCCCAGTATGGCGTAATATCAGATACTTCTTCCGTTAGGATACCGTGCCTGTAAATACGGTATTTCGGAAAGTCCGTTCTGATATCAGCATCCGGCGCAGCCAGAGACGGCACAGGCGAACCTGCTTCAGTCACATCCAGCACGGGGCAGGGCTTTTGATTTCGCTGGCAAAACAGCAGAAAATCAAACGCAAGGTCCTTTTTCAAAACCACAAGATTCGCTTGGGCGTAGCCGCCGGACATGCCTGCGGTCGGCCCGTTTATTTTCCCCTCTCGTATCAGGGCGCGTACATCCTTTGGCGCCATTTTGTTTAATTGCTCCACTTATATCAGCTCCACAATTGAGGAAGTTGTGTAATTAACGTGTAGATTCCCATAACTGCCATTACAATCACTACAAGCGCGCCTGTGCTTGTCAGCCAAAGCGGATGCTTATAATCACCGACAATGTTTTTCTTGTAGGCGGCAACAAGCAGCGTTCCGAGCGCAATCGGCAGAATTAAGCCGTTCAGTGAACCGACAAGGACGAGGATCTTCGCAGGCTGGCCGATTGTGACAAAAGCTAACGTAGAAACCACAATAAATCCGATAATAATACCGCGTGAATTCTTTTCAATTTTTGGAGAAAAGGTCTTGAAAAATGAAACAGATGTATAGGCTGCTCCAATAACAGACGTAATCGCCGCAGACCACATGATCAATCCGAAAATTTTATAACCGACATTTCCAGCAGCCAGCTTGAAGACAGAAGCCGCCGGGTTGCTTTCATCGATGTGCAGGCCTTTCGATACAACGCCTAGAACCGCAAGAAAAAGAGCGATACGCATGACAGATGTAATTAAAATGCCGACAACCGAGCTTTTTGTCACCTGCGGAATGGATTCCTTCCCTTTAATTCCGGCATCAAGCAAACGGTGTCCCCCGGCAAATGTGATATAACCGCCGACGGTTCCGCCCACTAGGGTGACAATGGCAAATATGCTGATGTGTTCCGGGACGAATGTATTTGCGACTGCCTGTCCGACCGGAGGAGCTGTCGTCGCCGCAACGTAGACCGTTAAAATAATCATCACGAACCCCGCGATTTGCGTAAAACGGTCCATCGCTTTTCCTGCTTCCTTGATGACAAAAATCAAAATGGCGATAACAGCACTGATTAAAGCGCCTGTTTCAGGTGTAATGCCGAACAGCACCTGAAGTCCCAGCCCGGCCCCTCCGATATTCCCAATATTAAAAGCTAGTCCGCCAAGCACGACGAGAATGGCGATGAAATATCCCAGTCCGGGAAGCACCATATTCGCAATTTCCTGACCTCGTTTTCCAGAAACTGCGATGATGCGCCACACATTGGTTTGGGCGAAAATATCTAAAATAATAGAGATTAAGATGACAAAACCGAAGCTTGCTGCGAGTGTGTTTGTGAATGTTGCGGTTTGGGTGAGGAAACCCGGTCCGATTGCTGATGTCGCCATTAAAAAGGCGGCGCCCATCAGCAATGACCAGCTGCCCGCTTTTTTTCCTGCTGTCTTTTTCTGCTGCTCCATCTATTGTTCCTCCTTTATGTTGACCTCTGTTCTGAAATAGCTGTCACTTCAATTCCAGCCGCTTTGAGCTGTTTTCTGATTTTTTGCGCAAATGTCAGCGCATGGGCTCCATCTCCATGAATGCAGACTGTATCTGCTTTTAATGACACATCATGTCCTTGCTGAGATTTGACCGCCCCTTCTTTCACCATTTTGATGACCTGGGTGACGGCGGCATCATCACTTTCAATGAGTGCGTCCGGCTGGGAGCGCGGTGTCAGCGTGCCGTCCGATTGGTATGTTCTGTCGGCGAACACTTCATTTGCGGTCTGAAGTCCGATCCGTTCTCCCGCTTTTACAAGCTCGCTCTCAGCAAGACCGAAAAGAATCAGGCCGGGATCAACCTTATAGACAGCTTTCGCGATAGCATCCGACAGTTTTTGATCGACTGCCGCCATATTGTATAAAGCGCCATGCGGCTTGACGTGCTGCATGTGAAGTCCCTCTGCTTTTAGAAAGCCAGAGAGCGCGCCAATTTGATAAACGACAAGATCATACGCTTCCTCAGGAGAAATCGCCATATTGCGGCGCCCAAAACCGAGTAAATCCGGCAAGCCCGGATGCGCACCCATTTTCACGCCTCTTTCTGCTGCAAGCGCGACGGTTTTTCGCATAACACTAGGATCTCCTGCATGAAATCCGCATGCGATATTCGCTGATGTCACATACTCTAAAATATCTTGGTCAAGACCTATCTTGTAGGCTCCGAAGCTTTCTCCTAAATCACAGTTTAAATCAATCTGAAACACAGAATCCCTCCTGCCAAAGCAAACGATATGCTTTATGTCATTTATTGTCCCGAAATTCGGAACGACTATTCCGAATTTTTGAACTTTATTTCATTATAAGTGAATCATATCAGTTTGTGAAATACTTTTGTCAGAAAACCTACCATGGTCCCAGAATAAAACCTGCCAAACTAAAAAAGAGAGTCCATCTTAGGACTCTCTTTTTTTATAGTACCCAATGGCGAATCGCTTTAGCGACACCATCCTCAATATTTGTATCCGTGATATAATCAGCCGTTTCTTTTACGATGTCTTGCGCATTGCCCATTGCAACGCCAAGACCCGCTTCTTTGATCATCGCAATGTCATTAAGGCTGTCGCCCATCGCCATCACATTCTCCATTGTAAAGCCGAGTTTTTCCGTAACCTTGGCAAGGGCTGCAGCTTTGTTGATGCCAAGCGCGTTGACTTCAATGTTTGTCGGACTTGAATTTGTGATTTCGAGCTCTTTGTTTTTTCTCAGCTCCTCAAGCACTTCGTTTCGGATATCGTCATCCTCGATGTCAAAGCCGAATTTGAGCCATTCATGATCCGTAATGTTTTCCGGAAACTCGCCTCTCCATACTTTATTCACCGTAGAAGCCCAGAAATTAGTGTTGTGCTTATTCCGCAAATCCCACATCATTTGAATATGGTCCGTATGAAGCAGCTTCCGTTCCACCAAATTAAAATTCGAATCCCAAATTTCACTGCCGTTTGCCGTGATTAGAAAGGATGACAGCTTTAGCGATTCCGCCAGCTCCCTGCACGTCATCAGCGTCCGGCCCGTGCTGATCACCACATACACACCTTTATCCTCCGCTTCACGAATGGCTTTGCGGTTTTCATCCGAGATCAGCTGCTCGTCGTTCAGCAGTGTACCATCCATATCAATTGCGATCAGCTTGATATCTACATCTTCTCTTTGAACAGACATATATGTACCTCTCTTTATCTTTTTGTTGTGCTTCTCTCTATTCTAATACATTATACCCAGCGGGACAAAAAAGCGATTTCCTATGTTTGAGGAGAATGGATAAGAGGAAAACAAACGGTGAGGTGATCAAACATGACAGAAAAAAAACAGCAAAACAAACCAAATGAAAACCCCGAGCACAACGACTTAACCGATCCGATTCCTAATGAAGAGCTGAAGGAAAATATGAATGATGAAAAACACAAACGCCAGCAAAGAGATAACTCTCAAAGCGAACGGGATTACGACACAAAATAGAACCCCTCACAAAATGTTGTGAAGGGTTTTTTTCATTTTTCAATATAGATGCCGATTTCAGCTTCAGCAACAGGCTGCTCTCCAACTGATGCCTTGGCATGTCCGAACACAAATCCGCGCCGATTGCGCGTGACTTCAAACGTAAGATCAAGCCGGTCACCGGGCACAGCTTCTCCCAGCTTTTCCGCTTTCTTCACCGAAGACAATAATCCCAAGCTGTTCTTATCTGTAATTCCTGTAAAAGCCGCGGTTTGCGCAAGCGCTTCAATCACAAGTGAAAACGGCATTTCTGTTTGCGTATCAGTGATAAACCAGTCGTTCTCACTAATCAGCTTATAAGCTGCCGCATGTTTGCCGGGCTCGCTATCCGTCACGCCATCAATAAACAAAAATGGATAGCGGTGAGGCAAAGATAATGAGTTCATTTTATATCTCCTTTTTTTGACCATTATATCTCAGCCTAAAGTGAAACGATAGGATATAATGGAAAAAACACAAAAGGAGGCCGTTATGTTCCCAAAACCGCTTGTCATTCTCGTACACGAAATATATGGTGTAAACAGCCATATGAAAAAGATGGGCCGGCTGATCAAAATGGCTGGATATGATGTGTTGACGCCCAACCTGCTCGGCGAGGATGAAGTCTACACACTGAAAGAAGAAAAAACGGCATACGAACAATTTACAAAACACGAAAGGCTGAAAACGGGAGAAACCATCATCCAGAATGTGATCAGGCAAAACGCCGGACGGCACATCTTTGTGATTGGATTCAGCGTGGGGGCTACTATCGCATGGAAATGCAGCAGTATGCCTGAGGTGAGCGGATCGGTTTGTTATTACGGTTCCCGGATACGCGACTCTCTTCATCACGTGCCAGCCTGCCCGGTCCTATTGTTTTTCCCTAATTATGAGCCGTCGTTTGACGTAGCGCTTCTTATCAAAAAACTGCGGGAAAAACAGCATACCCATCTTGAGATTTACCAATTCGATGCGCTTCACGGCTTCGCCAATCCTGATTCTGTTTATTTCAACAGGGCCCTTTTCTTCAAAACGCTTTCTATCATAAAAAACGGGGCGGAAAGCCGGCTCCGCACCGTTTCATCATCATTTTTTTAAACGTGCACGGCGCTTTATTATCGGTGCCGTCATGTTCCATGTTCTTTTTGCATTGCATTTTATTTTGCCTGTCTCATCTCACCGAATGGATAAAAGACGAGAGATTCAGTACCGATGATATCGTCCTCAGAAGGCATGCCCATTCCGTTTCTGCTATCCAGTGAATTGAGACGGTTATCTCCCATCACAAAATATTTACCGGAAGGAACCTCAACTTCGAAGTCACCTGTTAAGGTTACACCCGACTCTTTGACCTCCTGTTTATATTCCTTTAAGTATGGTTCTTCCACCTTTTTATCATTTATGTATAGCTGATCATTTTTCATTTTAATGCTGTCACCAGGCAAACCGATTAAACGTTTGACAAATGAGCGGCCGCTCTTTTTGTCATGAATGACTATGATGTCTCCTCTGTGAAACCCGCCAGTCCATTTGACTGCTTTATCAACCAGAATTCTTTCTGAGTCTTTAAGCGTTGGGGCCATTGATGATCCTTCAATAAGAAAAGGCTTGTAAAACACCAATCTGATCGTAAAAATGAGAGCTGCGATCATAATGATACTGAGTACAACGATCGTTTTGATTTTTCTTTTTTTCTTTAACGTGATTGTTTTTGCATTCAACTTCCTTCACCCGATGCTTTCCTAAGAATTCCAAATTATTATACAGCATTTGGATCTGCTTGGTTAGACTTTCGTGGAAATTTTCGTAAGGAAATGGACAGGCCGGGGCAGCCATCTGCCCCGGCCTGATTCATCAGAGCTTTCTTAAGCGCGAACAGATTTCATCAGTGACCTCAGCCGTTGTGCTTTGTCCCCCAATGTCGCGTGTTTTGATGCCGTCGGCAGTCACTTGCTCCATTACATCCAGAATTTTCGCCCCCAATTCTTCCTCTCCGAAGTGGTCGAGCATCAGCTTCGCTGTCCAAATCTGGCCGATCGGATCGGCAAGGCCCTGTCCGGCAATGTCAGGAGCTGAGCCGTGAACCGGTTCAAACATGGACGGATATTTGCCGGATGGATTGATGTTCGCAGAAGGCGCAATGCCGATGCTTCCCATCAGGCTTGAGCTGATGTCGGTTAAAATATCACCGAACAAGTTGCTCGCCACAATGACATCAAACGTTTCCGGACGCGTCACAAAAAAAGCGGCCAGCGCATCAATATGCTGAGATGATGTTTCGATTCCGCTATAATCAGCGGCTGTCTGCTGAAAGACTTCATCCCAAAACGGCATCGCGTGATAAATGCCGTTAGACTTTGTGGCGCTTGTCACATGGCTGCGCCGTTTTTTTGCCAATTCGAAGGCAAAGCGCATGACACGTTCTGTCGCTTTTCTCGTAAACACGGCATTCTGGATGGCGATTTCGTCATCGCCTCTGTGAATGCGCCCGCCGACTTCACTGTATTCACCTTCACTGTTCTCGCGAATCACCACGAAGTCAAAATCATTTGGATGCAGAAGCGGCGACGTAATGCCTGCCATTTGTTTGGCGGGTCTCATATTAATGGAAAGTTCAAGCTCCCTCCGGATTTTCAGCAGCAGTCCCCATAACGATATATGATCGGGAACCAGCTTCGGATTTCCGACGGCTCCCAAAAAAACCGCTTCAAATTGAGTAAGCGTATGTATTCCATCTTCGGGCATCATTTTGCCGTGCTCCAAGTAATAATCACAGCTCCATGGAAAAGCCGTGAATGAGAATGACAAACCTCCGTGTACCTCAGCGGCTGTATGAAGCACTTTCTCAGCAGCCGCTACAACCTCTTTTCCTACTCCGTCTCCCGGTATTGCCGCAATCTCGAATTGTTTCATCGTCATTCTCCTTCCCCTGTTTTCGTAAGCGCTTTCTATTATACTAGATTGCGAGATAGTAAAAAAAGCCCGTGACATGGTGTCACGGGTGGTCGGTTATTGATTAAGTTTCTTTAAAATGATGGCGTGCAACGGTTCATGGGACTGAATGCCGCACACCTCTTGAAGTACGCCGCTGTATCCTTTTTCTTCGATCAGCGCTTGCAGTTCAACCGCTTCAGGGTCACCGGTGAAATCGAAGCGCAGTGCTGCGGCAATTCCTTCCGCCAGTGCATTCGGTTCTTTTATTTTCTTTGCCGGGCCTACAAGTCTATCATTTTCTCCCAGTTTTCTGAGAGGTGACCTCGCTACGCGGGTCACATCGTCCGAAATGAAAGGATTTTCAAAGCGACCGATGATTTTTTTGATATATTGTTCGTGTTCAGTTTGCTTAAAGCCATGCGATTTGACGAGATAGTCACCAGTTTCAAGCAGCGCCGAATGAACGACACGGCGGATTTCCGGATGATCGATTGCTTCTTTGACTGTCTTGAGTCCGCGCTGATAGCCGACATACGCTGTCACCGCGTGTCCGGTATTGACCGTAAACAGCTTCCGTTCGATGTACGGCGTTAAATCATCAACAAACAGTGCGCCGTTTATGACTGGTGTTTTCCCTTTAAAGCCTGATTCATCAATGACCCATTCGAAAAATGGTTCAACCGATACTTTCAGCGGGTCCTCATGATGCTGAATCGGGACGATCCGGTCAACGGCAGAATTCGGAAAACCTACCGTTTCACTGACGGATTTCTGCTCTGCTTCCGTTAAATGGCTGTATATCTCTTTCTTTAAGAAGCTGCTGCCGCCAATCATATTTTCGCAGGCAATGATATTCAGTGTGTTTGCAGTGTTTCTCCGTCTTAAACCTTCTGCGATAGATGGAGCAATCAGCTTCAGCACATTCGGGCCGACAGCTGTTGTGATGAGCGCCGCCTCATTCATCAGCCGGTACAGCTCTTCGGGCTGACTGCCGCTGTTAATCGCGCTGACCGGGCCAATGACCTCTGATGAACGTCCCTCTTCTGCCAGTTCTACTGTGTATTCTTTTTTTTCGTTGAGGAGGCTGACCATCGTGTCGTTTACATCTGCAAACACCACATCATAGCCGGAGTGGTGAAGCAGCGCGCCGATAAACCCTCTCCCAATATTCCCCGCACCGAAATGTAAGGCGATCATGTCAGTTCACCTCGTTGAAAATAGCAATCAAATCTTCTTCGCTTTTAGCGGAGATCAGGCGTTCAATGTTTTCTTCTTCTGAGCAGATAATGGCGATATTAGACAAAATGTCTAAATGCTCATTATTTTTGCCCGCAATGCCGAATACCACTTTTGCCGTGTTGCCTTCTCCGTACTCAACGCCCTCTGGAATTTGTATGATTGAAATTCCAGAGTGAAGCACCTCGCTTTTCGCTTCTTCTGTGCCGTGTGGAATGGCAATGAAATTCCCCATAAACGTAGAAGACGTTTCTTCACGTTCAAACATTTTGCTAATGTAATCCTCTGTCACGTAGCCGTTGTCAATCAGCGTCTGGCCTGCCAATTTGATGGCCTCTTCTTTTGATGATACCGTTTGATTGAGTTTAATATTTTCCTTTGCGAGTACTTGCATGAGTATCACTCTCTTTCTATAAGATTACTTTTTCAGCTTTTCAATCAGCTCATCGTATTTCGGGCTGTTTAAGAAGTTATCCACTGATATGTGCGTCGCGTTCGGCAGCTTTGCTTTCGCGCGGTCTGTTAAATCTTTGTGGGTGATGACAATATCCGCATCGCTTGGCAGATTGTTAATGGCCGTGTTGGTCACACTGATGTCAAGCTCCGCTTTTTTCACTTTGTTTCTTAAGATGGATGCCCCCATGGCACTTGATCCCATTCCCGCATCACATGCAAAGATAATTTTGTTCACGCTTTCAGGAGACAGTTCAGACGCTTCTTCTGCTTTGGCTTGTTCCGCTTCTAAAGCAGCTGCTGCTTGGCTTTTCTTCCCCTTCATGGACTGCATTTTTTCTGTTGCGGCAGCCAGGTCTTCTTCACTAGCTTTTGAGGATTTCAGGATCACTGCTGAAACGATGAACGATACAGCTGCAGCGACCAATACACCCGCCAATACGCCGAAATAGCCTCCTCTTGGCGTCATTGCCATCAATGCGATAATGCTTCCCGGTGACGCTGCCGCGACAAGTCCGGCATTAAAGATCGTAAACGTTAAGAGTCCGCTTGCTCCGCCGGCAATGGCTGCGAGAATCAGGGCCGGTTTCATCAGAATGTACGGGAAGTAAATCTCGTGAATCCCGCCGAAGAAATGGATGATCGCCGCACCGGGAGCCGTTGATTTTGAAGATCCTTTGCCAAAGAACATGTACGCCAGCAAAATGCCGAGCCCCGGTCCAGGGTTTGCTTCTACTAAAAACAGAATTGATTTTCCTGTTTGGGATGCTTGCTCGATTCCGATCGGGCTTAAGATTCCGTGGTTAATGGCGTTGTTGAGGAACAACACTTTCGCCGGTTCTACAAAAACACTGGCTACCGGCAGTAAATTAGCGTGTACAATGACTTCCACACCAGCCGCCAGCAATTTATTTAGCGTCAGGACAACCGGGCCGATGGCGTAAAACGCGAGAATCGTTAAAGCCGCACCGACAATCCCTGCCGTAAAGTTGTTGATCAGCATTTCAAAGCCTTGTTTGACTTTATCCTTAAATAATTTATCAGTCTGTTTAATGAGGTATCCGCCAAGCGGACCCATAATCATTGCGCCTAAAAACATTGGAATATCCGATCCGACAATCACCCCAATTGCCGCTGTCGCTCCGACAACTCCGCCGCGGTGGTCGTAGATCATTTTTCCGCCTGTATACGCTATCAAAAGCGGCAATAAATACGTAATCATCGGGCTGACCAGCGTGTTCAGCTGTTCATTCGGAAACCATCCTGCCGGAATAAACAGCGCGGTAATAATACCCCACGCGATAAACGCGCCGATATTCGGCATGATCATTCCGCTCAAATAACTCCCAAAGCGCTGCACTTTCACTTTCATGCCGCCTTGCTGCTGTTCTTGCTGCTGCATATATAAACCCTCCCTGTTTTGTTTGTCGCTGTAAGATACAAAAATATGTTCAGAGAATGATGCTTCCCTTTGACTCTATGTTAAAACGCTTACAGTCCCTATACAATTGAAAGTAAAGAGGACTTTGGCACATGACTGTGACAATTTTTTAAAAATAAAAAGGCTCCTGGTTTCAGGAGCCTTTTCTCTTTCCTCTATAAATAATATTACCGTTTTGAATCACGTACTTTGCGATCATTCGCTCACTCACAATAAAAACGGGATAGGCGCACACAAGCGCAAAAACAGCCATTGGCACGTGCTGTACAGCCGGCAGCATTGAACTTGCCGCATTGCGGAGGAGCAGCAAAAGATAAATGAGCAGCACAATGGCAGCTAATGATACCAGCATAATCGGAGCTGATACTTTATATTCATAAAGCCGTTCCCGGCAGTGTCCGCAGCGAAATTGACAAGGCACATTTGATGATCTGACCATGTCGCCTGTCAAAGGTTTGCCGCAGTTCGGGCATGGTGTTTCTTTCATAGGGTATTCCTCACTTTCTATTCCATATGTCTATTATACCAGAGTCCCTTCTGTTTCGTTTTGTTGCTGTTCAACACATTTTCACATTTTTTATCATCAGCTTACTTGTCTCTGTCTCTAAAATCCTCTACGCTTAAATAGATCTTAATGAAGAGGGTGTATGAATGCTTCCGATTAATAGACAGCAACACATACTGAAGTGGCTGAAAGAAGAAGGCGCGCTCAGAATTTCTGACATCAGCGCAAGGTTTGGCGTTTCGGAAATGACGGTATACAGAGATGTCAATCAGCTGGTTCAGTCAAATCAGGTCATTAAAACGGCCGGCGGCATCACGCTCCCCGCCCGAACACCTCAAGCGGATCATATGTGCAGCTATTGCTTGAAGCCCGTCAATCAAGCTCATTCGGTTCAGCTGATTACGGTAAACCAAGACATTGAACAGCTATGCTGCGCACATTGCGCGTTTTTGCGTTACGCGGATAAAACGGAAGAGGTTTCACACTTGATTTGCAGAGATTTTCTGTTACAGACAACCGTCAGTGCCGGTTCGGCTTATTTCGTCGTAAATGCTGAATTAAACCTGCACTGCTGCCAGCCGCAGGCCATTCCGTTTGCAACACTTGACCATGCCGAACGATTTCAAAAAGGATTCGGCGGAGCCGTCCGCACTTTCGACCAAGCGCTGGAAGACATGCTTCAAGACCGAAAGAAACGTTGCACCTGCACCAAGAAATGACACAACACATACAGCGGAAGGTGGTGTCTGAGTGATGAAGCGAAACAGATGGTGGATCATCCTTCTGCTTTTTCTTGTTTTCCTGCCGAAAACAAGCCTTGCTCACGCCTATATTGTCAAATCTTCACCTGGGGAAAACAGCGAATTAAAAAGCGCCCCTGCACAGGTGGAAATCGAATTTAATGAACCGGTTGAAGAAGGGTTTCATTACATTAAAGTCTATAATTCAAACGGCGACCGTGTGGATACGGACAAGACTGAAATCAAAAAAGATAATCATCACATCATGACAGTGAAGCTGAAAAAGAATCTGCCTCATGATGTGTACAGAGCGGAATGGAATGCCGTATCCGCGGACGGGCATCCTGTTTCCGGCGTCATCCCGTTCAGTATCGGGAAAGCGGATGGCGGATTCAGCAGCCAAAAAGCAGCCGATTCAGCGCTGAATCCGGGAACAGCAGCAGATCGCGCGATTCTGTATACAGCCTTATCTCTGTTTATCGGAACGGTTTTCTTCCATCTTTTCTGGTATAAAGGGAAATCAGAACAGCTCGTCAAACGGACGAGACGTATCCTGACCGGCTCGATCGCAGCACTGGGGCTGGCGCTTTTGCTTCAGCTTCCGATTCAGACAAAAGCGAACGCAGGCGGCGGCTGGGGCAGCGCACTCCAGCCTGGCTACATCAGAGAAACACTGTTTGAGACAGCAGGCGGCTCCATTTGGATCATACAGGCCGCGCTGTTCGTGCTGCTCGCACTGTCTGTAATCCCTGCGATACGGAAAAACCGCTTTTCATCCTTTGGCTATTGGACAGCGCCGCTCATTTTCTTTTTCGGTCTCCTTCTCGCCAAGGCGTTTACCGGGCATGCTGCTGTCGTTGAAGAAAAAACGGTCGGCATTTTGATGGATTTCCTTCATTTAACTTCCGCTTCCATCTGGGTCGGCGGAATAGCGGCACTCGTTTTGCTGCTCTCAAAAGAATGGAGGCAGCCTGACAAAACGCTCGCGTGGGAGACGGTCAGACGGTTCTCTCCATGGGCGCTCACTGCAGTCGGCGTCATTTTGTTTTCAGGCTTGCTCAATGGATTTTTCATCATTCGTTCAATGGATTCACTGTTCCATACAGCGTACGGCCAAGCTCTTTTAGTGAAAAGCGGGCTGTTTGTTTTCATGCTGGTCTTAGGTGCGATTCATTTTCTGCTTACCAGAAAGCAGCGCCGCACAGGAATCAGCCGAACGTTGAAAGCGGAGTGGGCAATCGGCATCGCTGTATTGATCACAGCGGCCGTGTTTACAAGCCTGCCAAGCCCGCCTGAGCCGGCGCCGGAACCGTTCTACCAAACCAAAGCGATTGAGAACGGACAAAGCGTTTCTCTCAGCATCAGCCCAAACCAGCCCGGAAAAAATGTTTTTGAGCTGCGGGTCACCGACCATAACGGAGATCCCGTGAAAAACATCCAGCAAATCACGTTAACCGTTTATAAAACAGGCCTGTCAGGCAGCGAAAACAAAAGCACCTTTACATTAAAAGAAAAAACAAAAGGCGTCTTCCAGGATCAAAACCTGTCGATTAATGAAAAAGGAAACTGGAAGATCAAAGTCCACGGCCTGACCGGCGACTTTAACGAAATCAATATCATGTTTACAAAGACCAATTAAGGAGTGTTTACGTTGTTGAAAAAAATCGCATTGACACTATGTCCGGCTATTGTCGGCTCCCTCTTATTCTTTACGGCCCCTGCCAGCGCGCATGTTTCTGTAAAACCGGCTGAGTCTGCTGCAGGCTCTTGGGAAACGTATACAATGAAGGTTCCTTCTGAGAAAAATCTGCCGACAACGAAGGTTGTCCTCAAAATGCCGAAGGATGTTGAATTCCAGCAATATGAGCCAATTCCGGGCTGGAAGGTTTCCACTCAAAAACATGATGACAAATCAGTGTCCGTGACATGGGAGGCGACTGACGGAGGCATTCAGGAAGGACAGTTCCAGCAGTTTACCTTTGTTGCCAAAAACCCTGACAAAGCGGAGGAAGCTGCATGGGACGCATACCAATATTACAAAGACGGCAGCATTGTTGAGTGGACAGGTGACGAGGATGCCGATACACCTCATTCCATTACAAACATCACGTCTGCAAAACAAGTAACAGATGAGCACGGCGCCACGAAGACAGAAGACGATTCCGAAAACTCAGGTTCTTCAGCTCTAGACATTACAGCGATTGTGCTGTCTGCGGCTGCCATTATTTTATCTGTAGCAGCGCTTGTTAAGAAAAAACGCGCCTAATAAAGAAAGCGATCCAGATGTCATGTCTGGGTCGCTTTTTATGTTTAACCGCGGCCTGCCTGGAAGGAAGGATATTTCGTCATTCCCCCGTCTGCAAACAGCGTAATGCCTGTGACGTAGCTGGATTCCTTCGAAGCAAGCCACACCGCTACTGCTGCGATTTCCTCCGGTTCGCCGATATAGCCCATCGGAATCATGCTTTCTACATCTGCTTTCTGTTTAGGGTCAGCGAATTTTTCAGCATTGATTGGCGTGTTGATCGCACCTGGCCCGATATTGTTGACGCGAATGCCCTTCGGCGCGTATTCCAAAGCCAACGTTTCAGACATCAGCTTAATTCCGCCTTTACTAGCTGCATAGTGGACAAATAACGGCCACGGAATCCTTTCATGCACGCTGGACATGTTGATGACATTGCCCTTGATATCGTTTTCTACGAAATATTTAATCGCTTCACGGCTTCCTAAAAAGGCACCTGTTAAGTTCGTGCCGATGACTTTATCCCAATCCTTAAGCGGCATTTCGTGAGATGGCACAGGATTTTCAAGGCCGGCATTATTAATCATAATATCGAGTGTGCCGAACTCTTTAATTGCCGTTTGCACGATATTTTTTACATCTTCCTCTTTCGTGACATCTCCTTGGACGACAACAGCTTCACCGCCCGCCTTGATGACCTCTTCTTTCACCTCGTTCGGATCTTGTTTATCACTATAATAGTTGATAACCACTTTTGCCTGCTCCTTGCCGAAGCGAATGGCTATTGCCTTTCCGAGCCCTGAAGCAGCTCCTGTAATAGCGACGACTTTTCCTTTTAAATCCGGATACATATACATCCTCCTCCATTTGTTATGAATTTGTTTTGGCGATTCCTAAGAATACAGCGGCGGCAATAATCAGGATAATCCCGATCGCAATTGCTATAAGCTGGCGTTTCGTTTTCTTTTCACGCAGGATGAAAATACCGCCGAGCGTAGAAATGACAATTCCCATTTGTGAAAGGGAAAAGCTCGTTGCAACGCCGACTCGCGGCTGAGAAATAAACAAAAACATATTTCCGCCTGCCCAGATTAAGCCTGGGAGAATATTTCTGATCGCATACTTGTTAAAGGGTTTGTGTCTATAGGTTAAAACTAACCCCCCGACCACCATGCCAATTGCCTGTGGCAGCAGCGCGGACCAGCCGGACACATTGAATAATCTAGCCACGACTACATAAACCAAATAACCAAGAGTCGAAACAAGGAGAATCAAAATGCCCTTTTTCAAATTGCTTGGCTCGCCCTCTTTTTTATCATTCTTATCTTCCAAGGACGTGAGAATGATTCCCACAATGATAAAGATCAAAGCGAGAACGCCAAGCGTAATCGCAATCGGTGTTGACCATTCACGAAACACGATCACACCGAAAAGCGAGGTGGAAACGAGCTGCATTCCTGTGGATATCGGCATTGTTTTCGACACGCCCATCAATTGAATGCTTTTCAGCTGGTTGGCCTGTCCAAGTGACCAAAATAAGCCGGATACGATTCCAACAATAAAAATGCGAAGTGACAGAACGGGCTGAACAAAAAAGTAAATAACGATAGAAACAATGAGTGCCCCGATCGTCGTTCCCAGTGTCTGGCTGTACGGCCCGCCGCCTAATTTCACATTGAAGAGAACAATGCTCCCCCAAAACAAAGCCGGGAGAAGAGCCAATAATAAATCCATTGTTGGGGAACCTTCTTTCAAAATGTATTTGCTGTTATTTTGGCTGGAATTGTTGTGATTATTCGCCGGAACACAAAAAGAGCTGCCGGAAAATCCGGCAGCTCTCAGGAGCGTGCATTCTTTTATAAACCGATGGACAAATATTTTGTTTCAAGGTACGGCTCGATACCTTCCGAACCGCCTTCACGGCCAATGCCGCTTTCTTTCATTCCTCCGAATGGCGCTTGAACCGCTGACGGTCCGCCGTCATTCCAGCCGATAATGCCATACTCTAGATTCTCGGAAATATAGATGCCGCGGCGGTAGTTTTCTGTGAAGAAGTAAGCAGCCAAGCCAAACGGTGTATCGTTGGCAAGCTGAATCGCTTCATCAATATCAGAAAACGTGACGATCGGTGCGACCGGGCCGAATGTTTCCTCATGCATGATGTTCATGGACGTATCGACATTGGTGAGCACTGTCGGATTCACAAAGTAGCACCCTTTGTCATCGTTTCGGTCATATGTGCCCCCAGCAATAACCTTCGCGCCTTTTTCAACCGCATCATCAATTTGGCTGACGATTTTTTCGAAGCCTCGTTTGTTGATAATCGGGCCGACATTGACGCCTTCCTCAAGTCCATTTCCGACTTTCAGCTTAGACACTTGCTCGCTCAGTTTCGCAGCAAATTCATCTTTAATGGATTCATGAACGATCAGGCGGTTGGCACATACGCAGGTTTGGCCGGCGTTTCGGTATTTGGACGCCATCGCCTGTTCAACAGCAAGGTCAATGTCCGCATCTTCATCTACGATCAGCGGGGCGTGTCCGCCGAGTTCCATTGAGACGTGCTTCACGGTGTCCGCGCTGTTTTTCATAAGGATTTTCCCTACAGGTGTTGAGCCTGTGAACGTGATTTTGCGGATTTTCGGACTGCTTGTGAACACATTTCCGATTTCTTCTCCATCGCCGATTACAACCTGAAGAACATCCTTCGGAATGCCCGCTTCATATGCGAGGCGCGCTAGTTCATAAGCAGACAGCGGTGTGTCCGGCGCCGGCTTGATGATAAATGTACAGCCAGCGGCAAGAGCAGGCGCCGCTTTGCGTGTAATCATCGCATTCGGGAAATTCCAGGGCGTGATAGCAGCAACGGGGCCGACCGGCTGGCGTGTGACAACAATTCGTTTACCCGTTGTCGGGGCCGGGACCGTTCTTCCGTACACACGCTTCGCTTCCTCTGCGAACCATTCGATATAGCCTGCGCCGTAAAGCACTTCGCCGACTGCTTCCTGGTATGGTTTTCCGTTTTCCTTTGTAATTAAATCTGCAAGCTCTTCTTTATGTTCAACAATCAGCTCATACCATTTTTTCAAAAGAGACGCTCTTTCGTTCGCTGATGTTTTAGACCACGTTTTAAACGCTTGATGTGAACGTTCAATGGCTTCTTCTACCTCTGTGGCTGATTGCTGAGGAATCGTTTTGATCTCCTCGCCCGTAGCCGGGTTGTAGACCGTTAATTGATCTGGCATATTGAACATTCCTTTCTTTTCATGATTACTTAAAATGATAGCAGACCCAGCCGTTTTCTTTCCAATGATTAAGCTCGCAGGCCCGCCTCCAAGATGCTGAGCCCTTCATTTAATAGGCTGTCTGAGATGACGAGCGGTGTCAAAAAGCGGATGATATTACCGTTAATTCCCGCTGTCAGCAAAAGTAATCCGTTTTGATTCGCATAGGCCGCGATCGCTGCTGCTTTTGCCTTATCAGGCTCACGCGTGTCAGGATCCTTTACGATTTCGATTGCGGCCATCGCCCCGAGTCTGCGGATGTCACCGATGAACGGGAATTCTTGTTTCCACTCATACGCCTTGTCTTCAATGATTTTGCCAATTTCTTCAGATCGCTCATTCAGTCCTTCTTCTTCGATAATATCCAAGACTGCCAAAGCCGCCGCGCAGCCGAGCGGGCTGCCGGCATACGTGCCGCCCAGCTCCCCTGGCGCTGCCGCATCAAGCATTTCCGCACGCCCAATCACACCGCTTAATGGCAGGCCTGCCGCAAGCGATTTAGAAACCGTGATCAGATCGGGCACTACATCAAAGTGCTCAATTGCGAAATAAGTGCCAGTTCTGGCAAAGCCGGTTTGGATTTCATCAGCAACAAAAACAATGCCGTGTTCTTTGCAGAATGAAGCGACGTGCTGTACGAACCGTTTCGAAGGAATAATAAACCCGCCTTCTCCCTGCACTGGCTCCATCACGACACACGCCACCGTTTCAGGCGCCACTGAAGCGATAAAGAACTCATTGAATGCTTGAATGACCATATCGTCATAGCTTTCATCACTCATGCCGGCCGGCTTCTGATAATAATAAGGGAACGGCGCTTGATAAACCTCTGGCGCAAAAGGCCCGAAACCGAATTTATAAGGTTTTACCTTGCTTGTCATGCTCATCGTCATATTCGTGCGCCCGTGAAACCCGCGTGTAAACGAGACAACGCCTTGGCGCTTTGTATACTTTCTGGCGATTTTCACAGCGTTTTCGACCGCTTCTGCCCCTGAGTTAAGAAAAATCGCTTTTTTCTCATGGCTGCCCGGTGCAATGCCGCACAGTTTTTCGGCTAACTCGATATAAGACGGGTACATCATGACATTGAAGCCAGGATGAATCAGCTCCTCTGCCTGCCGCTTCACAGCCTCAACCACCTTCGGATGCGAGTGTCCGACATTTAACGTGCCGATGGCGCCTGCAAAATCAATAAATCTCCGGCCATCCAGATCGTACAGCTCGGCCCCTTCTCCTTTGACCGCCAGACTGCGGTTGCCGTTGCTCACACCTTTTGACACAAATTGATCCCGTTTTTGCTGCCATTGTGCAGTTGTGATGCTTGCTGTTGTTTGACTCATATGAATATCCCCCTGTCGGTATTTTCTTATCATTCTGACTTCTCTTTGGTATGATGAAAAGTACCAATTATAACTTTTTGATGGTATCAGAAGGAGAAACTACAAAATGGATATCACAATTACACTCGATCGTTCAGAGCAAGCCGATTATATCTATCAGCAAATTTATCAAAAGCTGAAAAAAGAAATCCTCAGCCGCAATCTGCTGCCGCACTCGAAGGTTCCCTCCAAGCGGGAGCTGGCTGAAAATCTCAAGGTAAGCGTAAATTCAGTGAATTCAGCCTATCAGCAGCTGCTGGCTGAAGGGTATTTGTACGCCATTGAACGAAAGGGTTTCTTCGTGGAGGAACTAGACATGTTTTCCACCGAGGAACACCCTCCATTTGCACTGCCGGATGATCTAAAAGAGATTCACATCGACCAGAGCGATTGGATATCGTTTTCACACATGAGTTCCGATACAGACCATTTTCCGATCAAAAGCTGGTTCCGCTGCGAGCAAAAAGCGGCCTCCCGCTCATACCGCACGCTCGGCGATATGTCACATCCGCAAGGGATATATGAAGTGAGAGCGGCCATTACCAGGCTCATTTCCCTGACGAGGGGTGTAAAATGCAGGCCAGAACAAATGATCATAGGGGCAGGCACACAGGTGCTCATGCAGCTGTTGACTGAGCTTTTACCCAAGGAAGCCGTGTATGCGATGGAGGAGCCAGGCTACAGGCGCATGTATCAGCTTTTGAAGAATGCCGGAAAACAAGTCAAGACGATCATGCTGGATGAAAAGGGCATGTCGATTGCTGAAATCACCAGACAGCAGCCAGATGTGCTGGTGACCACCCCATCGCATCAGTTTCCATCCGGAACGATTATGCCTGTATCCAGAAGAATTCAGCTGCTGAACTGGGCAGCCGAGGAGCCGCGCCGATATATCATTGAGGACGATTATGATAGTGAATTCACATATGATGTAGACAGTATTCCGGCGCTGCAAAGCCTCGACCGTTTTCAAAATGTTATCTATATGGGAACCTTTTCAAAGTCCCTTCTCCCCGGCTTGCGGATCAGCTATATGGTGTTGCCGCCTGAGCTGTTGAGGACATATAAACAGCGGGGCTATGATCTGCAGACTTGCTCATCACTTACACAGCTCACCCTGCAGGAATTTATTGAGTCTGGTGAATATCAGAAGCATATAAAAAAAATGAAGCAGCATTATAAAGAAAAGAGAGAACGCCTGATCACCGCTTTAGAAGCAGAGTTCAGCGGAGAGGTTACCGTAAAAGGAGCAAATGCGGGGCTGCATTTTGTTACCGAATTTGATACCAGGCGCACCGAACAAGACATCCTGTCACATGCTGCCGGTCTGCAGCTTGAAATATTCGGAATGAGCCGATTTAACTTGAAGGAAAACAAGCGGCAAACGGGCAGGCCCGCTCTCATTATCGGCTTTGCACGGCTGAAGGAAGAAGATATTCAGGAGGGTGTGCAGCGGCTTTTCAAAGCGGTTTACGGACATAAAAAAATCCCCGTTACAGGGGATTGATTCACCAGCGGTCCTGGTCTACATTCAGCACGGCTTCAAGCAGGCCCGGAAATGCCTTTTCAAGGTCTTCAGCGCGAAGCGAATAATACCGGCGCTTTCCTTCTATCCGAACTTGAGCGATGCCTGATTCTCTCAAAACTTTAAAATGATGCGACAAAGTCGATTTGGCAACCTGCACATCTGCACAGGTGCTGCACGTTTTTTCTTTTGCTTCAGCTAATTGCTTGACGAGCTCTAAACGAAGCGGATCACTAAGTGCATGAAGAACCTTTGTCAGCTGCAATGTTTCTGTTTCTGGATGGTTTGGAATGTTCATGACACAAATGTATCACACAACAATTAGAATGACAATTTTACTATATAAGGGTTTTTCCTTTACCTCATTTAGAATACATGTTACATTTAGTTCGATGAAATTCGAACAATAAATTCGCATAACAACGGAGGAGATTTAAATGATCGTATTACAAGCTTACATCAAAGTAAAACCAGAAAAACGCGAGGAATTTTTGAGCGAGGCTCAATCACTTGTTCAGCATTCAAGAGCTGAGGAAGGCAACGCGCAATACGACCTATTTGAAAAAGTAGGCGAAGAAAATACATTTGTCATGCTTGAAAAATGGAAAGATGAAGCGGCAATGAAATTCCATAACGAAACTGCGCATTTCCAAGGGTTTGTCGCAAAAGGAAAAGAACTGCTGAGCGCTCCTCTTGATGTTGTCCGCACAGAGCTTAGCGAGTAAAGGAAGGGTGTCTCATATGAATGAAGTGATTAAATCTTTAACAGACCACCGCTCGATTCGCAGCTACACAGATGAGCCTGTAGCTCAGGAGCAATTGGACCAAATCATTGAAGCGGTGCAATCAGCCCCTTCTTCTATCAACGGACAGCAAGTGACTGTGATCACAGTCCAGGATAAAGAGCGCAAAAAGAAAATCTCCGAGCTGGCAGGCGGCCAGCCATGGATCGATCAAGCTCCTGTTTTCCTGCTGTTCTGCGCAGATTTCAACCGGGCCAAAATTGCGCTTGAAGATCTGCATGATTTCAAAATGGAAATCACAAATGGATTGGAATCTGTTCTTGTCGGCGCAGTAGACGCTGGTATTGCCCTCGGCACAGCAACAGCAGCGGCTGAGTCACTCGGACTTGGCACAGTTCCGATCGGTGCGGTTCGCGGAAACCCTCAAGAGCTGATCGAACTGCTTGAGCTTCCAAAATACGTGTTCCCTTTATCCGGCCTTGTCATTGGGCATCCTGCCGACCGTTCAGCGAAAAAACCGCGCTTGCCGCAGGAAGCTGTCAATCATCAGGAAACTTATTTGAATCAAGATGAGCTGACGCCTCACATTCAGGCATACGACGAACAGATGTCTGAATACATGAATAAACGGACAAACGGAAAAGAAACAAGAAACTGGTCACAGAGCATCGCTTCCTACTATGAGCGCCTGTACTATCCGCACATCCGTGAAATGCTTGAAAAACAAGGATTTAAAGTTGAAAAATAAGCTCTTATTCGGCCTGTCGGATTTTCCGGCAGGCCTTTCATTTACCCGGTTAAAATCCATTGACTTCTATTTTGTTTATTTGGTAAAATTTTTTCATAGTTACTCATTGGTTTTCTGTGAACCAATGGGTTTTCTAATGTTCAAGAAAGAAGGAAGCCATGAGATGCTTGATAAAAAAACAGATATCTTGTTAGCTGCGCGAAAGCTTTTTTCGGAAAAGGATTTTACGTCGGTTTCCATGCAGGCGATCGCAGAAGAATGTAAGATGTCAAAAGCTTCGATATATAAGCTGTTTCAATCTAAAGAAGATCTGCTTTTGGAGCTGCTGTCATTTAACCAGAAGCAAATGGTGGCCGCGGCCTCAAGACTTCAGGAAAATACCGCACTTACACCGGAGGAGCGTTTGACGCAAAAGGTCAAAATGGAACTGGAGGGCTTCAGGCGGAATCAGCAGTTTTTCAATATGCTGACCTACGGAAACCCCAAGCTGCACAATGACCGGGTCAAACAGCATATCCATCAGACCAGATCGACGATTATCTGCTGGCACCGCGATTCGCTGATCCAGGCGTATGGAGAAACCATTCTCCCGTTTGTGTGGGATTTGGTTATCATTCTTCACGGCATGATGCGTGAGTTTTTAATGCTGATCAAAATCGAGGAAAAACCGCTTGAGCTTGACCCGATCGCAGAGTTTATCATCAGCACCCTCAATCAGATTATCAAAAACAGGGAAACCCGCCAGTCTCTTCTTCCGCCCGAAGCCATCGAGCTTTATATTCATTCAGCATCCTCCTACAAGCCAAAGGATAAATCAGTCCTATTATCGGAAAGCCTGAAGGAATTACATAAAGGCATCTCTTCCCTGTCCGCCGCGGACTATGACGTAGATGAACTGACATCCGCAGCCGCTATGCTGGAGGAAGAAGCGAAGAAGGAAGAACCCCGCGCTTTTTTACTCAAATCACTGATTGGCTATCTGGAACAAACCGGTGTTTTAACACAGCCCGTTTCCATGTTAAAAACACTGTTAATTACTTAGAGAAAAGAAGGGATATGTATTGAACACAAGTATTGAACAAAAACCTTTTAACCGTTCTGTCATTGTCGGCATTTTGTTAGCCGGAGCGTTTGTGGCGATTTTGAACCAGACATTGTTGATTACCGCACTTCCTCATATCATGAGGGATTTCAATGTCGATGCCAATCAAGCACAATGGCTGACCACATCATTTATGTTAACCAACGGGATTTTAATTCCGATTACCGCGTTTTTAATTGAGAAATTCACAAGCCGGGCGCTGCTCATCACAGCAATGAGCATTTTCACTGCCGGAACAGTCGTCGGAGCGTTCGCGCCGAACTTCCCGGTTCTGCTGACAGCGCGTATCATTCAAGCGGCTGGAGCCGGCATTATGATGCCGCTCATGCAGACTGTATTCCTGACAATCTTTCCGATTGAAAAGCGCGGCCAGGCGATGGGTATGGTCGGATTGGTCATCTCATTCGCGCCTGCGATCGGACCGACTCTTTCCGGATGGGCTGTCGAAGCTTTCTCTTGGAGATCATTGTTTTATATTATTCTTCCGTTTGCTGTGATTGATTTGATTCTTGCCAGCATCCTGATGAAAAACGTGACGACTTTAAGAAAAACACAGATTGATATTTTATCAGTCATCCTTTCAACATTTGGATTCGGCGGCCTTCTGTACGGATTCTCAAGCGTCGGCTCTTACGGCTGGTCCAGTTCAACCGTCTTGATTTCACTGCTGGTGGGTGTCATCGCGCTGCTCTTGTTTATCACAAGACAAATGAAGCTTGAAAAACCGATGCTGGAATTCCGCGTCTTCACGTTTGGTGTTTTCAGCTTAACAACACTGCTGGGAACCCTTGTCTTTGCATTATTGATCGGTACGGAAACCATCCTGCCGCTTTATACACAAAACGTCAGAGACGTCACAGCTTTTGATACAGGGCTTATGCTCCTTCCGGGAGCCGTTGTGATGGGCTTTATGTCGCCGATTATCGGCAGAATTTTTGACCGTGTCGGCGGAAGAGGGCTGGCGATTGCCGGTTTCTGCATCATCTTCCTGACATCTCTGCCGTTTATGCAGCTGACTGACCATACGTCACTCGCTTGGATTGTCGTTTTATACACCGTTCGTCTCTTAGGCACCGCCATGATCATGATGCCGGTGACAACAGCCGGAATCAACGCGCTGCCGCGCCACTTGATTCCGCACGGAACTGCGATGAACAACACGATTCGCCAAGTCGGCGGCTCGATCGGAACCGCACTATTGGTTTCCGTGATGAGCAACCAGGCGGCACATGCAGGCACGACAAATGTGAAGCACGCCGCCCTGCACGGCATGAATGCCGCTTTTATTGTGGCTGCCGTCATTGCACTTGTCGGCTTCCTTCTCTCATTCACATTAAAGAAACCTCAGCGCCCTGCCGAACAGCAGCCGGCACGCTGATTAACAAAAAAAGAGCCCCGCTATTTAGCGGAGGCTCTTTTTGGTTTTACTTTTCTAAACCGTCTTTCACTTCTTTGATCATTTGTGCCATAGACTCAAGACCGCCTCCTGATAAGTACCAAGTAGCAGAATCAAGGTAGACGACATGATCATTTTTCACTGCGTTTACATTTTTCACATAATCATTTTCAACGACTTGTTTAGTAGATGATGTTTCACCGATCGCTGTACCGCGGTCAATGACAAACAGGTAATCCGGGTTTGTTTTTGAAATGTACTCGTAAGAAACGCTTTGTCCGTGAGTAGACGCTTTGATGTTTTTATCAGCCGGTGTCACGCCGAACACGTCATGGATCAGGCCGTATCTTGATTTAGGACCGAATGCGCTGATCTTCCCGTCGTTCGCCATGATGACAAGACCGTTTTTGTTAAGCTTTTCAGCCGTTTTCTTTACATCTGCGATTGAATGATCGATTTTTGCGAGTTCATCCTTCACTTCATCTTCTTTATCGAAGATCTTACCGATTGTTTCTGCGTCAGACTTAAATGATTCCATATACTTCGCTGTGTCTACGCCAAGGTAAATTGTCGGCGCAATTTTAGAGAATTCTTTGTAAGACTCAGATTGTCTTCCTGAAATAATGATCAAGTCAGGGTCTAAATCTGCCACTTTCTCGAAGTCTGGCTCTTTTAAGCTTCCGACGTCAGCATATTTGTCATCCTTGAATTTGGACAGATATTTAGGAAGGGCTTGTTTCGGCAATCCCGCTACTTTATCATCAAGTCCAAGTTTATCTAATGTATCTAAGCTTCCAAAGTCAAATACGACAACTTTTTTAGGGCTCTTCGGTACTTTTGTTCCGTTTTTGTCCAGCTGGTGTTTCACCGTGATTTGTTCTTCCTTAGAATCAGAACCTTTGCTGCTTGTGCTTTGGTTTCCGCATGCAGAAATCACAACTGCCGTCACCAAAGCGATGAATAGTAATGCGAACTTTTTCATGCTCTTCACCTCTTCTATATATTAAGAAAAATAGACACCTATTCTTTGATTATCAATCGTCTGAATTGGGATGGTCATATCGTAGATTTCCTCAAGCACTGATGTTTCTATCATTTCTTCAGGCGGTCCTTCTTTAACGATTCGGCCGTTTTTCAAAGCGACGATATAGTCAGAATAGACTGAAGCAAAATTGATATCGTGAATGACGATGACGATCGTTTTTCCAAGCTCCTCTACCAGCCGTTTCAGCAGTTTCATAATTTCAACTGAGTGTTTCATATCCAGATTGTTCAGCGGCTCATCCAGAAAGATATAATCTGTGTCCTGGGCAATGACCATGGCGATAAATGCCCTTTGGCACTGTCCGCCGCTCAGCTGATCCAAGTACTTGTCTTGAATGTCTTCCAGCTTCATATAGCTAAGCGCCTGGTTGATATGAACCCAGTCTTCCTCTGTCAGCCGGCCCTGTGAGTACGGAAACCTGCCAAAACTGACGAGGTCTTTGATCGTGAGCCTGATATTGATTTGGTTCGCCTGCTTCAAAATGCTCATTTTCTTGGCAAGCTCTTTGCTGTCACATGCTCCAATCTCTTGTCCGTCTATGTAAATCTCGCCGGAATCTTTTTTGATCAGGCGGCTCATGATAGACAGCAGCGTACTTTTGCCGGCGCCGTTAGGACCGATAAACGAGGTGATTTTGCCCTTTTGAATCGTGACTGACGTCTCTTCAAGGACAACTTTCCCGCCATATTGTTTGCTTACATTTCTGACCTCTACCATGATTTATTCTCCTTTAACAGCAAGTAGATAAAATAAATCCCGCCGGCAAAATTAATAATGACGCTCAGCGTCGTTGAGAAGGTAAACACTTTCTCAACCACAAACTGCCCTCCGACCAGCGCAATGATGCTGATGAAAACGGAGCCTGCGATTAAGTATGAATGCTTATAGGTTTTCAGGAATTCTCTCGCCAGGTTGACGACCAGAAGGCCTAAAAACATAATCGGCCCGACTAGCGCTGTTGAAACAGAAACCAAAATCGCAACCACGATCAGCATCTGCTTCACCACTTTGTCGTAGTCAATGCCCAAATTCACGGCGTGCTCGCGTCCGAGCGACAGCACATCAAAAAATTTTGTAAAACGCCAGACATAAACGCCTGTCAGCAGGAAAATGATGAACGCGAGCCATAACAAATCCGTATTGATATTGTTAAAGCTGGCAAACATCTTGTCCTGCACAACTTGGAACTCGTTCGGATCAATCAGCATCTGCATAAAGGAAGACAGGCTGCTGAACAGCGTGCCAAACACGATTCCGATAAGCAGAAGGAAAAAGATATTTCTCCCCTCACCCTTGAACATGATCTGATACAAAACAAGAGAAAACAGGATCATCAGCAGAACAGATATGATAAAGTTGATGTTTTTATTCATGATGACCATATTCGCAGAACCGAACAAAAAGATAATGCCAGTCTGAATCAGCATGTAGAGAGAATCAAGGCCCAAAATGCTCGGCGTCAGGATGCGGTTGTTCGTAATCGTTTGAAAGATCATGGTCGAAAACGCAATCGCTCCCCCCGTCAGCACAATGGCAGCGACTTTTTTGATTCGTCTCGGCAGGGTGTAATCCCAATTGCCTAAGTCATAAAACAAAAACAAGCCAATACATACAATGGCTAAACCAACGAGCAAAGCTATTTTCATCTGGTTACGCATAGGCTTTTCTCCTTAACAGCATAAACAGGAAAATGCCGCTGCCGATGATTCCGACCATCAGGCCAATCGAGATTTCATAAGGGAAGATAATGATTCTGCCCAGTATATCGCAAAACAGCACAAACACCGCTCCCAACAGCGCAGTATGCGGCAGGCTGCTCTTCAGATTGTCTCCTCTGTAAATCGATACAATATTCGGGATGATTAAACCGAGAAACGGCAGCATACCGACAGTCAAAATAACAAGGGACGTGATCAGGGACACGATAATGAGCCCGATGTTCACAACCCGTTTGTACTTCAGGCCGAGGTTGACAGAAAAGCTTTCACCCATACCGGCCAATGTGAATTTATCCGCATACACATAGGCAATGATGACGAGCGGAATACTCAGATAAAGAAGCTCGTATCTTCCTTTCACGACTAAAGAGAAGTCTCCCTGCAGCCATGATGACACATTCTGGATCAAGTCATATTTATATGCGATAAATGTCGCGATTGAACTGACGATATTCCCGAGCATTAGACCGACAAGCGGAATAAAGATGGTGTCGTTAAACTTGATTCTTTCAAGGATTTTCATAAACAGAAAATTTCCTGCAAGGGCAAAGACAAACGCGACCAGCATTTTGATTAAAGGACTGGCGGATGTAAACAGCAGCAAGGAAATTAAAATGCCGAGCCTCGCCCAATCCATCGTGCCCGCCGTCGTCGGTGACACGAATTTATTTCTGCTGATCTGCTGCATAATCAAACCGCAGATGCTCATGCTTAATCCCGCGATGACAATGCTGATCAATCGCGGCAAACGGCTTGCAAACAGCGTTGACGCCTCTTGTTTGCTTAAATCGAAGAGATCAAGCGGCGACAGATCTTCTACACCGATAAATACAGATGTGACTGCTAATATGATAAGTAGAATAAATAAGTAACGTAGCTTCATGCTGCCTCCTTACATCCTTACAGCAAAAAGAACGTATCTCCTACTCCGCAAGGACTCAAAACAATATGGCCATATAGTAATTGATTATCATTATCATTTACATATTACCATTTTTCTAGGGTTAGTCAATATTCTTTAAAAATATTAACCTAGTCATTTATCCATTTTACTAATCATTCTAACCATTTTCCATCCCAAAACGTTAGGCTGTTTACCATATTTTTCTTTATAACGCAGGTATACGGTCAGCAGACCTGACATTATTCCTCGTGAAAAATACAAATGTTCTCTCCAGAAAGAAATTCCCCCTTGATTTACAGTACTGAAAGAGAGATAATAAATACTAAATTTGTGTGAAAATTTTAAACATTAGGAGATGTAAACATGAAGGTCGTTAAATTCGGAGGCAGCTCACTTGCTTCAGGCGCCCAGCTTGACAAGGTGTTTCACATCGTTACCTCAGATCCGGCACGGAAAGCTGTAGTCGTTTCAGCTCCGGGAAAACGCTATGCCGAGGATACGAAAGTGACTGATCTCTTAATCGCATGTGCAGAACAATATTTGGCATCAGGCAGCGCACCTGAACTGGCGGAAGCTGTTGTTGAACGGTACGCTCTCATCGCCAATGAGCTTCAGCTGGGGCAAAGCATTATCGAAAAAATCAGAAATGATCTGTTTACGCTTTTAGAAGGAGATAAAAGCAATCCCGAGCAATACCTTGACGCAGTCAAGGCCAGCGGGGAGGATAACAATGCCAAGCTGATTGCCGCTTATTTCCGCTATAAAGGCGTCAAAGCGGAATATGTAAACCCGAAGGATGCCGGCCTCTTTGTGACAAATGAACCCGGCAACGCGCAAGTTCTTCCTGAATCCTATCAAAACCTCTATCGTCTTCGGGAACGTGACGGACTCATCATTTTTCCCGGTTTTTTCGGATTCAGCAAGGATGGCGATGTGATCACATTCTCACGGAGCGGTTCTGATATTACCGGTTCGATTCTTGCCAACGGACTACAAGCCGATTTGTACGAAAACTTTACAGACGTAGACGCTGTGTATTCTGTCAATCCGTCCTTCGTTGAGAATCCAAAGGAAATCAGCGAGCTGACATATAGAGAGATGCGGGAGCTGTCCTACGCGGGTTTTTCAGTGTTTCATGATGAAGCGCTCATTCCGGCATTCAGAGCGGGGATTCCTGTTCAGATCAAAAATACGAACAACCCCTCATCCGAAGGCACCCGCGTCGTCAGCAAGCGGGATAACACAAACGGGCCTGTCGTCGGCATTGCCAGCGACACTGGTTTTTGCAGCATTTATATCAGCAAGTATCTCATGAACAGAGAAATCGGTTTTGGCCGCAGAGCCCTTCACATCCTGGAGGAGCATGGTTTGACGTATGAGCATGTTCCATCGGGAATCGATGACATGACAATCATTTTACGGCAGGGGCAAATGGATGCCGCCACTGAACGCAGCGTCATCAAACGGATCGAAGAGGATTTGCATGCCGATGAAGTCATCGTCGAGCATCATCTCGCCCTGATTATGGTTGTAGGGGAAGCGATGCGCCACAATGTCGGTACAACGGCAAGAGCCGCCAAAGCATTATCAGAGGCACAGGTGAATATCGAAATGATCAATCAGGGATCTTCTGAAGTGAGCATGATGTTTGGCGTAAAAGAAGCCGAAGAAAGAAAAGCCGTTCAAGCATTATACCAGGAATTTTTCGCGGGCGTGCTGATCTCTTAATCGTACATAAATAGCGGGCGGCAGCGCCCGCTATTTTTTATATCACCCTCATATAGCCGAATTGTTCATTTTTTCTCTTGTCCACTATTATCCCTGCCAAATGGATCGGTTCAGCATATCTTATAGTATCCTTCATAGGGAGGTGAAACCTTATGTCAGGATACTCTAACGGCGGCGGTTACGGCGGCATCAGTTCTTTCGCTTTAATCGTTGTATTGTTTATTCTTTTAATTATCGTAGGGACTGCGTTTGTTGGCGGCTTCTAAGCTGCTGACCGTCTCTGCGGGACCCTGTCCGCCACAGTTTTGCAGTATATGCTGAAGCAATCTCGAAGGGGGTGCACAAAATGTCAGGTTACGGAACTTCTTTCGCTTTGATTGTTGTGTTATTTATCCTCTTGATCATTGTGGGAACTGCATTTGTAGGAGGCTACTAAATAAACGTAATCTCCATGAAGGCGGCACCGCAAGACTATGTCTTGCGGTGTTTTTTTTGAAAAGAAAAACCCCTTCTCGCTAATGAGAAGGGGCTTGTTCTTACGTCATTCCTCTTTCTGTCACATGAAAGTCGAGTGCTTCCGCATTAGCAGAAACGCCAGCCGCTGTAAAAATCGCGGCTGCGGCCAAACAAATAACAAACAACTTAGATTTCAATTTCATACAAACCTTCACTCCTTTGTATTTGTTTTCTTGCCTCTTCAACTTGTAGAAAGTAGGAAGCAGACAGTTTAAACCATTTCTGTTCATAGTAATATTTTGCTACTTCTAGGGCTAAATCCTCTATATCAGCGCACATATTTTTATTTTTTAAGTACTGGAAACATCGTTCGATTCCTTCTTCATTGGGCTGATCCTGATATAGGGATTGCAAAAACTCGAATTTTACGGCATAGTCTGCATCGTCTGTTTCTTTAGCATATTCATAGCCCCGCTTGTGATATTCCGAAGCTTTATCATGTTTTCCCTGTTTATAATAAATCAGGGTGATTAAAAAATAGGCTTGCGGGAGAGAATTGACGATCCTGCTGCTTTCAAATGTGGAGACCGCTTTTTCAAAGTAATCAATGGCAGGGTCTAGAAGGTCTTGATTGTAATAGCATAATCCGAGATTGTAGTATGCTCTTCCGACCAGCTGGGCTTTTTGTTCCGCTTGGGCCATATTGAGCGCCAATTTGAAATGGCGTGCGGCTTGTTCGAAATTTCTTTCATCCATCAGGTTGACCCCGAACACGAAATGGCATTGAATGATTCTCACATTATAGGTTTCCTGCTCCACGTAAATTTCATAGGCGTTTTTTATATTAATCAATGAAAAATACGTTTGCTTCATATAATAATAAGCTTCCGCGATTTTAAAATAAAATTCAGCCCGTTCAATATGGTCTGCGACAAAGGAGAGCTTTTTCTCCGCCTGTTTATAGTATGTAATGGCAGAAATAAATTCCCGCTTATCAAACTCATACATCCCGCGAAAAAAATTCACGTAATAGTCGAGCAGCCCTTTGAGATCTGCCTGGTTGCTGTCAATGTTTCTTGATAATTCAGAAAGGCTTGGCTGGTCTTCGATATTTAATTTCTCTAACGGCTCTAGATAATCCAGCATAAGCTGGTGCCGGAATTCCATTAGTGAATAATAAAGCAGCAAGTTGGAATCATGCTGCATGTGTTTCAGTTCCTGCTGGATTTCAGCTTTTAACACTTCGGCATCCGGCACGCTGAATGTCCGGATATATCTGTACCACTCGTTAATTTTTTGACCGACCGCTGAAGAAGGAATTACCCCGCTCTTCATTCCTTCACCCTCTCCCATCAAAAACTGTTTATGTCATATTTTATCATGTTTATAGACCGTCCCAACCCGAAAAACACGCAATCTTTGTTTTCGGGAGCACGCAATAAACCGAAACGGTGTATAAAAAAGGCGGCTCCATCAGATGATGCCGCCGCCCTGTATGCTATTGCTGTTTTGCCGTTAAAGGAAGGCGGATGATGAACTTTGTGCCTTTCCCTTCTTCACTCTTGATTTCTACTGAGCCCTGGTGCATTTCAACGAGCTGCCTGACGATCGAGAGACCGAGTCCGTATTCACCGTATGCTGTGTTCGTTCTTGAAATATCTGCTTTATAGAATCGCTCCCAAATATGCTCAATATCCTCTTTTGGAATGCCGATACCCGTGTCTTCAATTTCAATAATCGTCTCTTTATAACCTTCCATTCCCCGCAGCCAAATGTCACCGTTTTGCGTAAATTGGATGCTGTTTTTCGTAATGTTGACGAGAATTTGAATGAACCGGTCATAATCGGCATGTACGATGACGTGATCCTCTACTTGGATCATCAGCTTGTTTTGTTTTTCTTCCGCCTGCTGCTGCAAGTGCTCTTTCACGATTTCAAACACCTCGATCAGAGGAACGTCTAGCTTGTTCAAGGTAATTTGCTGGGATCTGATTTTTTCATAATCCAGATTTTCTTTTACGAGCCGCAGCATGCGCTTCGTTTCCTCACTGATCAGCGAGAAGCATTTATCCTTTTTATCCTCAGGAATCGTATGGCTGTTCAACCCTTCAACCAAACCGTTGATCGTCGTCAGCGGTGTTTTTAATTCATGTGAAACGTCAGCGATAAACTGCCTTCTCCGCTTCTCAAGGCGCTCGATTTCATCCCTTGACTGCTTTAGTTTTTTCGCCATGATATTAAAGTCAGAGGCCAGAACGCCGATTTCGTCCCCGTAGCTGTTTTCCAAATGGATGTCATAATCGCCGGAAGCCACTTTATCTGTCGCTTCTCTCAGCTTTTGAATCCGCTTGACATGGAATTTGGACAGAAGCCAGCTCACGAGAATCGTAATCACAAGCGTGCTGATCACAGCGTAAAACATATAGAGGTTGACCTGATTGACCATCTGTTCAACACCGCTGATCGGAGAAATCAGCAGAACGGCGCCTTTAAATTCGTTCTGAACAAATATAGGCTGCGCCACAAGTGACACTTCATCATCAAAACGGCCATCTGCCCTAATCATGACAGTCTGCCCTTTTTTTAGCTTATTCCATTCTGATTTCTTCAGCTGTTCCCTTGGTGGGTGATGAAAGCCTTCAGGAAGAAAATAAGGCTGCTGCTTTTCATTAAAGATGATAAACTGCGTCTTTCTTGTGCTTAACATGTCCTGATAAGGATAGAGCCTGCGCATGTCCACCTGGCCGGCTTGGAATTCATTTGCAATCTGCACCGCATATGATGTCAATTCCTCTACTTTGTTCTGATAGGCAAATTCCTTCACAAAGTGGGAAAACAGAGAAATGATAATGACAAACGCTAAAATCAAAATGCTGATATGGCTTAGCAGCAGCTGATATAAATATTTAATCTTCATCAAATTTATACCCTACTCCCCACACAGTATACAGGAAAGGCTTGTCCTCGCTGGCAAGCTTTTTCCGCAGCCGTTTGATATGAACGTCAACCGTTCGCTCATCTCCATAAAACTGATAGCCCCATACCTGCTCAAGCAGCTGTTCTCTGGAGAACACCTGCCGCGGATTTTGGACAAGGTAATAAAGC
The DNA here is from genome assembly GCF_037027505.1 of Bacillus sp. 204(2023). NCBI lineage: Bacteria > Bacillati > Bacillota > Bacilli > Caryophanales > Bacillaceae > Bacillus > Bacillus sp. 204(2023). The sequence goes on along the minus strand of NZ_JAXCHE010000003.1, from coordinate 241,500 downwards.
AGATCGAATTCCTTCGGCGTGAGATTTTCTACAGGCTCTCCGTTTAATAATACTTCTCTCGTCTTCTTATTAATGGTAAAGCATTCCGTTTCAATCATATCTTCATCAATAACCGCTTTGCCTGTCGCCTTGTATCTTCTGATGACGGCTTTGATGCGGGCAACCAATGTCAGCGGACTGAACGGCTTTGTGACATAATCATCCGCCCCCATCTCAAACCCGATGACCTGATCTGATTCAGTGTCTTTGGCAGTCAGCATGATAATCGGCACCGTGCTTGTCTCTCTTATTTTTCTGCAGATGGTCACGCCGTCCATAGATGGAAGCATGATATCCAAAATGATCAGATCCCAATTTTCTTCCGTAAAACGCTGGTACCCTTCTAACCCGTCATGAACGAATTCGGCTTCAAAACCTTCTTTAAAAAAGAACATCTCCGTCATCGTACATACACTAACATTATCTTCTATCATTAATATTTTCATTATATCCTCCGGTTGTTTTGATGCTTTTTTATATAATAGCACCATTTTAAATAGAAGGTTTTGCGTTTCACAATTGTTAGTTTTTATTTCATCAACTAGAAATAGATTGTTCATATTTTTTTCATACCTTTGGACTACTATTAATTTATCAGCAAGGGGACGCGCCCCAGAGGCGGTCTTATCCATAAAAATACCAATGCGGAGGAACATAAATGAACTTTATCAAACGGGCCTTTTGGAATATGAAGGCTAAAAAGGGAAAAACGTTATTGCAATTATTTGTGTTTACAGTCATATGTGTCTTTGTTCTATCAGGCCTCACCATCCAGTCGGCAGCACAAAAGTCAAGCGAACTGGCCAGACAGGAACTCGGCGGAAGCGTGACACTTCAGGTTGACCGCCAAAAGCAAATGGAAAAACAGCAGGACAGCGGTGAAAAACGCAGCTTCGAATCTACACCGATCAAAGTGTCTGATGCGAATAAGCTTGCAGCGCTTGATCATGTGAAGAGCTACAATTACACCACATCAGCTTCAGCCAACGCGGGAAACTTTGATGCGATTGAAAGCTCAAGCTCTAGTTCAAGTGATTCCAGCTCAAGCAGTTCAAGCTCAAACGCTAAAAACAGTCAAGGCGGAGGACAAGGCGGACCGCAAATGGTTCAAGCCGATCTTTCTATTGAAGGTGTCATCAGCACAGCGTTAGTCGATGATTTCTCTGACGGAGATTCAAAAATCACAGACGGACGCGCGATTACAAAATCAGATGTCGGCAAAAAAGTAACAGTGATCAACGAAACATTAGCGCAAGAAAATGATTTAAGCGTTGGCGATTCGATCACAATTGAATCAGCAACGGATGAGGATACAACAGTAAAACTGAAGATCGTCGGTATTTATAAAACAACATCTTCAGGTGATGACCAAGCCCAAAATTTCTCTTTCTTAAATCCTTATAACAAGCTTTATACGCCTTACACAGCAACAGCGGCGCTGAAAGGCGACGACTATAAAAATACGGTTGACTCAGCCGTTTACTATATGGACGACGCGAAAAATATGGATGCTTTCGTAAAAGCAGCGAAGAAAACATCAATTGACTTCGATACGTACACACTGAATACAAACGATCAGCTTTACCAGCAAATGGTCGGCCCGATTGAAAATGTAGCTTCTTTCTCTAAAAACGTGGTGTATCTTGTATCAGTGGCCGGCGCCGTCATTCTTGGCCTGATTGTCATGATGTCAATCAGGGAGCGCAAATACGAAATGGGTGTGTTAATGGCTATCGGTGAAAAACGATGGAAATTGATTGGACAGTTCTTGACTGAGATTCTGATTGTGGCCGTTATCGCTATCGGCCTTGCATCTGTGACGGGAAATCTCGTCGCGAATCAGCTTGGAAATCAGCTTTTATCCCAGCAAATCAGTTCATCAACCGATTCAACGCAAACTGCAAGCGGACAAATGCCCGGCGGCGGTGGCATGGGCGGCAAAATGTTCGGCCACAGTTCATCCAACGTGGACGTTATCGATTCACTGAACGTCGCGGTTTCTATGAACGACATGCTTATTCTTGGCGGGATCGGCATCCTAATCGCAATCATTGCAACATTGCTGCCGTCAATTTCAGTCCTGCGGCTTCATCCGAAAACGATATTGACAAAACAGGAATAGAAAGAGGCGGAACCTATGAGCTTATTACAATTTCAACAAGTCGGCTACTGGTATAAAGACAAAAGCCAGCCATTGTTTCAGGATATTAACATCAGCTTTCAAAAAGGAAAATTCTACACAATCGTCGGAACATCAGGGACGGGGAAAACCACTTTCCTGTCTCTGGCAGGCGGACTTGACGCACCAAAAGAAGGAAACATCCTTTACGACGGAAAAGCGGTTTCTAAAATCGGCTTAACCAATTTCAGAAATCAATATGTATCAATCGTCTTTCAGGCGTACAACCTGCTCCCGTATATGACGGCTTTGCAGAACGTCACAACCGCTATGGAAATCACAGGTTCTAATGAAAAGAACAAAGAATCATATGCGCTTGACATGCTGCAGAAGGTTGGCATCAACGAAAAACAAGCCCGGCAAAAAGTGCTCACACTGAGCGGCGGACAGCAGCAGCGGGTATCAATTACAAGGGCTTTCTGCTGTGACACGGATCTTATCGTAGCCGATGAACCGACCGGAAACCTTGATGAGGACACATCAAAAGAAATTGTACGCCTCTTTCAAGATCTGGCGCACAAGGAAAATAAATGCGTCATTATGGTGACGCACGATGAACAAATTGCAAAAGTATCCGACATTAATATCAGACTTTCAAGAGGAAGCTTTACTGTGAAGGAAAACATCGCAGTCGTATAACAAAACGCGCCTCTGTCAGTGCAGACAGGGGCGCACCTAAATCCCCCTTTTATATAGAAGTGAACATAAAAAGAGCGGCGGCTGCATCCCCCCGCTCTTTTTATCGTTTTTTTGCTTCCGCCCCTTTTGACTTCTCTCTTCGTTTCTTTTTCCAAACAGCCACAATAAACAGAAAGAGCGGAAACAATAATTGAAAAGGCAAATGAATATACAGCGGCACCACTTTCAAGCCTTCGTTCAAGTGCTCTGAAAAGTTAGTCGCGATCGTTATAGAAAGGATTAAGATGCCCAATCCCATCGGATAAGCCAATTGAGAGGGGTTCTTTTCCTTAAAGAGCGTAGATGTCCCAACCACAGTGGCATATAAGTAGAGGCTAACCTTAAAGAAGCCGCCGATGATCAGCGCCAGCATAAAAAAGACATCGAGCCGGTCTAAAAATTCTTCGACCTTGATTGTCTGAATCGTACTTAAAAGCGGGAACTGGGATCTGAGTGTAAGATCAACATCAAGCACGCTGATATTAATCGCCACGGTGAGCGCCACAACCAATCCGCTAATAGCCATGGCGATCATCCCCACTTTTTTCACATCTTTTCTGTCATTCAGGTTAGGGAAAATCATCACAAATAAAACGACTTCGCCAAACGGAACGTACATGGTCTGAGTGAAAACAGAGTAAAGGACAGGAGAAATGCCGTCTGCCAAAACCGGTTTTAAGTTATGCGGGTCTATAGAACCTGAGACAACAATCAGCAAGAGGCCGATTGCGCCCAGTAAATACATGGCTCCGAAAAGCAGCTCAGCCGCGCGGGCGAGCACTTCGATTCCTTTTCTTACGGCGTATATGCTAACTACCACTAACAAACCATTTACAATAATGATAGGTGTATCATGATAAGCAAATGTCAGCAGCATTTCTCCAAAGTCACGCAGGACCCTTGCGGCAATATAGGCAAAGTACAAGATATAGAGAAATGAAAACAGCCAGCTCAGCTTGGTTCCCAGCATATCATCCATATATTCTTTCGGAGAAGAATTGGGGTAACATTGATAAATTCCTTGATACAAATAGAAAAGAAACAAACCGGCCGCACACCCCAACAGAACTGCGATCCAAGCATCCCTGCCCGCCATTGATCCGGGTGTAATCAATAAGGAGCTGCCCAGCTCAAAAATGATAATCATGACAAACAGCTGCCTTATGCTTATTCTGGCTTTTTCCATCTGTCACTTCCCCTTTCTTCAGACCTAATCATCTTTAAACTGGTGTTTGATCGGATTGTTCCGCAATCCCGTCCTTCTGATATACGTCTCGGCCTTCACATCGATGGGCAGTTCGGGCAAATATTCTTTGTCCCATGTGTCCTTCATTTTCTCCCACTGCTCCGGATACTTTCTATATATCGTGTCACCAAAACCGACAAAATCTATCTTATTCTTCTTGATTTTTTTCACAGTATGGCTGATTTCCTTTTCAAGCTCTTTGTTGAGCGCTTTTTCAATAGCGGCCAGCACCTTCGGATTAGACAATTGGAAAGGGTATTTGACAGCATCTATAATTCCTTCAACCGTCACTTTCACATGGATGTGCGGACGTCCGTTCCGCATATCAGGTACCAGCTTTGTATCTTGATGGGTAACCTGCAAGCTGACCGCATCTTTCGTCTTGCCCCAATCAGCATTAATAAACGTATGCTGGACCTTATTCATAAGCCAGACTGCCCCCACGCTTTCATCATCTTCAATCCAATACTTTAAATACCCAGCCTTATCAAAAACCGCCAAGCCGTCTGCCTGAAGAATGGCTTTCGGGTCAGTTGCCTGCGTGTTTTCCATGCTGACTCCTTTTTTATCATCGCCAATCATCAAATAACCCGGAATAATCGGTGCCCTTGTGTCGCTGGCAAGTGTTTTCAAAACGTCCTGAATATTGGTTTTGACCACTCGACCGTATTGCGCTTCCGTGAAATCGAGGGTTTTATTGACTTTGTTTGACGGAATTTTATCAATAGGCGTCAGGATTTTCACGATATTTTCTGCTTTTGTTTTATGGGCAACGACGAAGGTCGCCGTTGTCCTGAATTCCGTGTCCCGGTCAAGATTGTCTAATACAAAATCCAGCCCTTCCTCTTTCGCCAGCTTTTCGCTGATTACGACCAGGTTGGTATGGGCAAAATAAAGCCGCCGCGATACCTTCATAGAGGCTTTTCTGAGTGCTTCCGTCAAATTGTCGCCTTCAATTGAATAGACAGATACAGGCGGCCTGTCCCCAGCACCGCCTCCCTGAAGCCCGCCGGCGACATTTCCAGGATTGATAATTTGAAGATGCAGCACGTAGTTGCCTTCGTTTGTCCGATCGATGCCAATCGCCGAGATAATCGCAAGATCTGTCAGTTCCCGCTTATCCCAGCAGCCGGGCAGCACAATGACGCTCAAAAGCATGAGAACGGCTAATAGACATTTACGTACCATTCTGATCCCCTTCTTCCAAGTCTTTGTTCACCATTCCTCGTGAAGCGGCCGGCTCTGGGCGTTGATCCTTCCCCTGCCGCACCTTATCTTCCTTACTGATCGATTCCGGCCTTTTTTCATCAGCCCACCACGGAATTCGGAAAAGCGCGTCCTTTACACCTTGTGAAGAAAAGGGTGCAAGCGGCGACATATATGGAACGCCGAATGAACGAAGACTGCATAAGTGGACAAACATCATAATGATCCCTAAAATCAGCCCGTAAAAACCCATAACAGCTGAGGCAATAATAAAGATAAACCGAATAAGCCGGGCTGAAATCGCCATTGCAAACGCCGGTGTTGCGAAGCTCGCAATCGCGGTGAGTGCCACGATAATCACCATTGCCGGAGAGACGATACCAGCCTGTACGGCAGCCTGGCCGATTACGAGCGCGCCTACGATTGACACTGCCGAGCCGACAACCCGGGGCAGCCTGACTCCCGCTTCCCTCAGAATCTCAAAAGCAACCTCCATCGTCAGCGCCTCCACAACAGCCGGAAACGGGACAATTTCCCGCTGGGCCGCAATGACCACTAACAGCTGAGTCGGTATCATTTCTTGATGAAACGTCGTGGCTGCCACGTATACAGCTGGTGCTACAAGCGAAATGAAAAAGACTAGAACACGAAGAATCCGTATGCTTGTCGCAATGTCAAAACGCGAATAATAATCCTCAACAGACTGAAAAAATTGAACAAATAAGGCCGGGGCAATAAGCACAAACGGTGTTCCGTCCACAATAATCGCGAATCTTCCTTCTAACAGATTCCCCGCTACAACATCAGGGCGTTCTGTATGATACATGGTCGGAAATGTCGTAAAGGTTTCATCTTCAATAAGCTGCTCAATATATCCAGATTCCAAAATACTGTCAATATCTATTTTTTCCAGGCGCTGTTTCACTTCCTTCAGCACCTTTTCATCACATATTCCTTGAATGTACATGAGAGCGATATCCGTATTCGTAACAGAACCTTTTTTCATTTTTTCAACCCATAAATTCGGATTTTTAATGTATCGCCGGATCATGGAAATATTGGTTTGCAGAGACTCTGTAAACCCTTGGCGCGGGCCGCGGAATGATACCTGGGTGCTCGGCTCTTGGATGGAGCGCTGCTCTCCCCCTTGAGTGCTGCAAATCAGCGCTTCGTCATAGCCATCGGCAAAAACGAGCGCATTGCCAAGCATTAACTCGGAAAAAAGCTTGTCCCAGCTCTTTTCCGCTTTCACTCCGCCCAGCGGGAGCGTTTTTTCAAGAATTTGCTGGATCGCATGGGAATTCTGGATAGACTCATCCTGTACCAAAGGATCGATTAACGACTCATGGATTGTGTTATTATCGACCAATCCTGCAATATAAATAACAGCCAGATGGACATGATCCTGCTCCCCGATTTTAATCTCGCGAATGATGACGTCAGAGCTGCTTCCGACTTCCTTTTTCGTTTCCGCTATATTCTTTGCCAAACTTGGAGAAATGAGAACCGGCCTTTCTTTTTCTTGCTGCTGTTCCTGATTCCTTTCGTCTGTATTCTGCTTGTCTTTTGAATCGGTATTGTTCTTTCGCTTAGAAAATAAAGGCATACACAAATACCTTTCCTTGTCGTTTTCTCATATTCTTCCTTTTAAAATTGAGATTATGCATTATGTTTAGATGCGGTATAACTTCTCCGCCAACGATAGACACTAAAAGCGGAGGATGATGAAGCATGAAGATATTGGGCGTGACAGGAGTCATATTAATTTGTTTATTAGCTATTTCTGTATTGATGGACATGCTTCAAGGGTTCAGTTTAACAAAAGCCATTTATAACAATATGTCCAGCTTTAAGATGACAACATTTGCGGAATGGGTCGTGATTTTATTTTTTGTGTTAGTACTTGTGAGAGAAATGTACGTGATCTATAAATCGAAAAAAAAGAACCCCTAGAGGGGGCGCTTTTTTCAGACGATAATATTGCCGTCTATTGTATCACTGCTGTGTTTGTTGATAGTCCCTTTAAAAATGCGGTTGCCGATGATTTTGGAATTGGTTGACGTGTTTGTTTGAATAGCTGTCGCAGTGCCCACAGAGAGGTTATTGATGGTGTTTCCTGAGATGATAGAACCCGCAGAGCCATTGAGATAAATCACAATCGGATTCCCGGCTGTTCTGTTGACTGAAATGGTATTATCAAAAATCTCATGCACACCGGCGCTGATATAGATGGTGACCAAAAGCGGAGATCTCTCTAAGTGGTTGCCGATAATTGAGGTTTTTGCACTTGTGGAGCAGTAGATGGGGTAATTTTTAAACTCTTTAAATGTATTGTTTTTGATGATAGCGCCGGCATTGTTTGTAACGGAAACAGAATATGATTCCGGCACTGCTTCAAACGCGTCAGGATTCAGTGTATTCCCTTCAATCACCGCGTCCCCTTGAGCAATCCAAATGCCCCGGCTGAATTTTCTCAGGAGATTATCTTTAATGATCATGTTTCCGCCCGAAACGCTCACACCGTCAACGACTTGAATGAGACAGTTATTCAGAAAAGCGATGTCATCTGATAGCACTGCGCGAAGACCGATGCTGCGCCTTGTTTCAGACAGTCCGTTTTGAATTTGGTTTCCGTCTACCTTTACGTCGGAAGACTGATAAACCAATATCCCTGTGTTTTCAAAGTTGCTGATTTTGTTGTTCGTCACAAGAACGCTCTTTCCCCTGACATCAATTCCAGTTGAAAATCCGGTAATGAGGTTGCCAGCGATCACTGCATCACTGGTCTCTTTTCCTTGTGATACACCGAGTCCGGTTATCCCGACTCTTGGCGCAGCCGCCGCGTCTTCAGGGCGCCTCAGTATATTTCCCTTGATCACTGTTTGCGTCCCATATCCGTAGCTGATTGTATTGTCTGAGTGATTTCCTTCTATTAAAATGCCATACCCGTTAAAATTGGTCACAGAACTTGAAACGTTTCCAACAAAGTGGTTATTGCGAATTGATACATTAATCGGTTCCTCATAATCAACATCACCTTCGCCATATCCTTCAATGTCAATTCCGAATTTCGGCGCTGTTCCATTCCCCGTTCCGGCATCTTCAATCAAGCATTCCTCCACCGTGACCATGTCACATCCGGTAATGGAAATGTTATTTCTCCTCGACCGCCGAACCTCACAGCGGCGGATGATAATTTGCTCTGACGTTCGATAATCTTGATTGGTCTTTAATCCCCTTGGGCTGACTATGATCCCATCGCCGGTAAAATCGGATATTTTCACATCATCAATGACAACATTCGAGCATCCTTCAATACATATGCCAAAGCCCCATTCATGGGTTGACCTTATCCCTGCCGAGGCATACGTATGCTCATCCCGTTCGCCGATAATTTGTCCCCCGGAAATGGTTATATTCTCTTGCTTGCCTACATAAAATGCGGAATAACCCCACGAACTATTCGGTATCACTTTCATGATACATTCGGGGTCCATCATAATCTCAAGGTTGCCGGGAACAATGATCCCCGCGTTACGAAACCTCTGATTAAGATCTCCGCCAAGCGTTGCGTCTATTAAATATGTTCCCTTTGGAAACCAGACAGTATGATAGCCTTTCGAAACAGCTGTACTGAGGCACTGATTAATCCGTTCTGTCGAATCCGTTTTACCATCTCCAGGAACACCGAAATCCGCTGCATTTAATATGAATTCAGCCAATTGCGAGCCTCCTTCTCTATGATTACTATCATGTTACTCACAAAGGCCCGATCTGCTTGTACATTTCTCTAAAATTTTATTAAAAAAATATAAAGGAAGAGTTGTGTAAGAAAATCTCACGATAAAAAGTTTAAAAATCAGGAGGAAATCACTATTTTTAGGTATTTATAATTTTTCCAATATGGAACTATTTGAAATGAGTATAAATTATATTGACACAAGTATTATATAAGAATATGATTTTTATAATACACTTTTTTTAGAAAGGGTTTGGCTGACATGGCTTCGATTGATAACGAAAGTATCATTAAAAGCGTCCCGCAAAAAGGGTTCTTTGGTCACCCGCGAGGACTATTTACACTATTTTTCACCGAATTTTGGGAGCGTTTCTCTTACTATGGAATGAGAGCAATCTTACTTTACTATTTGTATACAGAGACGGTAAACGGAGGGCTCGGCTTTGACAAGGGCACTGCGGTTGCCATTATGTCGATTTACGGATCACTCGTATACATGTCCACCATTATTGGCGGATGGCTCGCTGACCGGGTATTCGGTACCGCAAACACCGTGTTTTACGGCGGCATATTCATTATGTTCGGCCACATTGCACTCGCCTATCCGGGCAGTTCGATCGCATTCTATATCAGTATGGTGCTTATCATTGTCGGAACAGGCTTATTAAAACCAAACGTTTCAAGCGTGGTTGGGGATCTTTACACGAAAGAAGACCCGCGCCGCGACTCAGGTTTCAGTATTTTCTACATGGGGATTAACCTCGGTGGTTTACTTGCGCCGTTAATTGTCGGAACACTCGGACAGAAGTACAACTATCATCTCGGCTTCGGAGCTGCCGCGGTCGGAATGCTTCTCGGACTTATCGTTTTTGCTTTGACAAGAAAGAAAAACCTCGGGCTTGCAGGTTCCAATGTGCCGAATCCGCTGTCTAAAAAATCTGCGATTGGCACCGGAATCGGTGTTATCATCGTGGCGATCGCAGTGATTATCTCTGTACAAACAGGCGTGCTGACGATCAAGCGTTTCATCGACCTTGTAAGTATTCTCGGTATTTTGATTCCTGTTATTTATTTCATCATCATGTTTACAAGCAAAAAAGCGGACAAAACAGAAAAATCCCGTCTTGCCGCTTACGTTCCTTTGTTTATCGGTGCTGTCATGTTCTGGGCCATTCAGGAACAGGGAGCGACCATTCTTGCGGTATACGCTGATGAACGCATAAGACTTTCATTGGGCGGATTCGAACTTCAGTCATCTTGGTTCCAATCATTAAATCCATTGTTTGTCGTCATTTTTGCGCCAATATTCGCATGGCTCTGGATGAAGCTTGGCAAACGCCAGCCGTCTACACCAGTTAAATTCTCAATCGGAATTATTTTAGCCGGATTGTCATTTATCATTATGGTATTCCCTGCTATGCAAGGAAAAGAAGCACTCGTAAGCCCGCTTTGGCTCGTTCTCAGCTTCCTGCTTGTCGTGCTTGGAGAGCTGTGCCTGTCTCCAGTCGGTTTATCCGTGACAACGAAACTGGCACCAGCTGCCTTCTCTGCACAGACAATGAGTATGTGGTTTCTGACGAACGCAGCAGCCCAAGCGATCAATGCCCAAGTAGCCGAATTGTTTGATAAAATTCCTGAAACAATGTACTTCGGCACCATCGGTTTGATTTCTATCGTTCTTGGCGGCATTCTCCTGCTACTCTCGCCGATGATCAAACGCGCGATGAAAGGGGTCTTATAATCAGAAACAGCCCGCGGATTTTGATCTGCGGGCTGTTTTTTTATTGATCCAGCCATTTGCTGAAGCTTTGATCAAAGGCTTCCGGTTCTTCCAGCATCGGCTGATGGCCGCTCCTTTCAAAAATAACCTTATCCACATGGGGATATAAACCGTCAACTGCATCCCATAAGGCAGCTGCATGCGGCCGCTCTTGATAAAAGCTTTTTGCTTCAGCGCGAATACACATGTGCACAAAGCGCCTTTCAGGATCTTTTTCGATGTCCTGTGGCAAATTCGCGATGTCTTTTTCAAAGCGCTTCTTTCTCTCAAGACTGGCTGTTCCCATGAAAAATGATTCACTTTTTCGCTGTCTTTCTTCACTGTTATCAGGCGCAGTATTGAAGAGCGCCACCTTCCGAACTTGTTTGGGATATGTCCTGGCATACTCTAAAGCCATAAAAGCGTGCCCGGAATGTCCCAGGATAGTAACATCCTTAAGCTGAAGAAATGTTCTCATCCTTTCGATATCAGCCAAGACGGCATCAAGCCTCGAATCCTCCGCACGAAGCTCCCGCTTAGGCTTAGCAAATCCCCTATGGTCGACAAAGACCCATTGATATTTCTGTTTGATATCTGAGGAAAAAAGGCGCGGGTAGTAAACCGCACTCCCGATCACAAGGATGGGTGCGCCCTCGCCCTCAATTCGATAAGCTAAATCAAAGCCGTCCGAGTGACAGATCCCCGCACGTTTCCATTTCTCACACCCCCTTTGTTTTCATTATATAAAAAAAGCCTGACGCATGGCGTCAGGCTATCGATATTACCGCTTTAAATCTTCCAGGGTCTTTTCCCATCTGCTCAGCACCTCTTCAGCGCTGTGAAGCTGTATACGGACACCTGAAGTCAAATCAGCGTATTTCGCAACGTCCTCCTTCACTGAAACGATGCGGCAGGAAAAACGGTCTCTATCATATTCAGCATCTTTCAAAGGCGGTAAAGGCGCGCATTCAAGCTTTACATAATAGGCCGCTCCCTTCCACCACGCCGTGAACTGTGCTTTTCCTGTACGAAGGATGTTGGCCGAAGTCATTGTGTTTTTCCACAGAGCGATTCGGATATCAGTTCGGCTCAGCGCGATGATTTCACCTGCACTGATCATAGCGGCATGCGGCCAGCCATCCTCTGATACTGTTTGCAGAACGAAGGCCTCATGCTGCTTCTCATTCAGGCAGCTCCCGTCAAGCAGTTCAAAGAGACGGTCTGACATACAGTTCACGCGGATCAAGCCTTTCGTTCCGGCACCGCCGGAACTTCAATTGCTGTTTCTGTTTCCTTTGGGTCAATTTTAAACGCTGGATTGTATTTTTCGGGATTTGTAATGCTTTCCGGTTCACAGGATCTCCATGTAAAAAAGCATGTTTGGCACTGATAAACTTCCCATGCGCCTTCTACAGGCGATTTGCTCATGACTTCTCCCTTTTTTGAGTCGCATCGAGGACATGTATGCATTTCGAACATCCTTTCCTTATTTATTCATTAAGTCCATTAGTTTTTGTTCCCATTCTTTCGTTGTTAGCGGAGAATCAAGCGGCTGTGAATAATGGCCTCTTGTTTCCGGCGCAACCGGTGTAGTGGCGTCGAGAATCATTTTGTGAGTGATTCCTGATGGATTGGATCCCGGATCAAGCGGCAGGACAGATAAGTCCGGAATGATGACCGCATCGTGTTTCGGATGCATTTTGGTCGAAAGCGCCCACATGACCTGCGGAAGGTTGAATGGATCGACATCCTCATCAACGACAATGACCATTTTGCAGTAGCCGAGTCCGTGCGGCGTTGTGAGTGCGCGCATGCCGACCGCTTTCGCAAATCCGCCATAGCGGGTTTTTGTGGAAACAATCGCGATTAAACCGTGTGTGTACATGGCGTTCACTGCCACAATTTCGTTCGGATACGCTTCTTTTAACTGCTGATAAAGCGGCACGCATGTGTTAATGCCGATCATGTAATCGCATTCTGTCCAAGGCATGCCTAAGTATAAATGTTCAAAGATCGGATTGTTTCTGTGATAGACGCGTTTAATTTTGATAATCGGCATGCTGCGTCCGCCGGAATAATGGCCTGTGAATTCGCCGAACGGCCCTTCATATTCGCGCTCTCCGGCAATAATCTCACCTTCAAGCACCACTTCAGCGCCCCACGGAACATCAAGATCAGACAGCTTGGATTTGACGATGCGATATGGTTCGCCTTGAATCGCACCTGCCATTTCGTATTCTGATTGATCATAGAGAAGCGGAGTCGATGCCGCCGTTGTAATGACCGGCTCGCAGCCAAGCGCAATGGTGACCGGAAGATTGATGCCGCGTTCTTCAGCTTGGCGCAGATGGATTGCAATATCGTGCTGCGGGACAGGCTGAATGCCAAGGCGGTCTTTTCCTTTGACCTGCATTCTGTAAATGCCGACATTTTGTTTGCCGAAGTTGTCAGGGTCCTCTAGATCACGAGAAATAACACACGCTTTGTCTAGATAGTAGCCTCCGTCTCCTTGGTTTATTCTGAAAAGAGGCAGTATATCGAACAAATTGATATCTTCTGTGATTTCATTTTCATGAAATGGCGCTGTTTCCTCACGTTTGACCGGCATCGGAAATTGGTCATAACGCTTTGCGAATTCAAAAAACTGTTCTTTTACCGGCGTGTCTTTTGGCATGCCCAGCATCATCGCATGGTTTGGCCAAGAGCCGATGACATTCATCGCAATTCGCGCGTTATGATAGCCATAAATGTTGTTAAATAAGAGCGCGGGGCTTTTATCGCCAAGATTGCTGGCTGCCCGTGCGGCGGCCCCTAAATCCGGTTCCGGCTTTACCTCTTCATTCACTGTAAGCAGCTGTCCTTCTTTTTCAAGGGCAGCGAGAAATTCTCTGAAATCTTGATAAGCCATGATCAAGCTCCTCCTTTTTGTTTTTCAATCCCATTCCAGCGCTTCGCTTCAGGAAGCCGAATGCCGAATTGGTCCAACGTTCTGAATACAATATGGTCAACCATTTCCTCTAAGCTGCTCGGCTGATTATAAAATGCCGGCATCGGAGGAAGAATGATGGTGCCCATTTTCGTAAGCGCTAGCATATTTTCGAGATGAATCTGGTTCAAAGGCGTCTCTCTCGTTAAGAGAACGAGTTTTTTTCTCTCCTTGAGCATGACATCCGCCGCACGTGTCAGCAGATTATCCGCCATGCCGGTGCGAATGCTTGCGAGAGATTTCATGCTGCACGGCGCAACAATCATTCCATCGGTATCAAACGACCCGCTTGAAATGGCTGCCGCCTGATCCTTATGTGAGTAAGTGTATGTGGCCAGTTGTTCTACTTCTTGTAAGGTATAGCCTGTTTCATGTTTGATCGTGACGTTTGCCCAAGGAGACACAACGAGATGGGTTTCCACTCCGGCGGCCTTCAGCCACTGTAGCAGCCTGACCCCGAAAATGGCCCCTGTTGCCCCTGTCATTCCGACAACGAGTTTCACTTTGCCCCCTCCTTTACGCTTGAATTCTGCTTTCATTTCAATCATACTCCTGATATATCCATATGAAAAATATCTATTAAATCTATATTTAATACCTAAAAGGTATGAAAAGGAGGCGCTTTCTTTTGGATATTCGCCAGCTTCGATACTTCATTACCATTGCCCAAGAACAGAAAATTACGTCCGCAGCCAAAAAGCTTCACATGGCGCAGCCGCCTTTAAGCAGGCAGCTCAAACAGCTGGAGGACGAACTTGGTGTTGTTCTGTTTGACCGGAACAAGAAAAAACAAATGACTCTTACATATGAAGGAGCTGTTTTTCTAAAAAGAGCAAAAGAGATTCTGCATAGGTTTGAAGATGCAGTCATTGAGGTACAGGAGCTGAAGGAGGAAGTAGCCGGCACACTTGCCGTGGGATCAACGATTTATTGCGCGGCTCTGATGCTTGAAAAAGTAACACAGATCAAAGAGAGATACCCCCTTCTCACCTTTAATATTTGGGAAAATGAACCCACGACACTGTTGGAACTGCTGGAAAGCCGGCAAATCGATGCGGCGGTCACGACAACACTGATCAAAAGTGACACGGTACAATTCAAGCAGCTTGATGACATTCCATGTGTGCTCGTGCTTTCAGATGAAGCCGGATATCCGTGCGGAGACACCATTAAGATGGAGGACATTCCTTCATTTCCGCTGATCCTGCTGAGGCCTGTCAACGGAAAAGGCGTCTATAATCAGGTCATGAATGAATTTCATCGTTTGAACCTGGAGCCGCGCATTGTTTGTGAATGCCACGACTCTGCAACTTTGCTCAGCCTCGTGTCATCCGGATTCGGCGCGTCTATTTTGCCTGTCACAATGATTCCCGTTCATATGAGAAATCACGTTCACACCGTTCATATCGAAAATAATCCCTTCATTATGACACCGGCTGTCATGTGGAGAACGGACAGTTATTTGCCTAAACCGGCACAGCAATTTTTGGATTTATTTTAAAAGATTTTGCCTTATGAAAACCAATTACTTGACTCATACTAAAAAAAAGTTATCCTTTAGATTTGTAAGCTATTTTTTTATTTCAATAAAATCAACCAGAAAAGTGGGGAATAAGATGAAAAAAGCATTATTGGCTTTATTCATGGTCGTAAGTATTGCAGCTCTTGCAGCTTGCGGAGCAGGAAATGACAATCAGTCAAAAGATAATGCCAAAGATGGCGATCTTTGGGCTTCAATTAAGAAAAAAGGTGTGCTCACAGTCGGAACGGAAGGAACATATGAGCCGTTCACTTACCACGACAAAGACACTGATAAACTGACTGGCTATGATGTCGAAGTTATCACAGAAGTCGCAAAACGCCTCGGGCTTAAAGCCGATTTTAAAGAAACACAATGGGACAGCATGTTTGCCGGCCTGAATTCCAAACGGTTTGACGTCATTGCCAACCAAGTCGGAAAAACAGACCGTGAAAACAAGTATGATTTCTCAGATAAATACACAACATCAAGAGCCGTTGTCGTGACGAAAACAGACAACAACGATATTAAGTCTGAAGCAGATGTAAAAGGAAAAACATCAGCTCAATCACTGACAAGCAACTACAACAAATTAGCTACAAATGCCGGCGCGAAAGTAGAAGGCGTTGAGGGCATGGCACAGGCTCTTCAATTGATCCAGCAAGGCCGCGTTGATATGACTTACAACGATAAGCTTGCCGTATTGAACTACCTGAAAACATCCGGCAACAAAAACGTGAAAATCGCGTTTGAAACAGGCGATCCGCAGTCAACCTATTTCACGTTCCGTAAAGGAAGCGGCGAGGTTGTTGATCAAGTCAACAAAGCATTAAAAGAAATGAAAGAGGACGGGACTCTTTCTAAAATCTCTAAAAAATGGTTCGGCGAAGATGTTTCTAAATAATCTGCCGGCATTGACGCTTGGCACGGCGATCCCGTGGGATCTGGTGCAGCAGTCATTCTGGCCGATACTTTCAGGGGGAATCTATTATACGATTCCCCTTACGATTCTTTCCTTTATATTTGGAATGATCCTGGCGCTGATTACGGCGCTTGCCAGAATGTCGAAAGTGAGACCTTTGAGATGGGTGTTCAGCGTATACGTATCTGCAATACGCGGCACTCCTCTTCTCGTTCAATTGTTCATCATTTTCTATCTGTTCCCAGCCTTTAACATCACATTAGATCCATTTCCAAGCGCAGTTATTGCCTTTTCATTAAACGTCGGCGCCTATGCATCTGAAATCATACGGGCATCCATTTTATCCGTGCCGAAAGGGCAATGGGAAGCCGGATACACGATCGGCATGACACATCAGAAAACACTGTTCCGCGTCATTTTGCCGCAGGCGTTTCGTGTGTCGATCCCGCCATTATCCAATACCTTTATCAGCCTGATTAAAGATACATCCCTCGCCTCTCAAATTCTGGTCGCTGAGCTGTTCAGAAAAGCCCAGGAAATCGGCGCGCGGAATCTTGATCAAATTTTAGTGATCTATATTGAAGCAGCCTTTATTTATTGGATTATCTGCTTCCTGCTCTCACTCGTCCAGCATGTCATCGAACGGCGTCTTGACCGCTACGTGGCCAAATAAGGAGGTTCCGAGTATGCTTACCGTTAAAGGATTAAACAAATCATTCGGTGAAAATGAAATTTTAAAAAAGATAGATATGAAGATTGAAAAAGGAAAAGTCATCGCCATACTTGGGCCTTCAGGTTCAGGGAAAACGACGCTGCTCCGCTGCCTGAACGCTCTGGAGATCCCGAATCGCGGAGAGCTTGCATTTGATGATTTCTCCATCGATTTCTCCAAAAAGGTGAAACAGGCGGATATCCTAAAGCTTCGCCGAAAATCCGGAATGGTGTTTCAGGCGTATCACCTGTTCCCGCACCGCACAGCCCTCGAAAACGTGATGGAGGGCCCTGTTCAGGTGCAAAAACGGAACAAAGAGGAAGTCAGAAAAGAAGCGATTCAGCTTCTTGATAAAGTCGGATTGAAAGACAAAATGGATTTATATCCATTCCAGCTTTCCGGCGGACAGCAGCAGCGCGTCGGCATCGCCCGCGCACTGGCGATTCAGCCTGAGCTCATGCTGTTTGACGAACCGACCTCAGCGCTTGATCCCGAGCTTGTCGGAGAGGTGCTGAAGGTTATCAAGGACTTGGCCAATGAAGGCTGGACCATGGTCGTCGTGACCCACGAAATCAAGTTCGCGCAGGAAGTTGCGGATGAAGTCATCTTCATCGACGGCGGCGTTATCGTGGAGCAAGGACCGCCGGAGCAAATTTTCTCCGCACCAAAAGAAGAACGGACACAGCGGTTCTTGAACCGGATTTTGAACCCGCTGTAATAAGAAAAACAGGGCGCCTGCGCCCTGTTACAGATTGTTGACAAAATCCTAAAACGATTTTCGTTTTAGGATTTTGTGATTTTCAGCGTGATTGAAAACCTTTGAAGTCTAAGAAGGGCGAGCATTGGAGCACAGCGAATGTGAAATTCGTGAGCACCGAAGCGCAGGCCTGACAACGAATGCAAGGGATTTCCAACACGCTGAAACAGGGCGCCTGCGGCGGCCCTGTTTTTTTGTTGAGCCCCTTTCGCCTATTCCGCCCTTCTGTCAGATGTGCTACAATGACAATCGACTGATTTTTACGAAAGAAGGGACCTCACGTGAAGCAAGAACTTGTTCTGCGCTGGACATTTTATTTTGCCGGTTTGATCATTTTGGCTTTTGGTGTATCCCTGACGATAGAAGGAAAAGCACTCGGCATTAGTCCGTGGGATGCATTTCATTACAGCCTGTTTCAGCACTTCGGGCTTACCGTCGGCCAGTGGTCCATCATTATTGGAGCGCTCATCGTCGGATTCACGTCATTGTTTACGAGAGCTTGGCCGAAAATTGGGGCCCTCCTGAATATGGTGCTCATCGGTGTATTTATAGATTTTTTCAATTTCATTCTGCCTGCCCCCTCGACCTACACAGGCTCGATCATCGTCTTCTCTCTAGGCGTGGTTCTGATCGGTTACGGCGTCGGTGTTTATGTATCAGCAGGCCTTGGTGCGGGGCCGCGTGATTCACTGATGATGCTGATTACGGAAAAAACCGGCTGGAATGTGCAATGGGTGCGGAACGGCATGGAAATAACCATTTTGTTTGCGGCATGGGGCATGGGCGGCCCGATCGGTTTTGGCACCATTTTGACCGCCATCCTCACCGGACTTATTTTGCGCTTTTCATTGCCGCAGTCAATCCAGCTGCTGAATTATGCTGTGGCAAGGCGGACAGCCGCTGTGAAAGCATCTCCGCCTGTCCACTAAAACAAAGCCGCCTTGGCTTTGTTTTTTTATTTTCTCCTCTATATGAGTCTTGTGGAAGTATGATAGGATGGTTTTGACAATCTTTTGCAGACGGAGGATCTAGAATGAAGATTTACGGAATTTATATGGACCGCCCGCTTTCACAGGAAGAAAATGAACGGTTCATGTCTTTCATATCACCTGAAAAACGGGAGAAATGCCGGAGATTTTATCATAAAGAAGATGCTCACCGCACCCTGCTGGGAGATGTGCTCGTTCGCTCAGTCATAAGCAGGCAATATCAGTTGGACAAATCCGATATCCGCTTTAGCACGCAGGAATACGGGAAGCCGTGCATCCCTGATCTTCCCGACGCTCATTTCAACATTTCTCACTCCGGCCGCTGGGTCATTGGTGCGTTTGATTCACAGCCGATCGGCATAGATATCGAAAAAACGAAACCGATCAGCCTTGAGATCGCCAAGCGCTTCTTTTCAAAAACAGAGTACAGCGACCTTTTAGCAAAAGACAAGGACGAGCAGACAGACTATTTTTATCATCTATGGTCAATGAAAGAAAGCTTTATCAAACAGGAAGGCAAAGGCTTATCGCTTCCGCTTGATTCCTTTTCAGTGCGCCTGCACCAGGACGGACAAGTATCCATTGAGCTTCCGGACAGTCATTCCCCATGCTATATCAAAACGTATGAGGTCGATCCCGGCTACAAAATGGCTGTATGCGCCGCACACCCTGATTTCCCCGAGGATATCACAATGGTCTCGTACGAAGAGCTTTTATAAATGGCTCATCAACAGTTTGACACCGCGCTCAATATCTTCCGTTTTCACATTGGAAATATTGATTTTCAATAGATTTTCTTTCGGATAATCTGATAAATAATGACGGTCTATCGCCTCAAGGAGAACCCCTTGTTTTTTCAGTATATGAATCACTCTTGAGGCGGGCAGATCCTGAGGAAGCACCAGATGGGTGTGCATACAGGGTGCCTGCCCGCTGGAGAACGTAAAGCGTCCGCTTCCCAGCTGCCTGTGAGTTCGAATGGCTTGATGTAGCCTCAGTGACCGCTCTTTATAAGAATCTCTGATTTTCTCCTTATGCCTGCCGTACATACCGCTTTTCAGGTAAATCTCCAATGCCGCTTGAGAAATCATTGAACAGTCGATGTCGTTCAGCTTTTTGTACGCATAGAACGTGTCAGTCAGCGCTTCGGGTAAAACAGCCGCCCCCACGCGAAGGCCGGGGAACATCATTTTCGAGAAGCTTTTCAAATAGATGACATGTGAGGACAGATCATATGCGTACAGCGGATCTGCCTTTTTATTTTCCTCCAGATCACCGAGGTAATCATCCTCAACGAGATAGACATCATACGCTTCTGCCAGTCTCACAAGCTCCTGTTTATCACGCTCTGACAATGAGCAGCCAAGCGGGTTATGGAAGCGCGGCATCGTATAAAAAAATTTAATCGATTCTGTTTGAAATAACCGCTCAACCTCGGCTATATCAAGCCCTTCTTCCATTCGTTTCACCCCGATGGCGGGAATCCCGAGCGTCTCAAGCTGTTCGACCATCAAATGGTAGCCCGGCTGTTCAATGGCGATCTTCTCTTTCCCATTTGGGAACGGCATGGCACAAAGCAAGGATAACGCCTGCTGGACACCTGATGTAATGAAAATATGCCGTTCATCCGCAAATACCTGTTGAGTGGCCAAGAGCTTTCGGAGTACACGGATGAGTGATGGAAGACCCTTTGGCGTCCCATAAATAAACAAATCGTTCTTGTATGTATCAATCGCTTTGTTGATACAGTGCTGAAAATCAAGATACGGAAACACATCTGGGTCCGGCGCAGATGTGGCAAAGTCGATGGGACCCTGCTGCCCGCTTTTGGCTTTTCCCGTCTTTTTCACAATATAATAGCCGCTTTTCGGAACAGAATAGATAAGGTGGCGCTTTTCCAGCTCCTGCAACGCGCGGATCACTGTGCTTTTGCTGACTTGGTAGCGGGCGGACAGCTGACGGATAGATGGAATCCTGTCTCCTTCTTGATAGGCGGTGCTTTGCATCATCTCCTCTATCCTCGTTACTAGACCCATATATTTCTCCATGCCTTCTCCCCCTGTTTTGTACCGGTACAGTTCATTGTTTTTCTCATTGTACCGTTCTGACCGCGGCCATACAATAAAGGGAGCGACCGGCGCTGCAATTCAGGTAAAGGAGCACTTCCCATTATGGTTAAACATCAGCAAGCCCCCGCTTATATGGCGGCTATTTTATATTCGTTCATTATCGGTTTATCCTTTCTATTCGTAAAAATCGCACTGCAAACAGCAGAGCCGTTTGATATTTTGGCGCATCGGTTCACCATTGCGTTTGCTGCGGCCACTATACCGATCTTATTCGGCTGGGTAAAGCTATCAATCCGCGTAAAGGACGTCATTGCCATTTTGCCGCTCGCCCTGCTGTATCCCGCGTTATTTTTCAGCTTTCAGGCATTCGGCCTTGTGTACTCGTCCTCCTCTGAAGCGGGAATTATTCAGGCAGCCATTCCGATTTTCACGATGGTCTTTGCCGCTTATGTTTTAAAGGAACGCCCAACGTGGACGCAAAAGGGATTCACGGTTTTATCCGTTGCCGGCGTCATGTTTATTTTTGTGATGAAAGGCGTTGACGTGGAATCAGCCAGCTTAAAAGGGTCTTTGCTGATCCTATTGTCCGCTTTGTCTTCAGCGATGTACAATACTGCTGCCAGAAAAATGACGCAGCGGTTCAAGCTGACCGAGCTCACCTACATCATGTCGGCCATCGGCTTTGTCGTCTTCAACGCCATCGCCCTTGTGCGTCACGGAGCGGCGGGAACAGTCGGCACTTATTTTCTGCCGTTCCGGGAGCCCGGCTTCGTTCTCGCCATTGTGTATTTGGGCGTGCTGTCTTCACTTGTCACTTCATTTCTGTCTAACTATACGCTGTCGCGAATTGAGGCGTTTAAAATGAGCGCTTTTAATCATGTATCTACCATTGTGACGATGATTGCAGGAGTTGTGATTCTCAACGAAAGCCTGGCCTGGTATCATCTTGCCGGGGCTGTTTGTATTATGATTGGCGTGGTGGGGAGCAATATCAATCTGGAGAAAAAAACAAAGCGCCCTGGTATGCCTGCAAAAAAATGAGAAATTATGCTAGACTGAAAGGAAAAACATGGTTAGAGGTGTAGGTTTACCGTATGATTCAATATGCTAGTGAAAGTATCAATCTTCCAGGAGAAATCGCTTTTAAGGATGTAAGAGAAATCTTTTTTTATCAACTCGCAAAATTATCATGTTTTTACTTTCTGTTGTTTTGCGCCATATTTGCTGCAGTTAACTTCATTAACGGATGGCCCCGTATCGTTTATGGCAGTGACGCGCTTAACTTGTTTATGAACAGTATGTTGATTATCGTGATGTCCGTTCTGTTTACACTGCTGCTCCTCCTTCTTCTATATGTGAAGTTTTCAAGAGCATACAAGAAGAACGAACGGATGAAATCTAAAAGAACATATACTCTGAACCAAGAAGGAATTCGTATATGTTCTAAAAAATATGACCTCATTTTCAATTGGGATGAAATCACAGCTGTTTTCGAATATAAAAATATCTTCAGGGTCAATACATCAAGCAGCCAATATATTGCAATACCAAAACATTTTTTTCATTCCGAAGTGGAGATGAACAGATTCAAGGAGATTATCCTTAAAAATACCGAAACAAAAAAACTCAAATTTAAAAAGGATCAGCATTGACAGTGCTGATCCTTTTATATTGATTGGTGGGTTTCTTTTGCCTTTTGTTTATCTAAAAACGGCACCAGCTCTATTACAGC
The DNA here is from genome assembly GCF_037027505.1 of Bacillus sp. 204(2023). Taxonomy (NCBI): domain Bacteria; kingdom Bacillati; phylum Bacillota; class Bacilli; order Caryophanales; family Bacillaceae; genus Bacillus; species Bacillus sp. 204(2023). The sequence goes on along the minus strand of NZ_JAXCHE010000003.1, from coordinate 218,968 downwards.
CGATAAACCCACAAACACGATGCACACAGCGACAATCAGCAAATAACCATGAGTCATGTCAAAAAACAAACCGCCCGCATACACGCTGAGAGCTCCGGCAACCTGATGGATAAAGAAATTGATGCCTAACAGCGAGCCGATCAATCCTGAATGATAGCTTTCAGAAATAGATGCCGCGGTCAGCGGGATCACGCCTGTGTAACTGAGTCCAAATAACAGGATAAAGCCAAAATACCAAAGTTCGCTGTGATGAATTCCGAGAATGGGAATGAGCAGGCAAATGAGGCTGAGCAGCCGAATGAAAAATAAGATGGATAGCATGACGCTTCTGCTGCCGAGGAGATCGGACAGCCAGCCCGCCAATAATCCACCAATGATGATAAATGCTCCGAACGCGGCCATCATTCCGTTGACATGAGAGACATGCGCATCCTTCAGTATCGGGACGAGGTGAGCATCAATAATTCCCATCGTAAATCCGCAAGTAAACACGCCGAAGTACAGGATATGAATGAGGCGGGATTGCTTCATTACGTTCCAAAATCCCCGCCAATCATAAGATTTTTTCACAGACTCCGCTTGCGCATGTGGCGGGTGCTTCATCCCAAAGACGAGGAGCGGCAGCAGAACAGCCGCCATGACGATTCCCAAAATCGTATAGGTGCTCTGCCAGCCGGCATGATACGGAGCCGCAGCCCAAATGGGCGAGAGAAGCAGCAGGCCCGCAGAGTTGGCATTGGTCAAAATAGCAAGCGCCAGACCTTTGTGTGTGTCAAACCAACGGCTGATGAAATACTGGGTCGTCACGCCGACCGCGCAGGAATAGCCGATTCCGCCAAGCACACCGTAAATGGCGGAAAACACATGAACATTCGGTGAATAAGGAAGCACCAAAAAGCTTGCGCTGATGCAGACAGCTCCAAGCGCCATAATTTTTCTGACACTGAAACGGTCGATGAAAAAACCGACAAAAAACTGGACGATGCCGGTTGTGATCATAAAAATGCTGACAGAAACCGAGATCAGCGACCTGTCGGCATGGAAGGCATCCGCCATTGGCAGCATAAAAAATTGAAAGGAATTTCTGAATGAGTTCATTCCGATGGCGAAAACAAACGTAAACAGCAATACAAACCATTTCATCCTGGGAGACGTGCGCATGTTTCGACCTGCCTTTATTTGAGTATTTCGACTATTATACCATGCAAAAATTGGCATTCAACACAAAAAAGCGGAACAGCCGAAGCTGTCCGCTTTTGATCATGGTTGAATGATCGGATGCTGATTCAAGATCGCAAAAATCCGTTCTGCGACTTCTTCCGTTTGTGACAGCAGGAACATGTGCCCGCCGTCAAATTGATGGAATGTGATGTCTTTTGCCCACTTCTTCCAGCCCTCCGCATCTCGTATGCATTTTTTATCATCAAGCCCGTTAAAGACATGAACAGGCGACTGGATCGGAGTCAGATCGTGAAGCTCAAATTGTTCAAGAGCCCGGTAATCTGATCGGAAAGAAGGCAGGAAAAAGGACATGACCTCCTTATTTTCAACAAGCTCTGCGGGCATTCCGCCTAATTGGATAATATGATCGAGAAACTGATCATCAGGCAGGTGGGACACTTTCTTCCGCTGAGTATGAGGCGGCTGGATTGCAGAAATGATAACCGCCTGCGGAAAGACGCCTTCACGCTCAAGCTTTTGCGCCAGCCTGAAGGTGATCATTCCGCCCATACTGTGTCCGAACAGCACAAACGGCCGATGAGGGCGAAGGTTCAGTTCTTGCTTGTACAAATCCGTCAGCTCTTCGAGATCCTCAATGGCTGACGTTTGATTCGTGCCGTGTCCCGGCGGCTCGGCAGCGAGCATCTCGCACTCTCCCTGCAAAAAAGCATGGAGAGGGCGAAACGACGCTGAGTAGCCGCCGGCAAACGGAAAACAGATGAGCTGCGTTTTTTCCGACGCATCAAATGATTTGAAGAGTTGGCTCATTGGCTGTCTCCTCCTTTCATCACTTCATTTATGAAACCGTTACGGTTTGTGTATTAAGAAATTCGAGCAAAATCCCCGCATTCCTATCTAGCGTTTCGCCCTGCAGCATTTCTGCGTGTGTTCCGAAGCCTCTTTTCATACGGTAAGCACCTGTTGTAGCTTCTTCCCATGATGCAAGCCATTCCGGCATGTCAAAATCAGCGCCGGAAGTCAACAGATCAATATCTGCTTTCACCTGGCCTGTGCTGATCAGGTTGACGTAGTATGAGTAAAAGGCATGTGTTTTTTGCTTGAGGCCATGTTTGACGGCTTCGCTGTTGAGCGCTTCATTGTCCCGATTGACATTCATCAACGCTTCGACATCACTTTCAACCGTGCGTCCGTCCAGATCACTGACACCTTGTTTTTTATAGGAATCCACCATGATGATCCGCTGAACAATACGGCCTTGTTCCTCAAGCTTTTTGGCAGCTTCAAACGCCAGGCTGCATCCCGCTGAATATCCAAACAATGTTAAAGGCCCTTCCGGCTGCAGCTTCTGGATCAAATCCGCATAGCGGTCAAGCCGGTCTTCCTCCTCAATAAAATCAAAGGCGTACAGCTTGTATGACGGCAAGCGGCTGGACAGATTTTGGTACATAAGGCCATAGCCCAAGACCGGCGGGAATGCGAAAATGATCTGCTCCTGATCCTGATTCATTATCGTTACATCCTGCAAGCCATCAGGGCCCCCGTTCTTCACATACGCTGAAATGCCGGCGATCGTCGGCGCTTCAAACAAAAGCTTTACTGGAAGATCAATCTCAAGCTCTTTCTTGATGCGGGAAGCGGCGGTCATGGCCTTCAAGGAATGCCCTCCGAGCGCAAAGAAATCGTCATGAATGCCAATTTGCTTTCTGCCGAGAACCTCAGACCAGATTTGTGCGATTGTTTCCTCCATCTCGTTCCGCGGTCCAATCCATTCTTCCGCCAGCTGATCCTGATCAGGTTTTGGGAGCAGCCGTTTATTGACTTTCCCGTTCGTCGTTAAAGGAAGCTCATCCAAGAAGGTAAAGGTTTGCGGCACCATGTAAGCAGGAAGCTGTTTTTTCAGGTGCGCCTTCACGTCTTCAGCTGAAAGCTGCGTTCGGTTCACAAGGTATGCGTTGATTGATGCATCGCCAGACTCAGGGCGGTCCGCCACAACGACCGCATCTTTCACACCTGGGTATTCCTGCAGCTGCTTTTCGATTTCTTCAAGCTCAATCCGGTGTCCGCGTATTTTGACCTGGTCGTCAATACGGCCGGCGTATTCAATCGTTCCATCCGGCAACCAGCGTGCTAAATCCCCTGTGCGGTAAAGCGTTTCTCCCGGCTTGAACGGGTTCTTAATAAACTTTTCCTTCGTGAGGTCAGCACGATTTACATATCCTTTTGACACGCCCATTCCGCTGATGCACAGTTCACCGATCGCCCCGAATGGCTGGAGCTGGCTTTGCTCGTTCAGAATATAAACACTGGCATTGCTGATCGGCTTTCCAATCGGCAATGAGGAGATGGAATCCGGTATATCATGCACGACGTGAGCAGTCGCAAACACTGTTCCCTCAGTCGGCCCGTAGCAGTTAATCAGCTTGCCCGGCCCCATGACCCGCAGCGCTTTTCTGACATGAGGCACTGAGGCGCGCTCTCCGCCGAATAATATACAGCGTAGTCCCTTCATCCAATCCTCTCCCACATCTGTGAGAAGATTAAATAGTGCGGTTGTCGCAAACATGACATTGACATTCTCTTGCAGGATCAGATCTGTGAGCCGTTCTGTATCAAGCAGCGTATGTTCATCTGCGATAATGAGCCGTGCCGCATTCAGCATAGTAGCATAGAAATCAAAGGTAAATGCGTCAAAGGCGTAATTGGAAACAGATAAGAATGTATCTTTCTCAGAGAATGCCATGTAGTCTACATGCTTGACCAATCCTTGAATATTGGCATGAGTGGTGATATTGCCCTTTGGCTTTCCGGTTGTGCCGGACGTGTACATGATATATGCCGGATCATTAGGATCAATCGCGGTTGCAGGATCGCTTGCCTGTTCTTCAAACCGTGTTTGATCATCAATGAAGAGCGTTGTGCCTGTATACGGCAGCTCAGCCGCTTGTTCTTTCATCTCCTGATGCGTCAGAAGACAGGCTGCCGCACTGTCAGCCAGCATATACGAGATTCGGTCCTCTGGCAGCTTCGGATCAACCGGCAGATAGGCTGCTCCCGCCTTTAATACACCGAGAATGCCGATCACCAGTTCAAGTGAGCGCTTCGTGTACAGCGCTACAACAGAGCCTTTGCCCGCACCGTGTTTTTGCAGCCGGCGTGCAAGGCGGTTCGTTTCCTCATCTAATTCGCGATAAGACAGGGTCTGGCCGGAATACGTAAGCGCCGGCGCATCCGGATTGACATTCACTGCTTCCTTGAACCAATCCGTCAGAGGCTTTGTTTCATGAGCTTGAGCCGGCGGGTTTAAGCCGGTTAGCAAAAATTCTCTCTCCCTGTCGTCAACGAGGTTGATCGTGCTGACAGGCTGATCCGGATTCTGGATGAGCTGCTGAATTGCTGTGAGAAGCTGAGATTTCAAGCGCAGGATAAACGCCTCATCAAACACATTCTCATTATAGGCAAGCTTAATCAGCATCTCATCTCCAGGGGAAGCCATCAGGTTGAGATCATAATTCGACTTCTCAAAAACATGAACATCCACCATATCAAAGCCGTTTTCACTGCTTTCTTCATTTTTCGCATCCTGAAGCGGATAGTTCTCAAAAACAATGATGTGGTCAATCAGTTTCGGCTGATCGGCCTGGCTTTGGATGTCATAAAGCGGCACATATTGGTGCGGCTCAGACTGCAGCGATTGCTCCTGCAGCTGCTTGAGCAAGCCGTTAAATGTGATACCCTCAGACAGCTTCACACGTCTCGGGACAACGTTGATAAACAGCCCGACCATATGTTCAACGCCTTTGATTTCCGCGGGACGCCCTGAAACAACTGTACCGAAGGCCAAATCGCCAGACTGCTGATAGCGGCTGATCAATACGCTCCAGACTGCCTGCAGCGCCGTACTCAAAGTGGTATGCTGCGATTTTGCAAGCTCGGTAAAGGCCTTTGTTTCCGCCTCCGACAGTGAAAAGAGCAGCTCTTTCGGCTCATAGCCGTCCTTTTGTTTCTTTCTTTGCTCCGCAAACGTCGTTTGTCCTTCAAAGCCCTCTAAATATTCGCGCCAGTAACGCAGTGATGCTTGTTTATCCTGCTTTTCAAGCCACTTGATGTAGTCTTTATACGGTTTGACGGGCGGCAGGCTGTACGGCTTTTGTTCGCGCAGAGCATTGTATACCTTAAATAGATCCTGTACGACGATGCCGAAGCACCATCCGTCCAAAATAATGTGGTGGTAGCTCCACACCCATTCAAAGCTTTCTTCAGCTTTCTTGAAAATGGCTGCCCGCATCGGAATATCCCGCGTCAAATCAAAACCCCTGATCTTATCCTGTTCTTTGTACTCATTGATTTTGGCTGTTTGCTCGCTGCCCGTTAAGTGTGTCAGATCGATTTCTTCTATATGGAACTGCCGTTTTTTCAATACGACTTGGACAGGTCTTTTTACTTTTTCGTGAATGAACACGGTACGAAATACATCGTACCGGTCCATGATCACATTCATGCTTTCTTCAAGACATTTGATATTCAAGCTGCCTTTTACTTTCATCGTGATTTGTTCAAGGTAAAAGCTTTGGCCGGGATTCAGGATGGCATGAAAAAGCATCCCTTCCTGCATCGGCGATAGGTAATACATATCTTGAACCTGATCCTTGCTAAATTGACTCATATGTTTCGCTCCCGCCTTCTGTAATTCCCTTGTGTTTTATTTTAAATTCTCCTCAAGCATGTCAAAGATATCTCCCATCTCGTCCATTTCAAGGTCTTCGGCGCTAAAGTCGCTTGGTGTGAATTCCTTGTCTTCTTTTTCCGTGCAATGGCGGATTAGCATCAGGAGGTTTTCTTTAAACCGTTCCATTTGCTCCTCGACTGTAGCTCTTTCAAACTCCTTCTCATTGTAGGAGCAGGAAAGCACAAACCGGCCGTTTCTGATCATGCCGCTGAAGCTTAATGCGTACAGCGCTTCTGATTCCTCGCTTACTTGGCGCCCCATATCGAAAGCGGACGGTTCAAAGAAATCGGTTTTGACTTCACTGTCGAATTGGCCCAAATAGTTGAAGCTGATCTCCGGTGTGAAGCCCTTTGTTTCCGCTGTTTCTGTGAAATAACGAAGAATGCCGTAGCCAACACCTTTGTCCGGAATGCGGCGCAGGTTTTCTTTGACTGTTTTGATCACAGCTGAGGCATCTGCTTCAGACATGTCGAGCACAACAGGGTATTGTGCCGTAAACCAGCCGACTGTTCTGGAGATATTCACATTCGGGATGATGTCCTCCCGGCCGTGTCCCTCAAGGTTAATGCCAATTTTGGCACCCTTTGTCCATTCTTTCATTGTCAAACCGAGCGCGCTGAGAAGAATATCGTTGATTTCAGTTCCATATGGCTGATGAACATCTGTTAAAAGATGCTTAGTGTCTTCTTCCGTTAATTCACATAGGACGGATGATGTATCCTTGACGATCCGCTGCTCTGTTTCACAATCCTTCGGTAAAGGAGAAACCTGTTCAGCGGCAATTTGCGACCAGTATTCAGCCTGCTGTAAAAGATGCGCTGATTGGCTGAATGCCGCCAGTTCTTCCGCCCAGTCCTTGAAGGAGTTTGTTTTTTGCGGGAAGACAAGGCTCTCTTCTTTCTCAGCCTGCATGTAGCCTGAGGCAAAATCTTCAAGCAAAATCCGCCATGACACACCGTCGACCACGAGATGATGTACAGCAATGAGCAGGTGATCTCCAGCTTCTGTGCGATATTGCTCCGCCTTTAGAAGCGGCCCGTTTTGCAGATCGAGACTGCCTTGCAGCTTGTTCGCGAGAATCTTAATCTGGCTTCTCAGCATCTCTTCATCGGAGCCGTACAAATCCACGATTTCGAAGCTGACCTTGCTCTCACCGATCGGTTGATACGCCTGAATGATGTCCCCGTTTTCCTCACGGTAAACCATACGGAGTGCGTCATGATGCTCGATCAGCGCCTGCAATGTTTTCTCCACCCGTTCAGGATCAAATCCCTTCTTGGCGTGAAGCATCACCGATTGGTTCCAGTGGTGCTTGTTCGTGAAGTTCTTTTCAAAGAACCAGCGCTGGATCGGCGTCAGGATGACTTCGCCCTCCACCGGGCCTTGGTCTGCCTGTTTGCCTTCGGCACGCTCTACATATTGGGTAAGCTCTTCGATCGTCGGATGCTGGAAGAGATCTTTCATTTCCAGCTTCCAGCCGTGCTGATTCAAGCGGCTCGCCATTTGAATTCCTTTGATGGAATCTCCGCCAAGCGAGAAGAAATTGTCGGTGACACCGACTTCAGACATTCCAAGCACGTCCTGCCAGATGCCGGCAAGCAGCTCTTCCATGTCGGTCGTCGGCGCTTTGTATTCTCCGCTTCCCGCTTCGATGTCCGGCTCAGGCAAGGCTTTGCGGTCGACTTTGCCGTTTGCCGTAACCGGAAGCTCGTTCAGCGTCACCCAGAACACCGGGATCATGTAATCCGGCAGGGTTTCCTTCAGTGCTGATTTCAGTGCTTCTATGTCAGCTGTTTCCGGTGTGACATACGCCGCGATCGCTGTGTTGCCTCCTTTATCTTTGACAGCTGTCACCGCCGCATCCTGCACCTCAGAAAGCTGGGCGAGCTGGACTTCAATTTCTGAGAGCTCGATCCGGTAGCCGCGGACCTTGACCTGCTGGTCGATCCGGCCGATGTATTCGATGCCGCCGCCCGTCCATTTCACCAAATCGCCGGTGCGGTACATGCGCTCACCCGGCACAAACGGATCAGCGACAAACCGCTTCGCGGTTTCGTCTTCTCGATTCAGATAGCCGCGTGCCAGTCCGCGCCCCGCCACGCAAAGCTCTCCGGCTACGCCTTCCGGCTGCACCTGATTGCCCTCGCCGAGAATGTATACTCTCGTATTGGCGATGGCCCGTCCGATGGAAAGTGAGCCTTCCTCCGGATGGATTTCTGTGCTTGTGGCAACGACCGTATTCTCTGTCGGCCCGTAGTTGTTGACGAGTGTGTACGGCTTTTTCACTGCGCGCTTCAGCTTGTCTCCGCCTGTGAGCAATACGCGAAGTGATGTGTTCTCAAGCTCCATGAACTGTTCCGCAAGCTGTGTCGGCAGGAACGTGATCGTTATGCCGTTCGTTTCAAAATAATCGTTCAGGCGGACGATATCGAGGCGGATCGCTTCATCAATGACGTGAAGCTCAGCACCGATCGTCCAGGTCGGGAATATCTCCCAAATGGAAGCGTCAAATCCAAAGCCCGCGTACTTCGCACTGCGGTCCTCCGCTGTCATGCTGAACGCGTCGTGGTGCCAGAAGCACAGGTTCACAAGCGCATGGTGCTCGACCATGACACCCTTCGGCTGTCCGGTCGTTCCAGACGTGTAAATCATGTACGCCAAGTTCTCCGCGGTTACAGCGGTTTCTGGATTTCCCTCGTCGTTTTCATCAAGCGGCAGGCTTAGAATCGTGCGGCTTCCGTCGAGAAGAATGACATCTCCCGTATAGCTGTCCGGCACTGAAATCCCCTCTTGCTTCAAGAGAAGCTTCGCGCCGCTGTCCTGTAAAATATATTCAATCCGCTGATCCGGATAGTCAGGATCAATCGGCACAAACGCCGCTCCCGCCTTCAAGACGCCGAGCACCGCGGCGGACATTTCAAGCGACGGCTTCGTGAGAACGCCGACGCGGTCATCCGGGCTGATGCCGCAGTCCATCAGAATCCGCGCAAGACGATTTGCCTTCGCATTCAGCTCGCCGTACGTCCAAGACTGGCCGTTATATGTGACAGCCGGGCGGTCTTTGTGGCGCTGGACAGTCTCTTCGAATAGCTGATGAACCGTTTTGTCTGTTGGCACAGGCAGCGATTTGCCCTTCCATGCCTTAAGAAGCGCTTGTTTTTCTGTCTCGGTGACCAGTGACAGGCTGGAAAGCGGCTGGTTCGGGTTATCCGCAACAGCCTTTAGTAGCCGCAGAACGTATTCGCTCCATTTTTCAGCTGTTTCTTTCGCGAACAGATCTGTCGCATATTCGAGCTGCAAGCCAATGCCATTTTCTTCAGTAAATCCGCCCAGTGTCAGATCAAACTTAGAAGTTCCCTGATGAGCCTCATAAGGTGAAATGCTCAGATTTTGCAATGTAAGCTGTTCTTTATCAGGGTTTTCTGTCGTCACCATCACATTAAACAATGGGTTTCGGCTCATATCCCGAGGGAGATCAAGCTGATTAACCAGATCTTCAAACGGATACTCCTGATGCTCAAGCGCTGATAGGTTCGTCTGCTTTGCTTGCTCCAAAAGCTCCGCAAATGTTTGCTGTTCTTTCGCTTCCATTCTCAGGGCAAGTGTATTGACGAACATTCCCGGCATGTCCTGAACATCAGCATTCGTCCGGCCGGCAGTAACGGAGCCGATGACGATATCCCGCTGTCCGGAAATTTTGCTTAAAAAGACGTGGAAAACAGCATGGAGCACCATGTGCAAGGTCGTTCCGGTTTCCGCAAGCAATTTTTCTACCGCCTTTGCCGTCTCACTTCCCGTACGGAAACGGATCGTATCACCTTTAAAGCTTTGCACAGGCGGACGGGCATAATCGAGCGGGAGATCAAGCTCTGGCAGCTCGCCTGAAAGAACTGACATCCAGTACGCCTCATGCTCCTTCATCCGTTCTTTTTGCTCAGCTTCATTTTGCCAAACGGCGAAATCTTTATAATGAAGCGCCGGCTGCGGAAGCTGCTCTCCTTTGTAAAGCAGCGCCAATTCTTTTACAAAAATGCCTCTTGAGACGCCGTCTGCGATGATATGATGCATATCTAAAAGCAGCAAATGTTTTTTCGCTTCTATTCGAAGCAAAGCTGCGCGAATGAGCGGTGCGTCGTTTAAGTCGAATGGCCGGATAAATTCCTTAATCTTTTGGTCCGCTTCGTCTTCTTTGGCTTCAAACACATGAAGATCAACCTCCGCCTTCTCAATGATGCGCTGAACAGGCTCACCATTAGCTTCCATAAATGACGTCCGCAATGATTCGTGACGGTTCACAAGCTGATTGAGTGAATCGCGCAGGCGCGAAATATCAAGCTCTCCTTCCATTAGCAGAACAGATGGCATGTTGTAGCTTATCGTCTGGCGGTCAAGCTGATTGAGCACGTACATCCGTTTCTGTGCGGATGACAATGGATACATAGCCTGCTTGTTAGCCGGTTTGAGGACTTGATGGCCGCCTGAAACAGCAGACGTCTCCATATAAGCCGCCAGCTGGCGAACAGTCGGCTGCTCGAACAGTGCTTTAAGCGGTACGCTTTTCTCCAATTCCGCCTGAATGTTGGCAATCAGCATCATCCCTTTTAATGAATGGCCGCCTAAATCGAAAAAATTGTCGTCAATGCCGATGGCCTCTATGCCAAGCGTTTTCTGCCAAATGCGGCATAAGCTTTCTTCAAGCGCTGTCTCCGGTGCGGCCAAGGCCTTGCCTCCGGATTGTGCCGCGTTCGGCTTCGGCAAAGCGTTTCTGTCGGTTTTTCCGTTTGCCGTCAGCGGAATCGCGTCAACCTGCACAATGAAAGCAGGAATCATATGAGACGGCAGTGTTAGGGAAAGCTGGTACCGGAGCTCTGCTTTTTCAAGAGCTTGATCCGACGTATAATACGCGCAAAGCTCTTGAAGACCGCCCTCGGAAACCGCTAATACAACCGCTTCTTGAATTCCGCTGAGGCTGAGCATGACCGTTTCAATTTCTTTCGGCTCAATGCGGTAGCCTCGGATTTTCACCTGATCATCAGCCCGGCCGATAAATGCAAGCGTACCGTCAGAAAGTCTTCGTACGACATCTCCAGTTTTGTACATGAGGCTTCCCGGCGAATATGGATTTTCTACAAATCTCTCGGCTGTCAGCTGAGGCCTGTTGAGATACCCTCTCGCAAGCCCCTGTCCCGTGATATAGAGCTGTCCGCTCGCTCCCGGCGGCACAAGCTTCAATGCTTCATTTAAGACAAGCGCGCCGGCATTCGCAATCGGCCGTCCGATTGTCGGGCGTTTCGCAAATGCATCCGGCTCAGACAGATCAACCCGCCCGGCGATGGCGCCGATCGTTGCTTCTGTCGGGCCGTAGTGATTGATAAATTCGGTATGTCCATACATCTTACGGAAGGCGAGAACATCAGTCGGGATGATTTTTTCTCCTCCCAAGACGATCAAGCGCAAGGATTCAAAGTTCGCATCTTTTGCAAAACTGGCGGTGTTCACTATTGTATGGAACAGAGACGGTGTCAGTTTGATATAAGTGATCCCATGCTCCTTGATATAGTGCGCTATTTCATCCGGCGCCGTATAGGTTTCCTTCTGGACGATATGGAGCTCGCCCCCGCCCAGAAGTACGGGGAACATGCTCGTATAGCCAAGGTCAAATGCGTAAGATGAAAGCAATACAGTCTTATCATTTTCCGTCAGGCTCGCCTCTTCACTAAACCAAGAGACATAGTTTGTCAGATTGCGATGCTCAATCTGCACGCCCTTTGGCTTTCCGGTCGTACCGGACGTATAAATGACGTATGCAAGATTGCGAGACCCGGAAATGGATGATGGGCGCTCCTTGCTTTCATTTCTCCATTTACCGTCATCAAGGCTGACGATTGTCCCTTCATATTGGCCAATAGCCGTCATGTTTCTTTCATTCACGACCGCAAATTTTGCTCCGCTGTCCTCTAATGAATAACGGATTCGTTCTTCAGGTGTATCAGGATCAATCGGAAGGAAAGCTGCCCCCGCCTTCATGACACCGAGAATCGATACCATAACCTCAGCTGACCGGTCCATAACAATCGCGACGATGTCTTCATTTCCGGCCCCTTGGGCACGAAGATGATGCGCCAGCTGGTTCGCCTGTTCATCAAGCTCGCGATAGGTCAGCAGATTTCCGCCAGCCTTCACCGCAGGATGGTCAGGTGTTTGCTGGGCCTGTTTTTCAAAAAGAGCTGCAAAGGTTGCTTCGGTAATTTGAGTCATATGTCTTTCTTCTAGCAAAGCAGCCGTTTCTGCAGATGAAAGCAGATCTACATCAGACAGCCGAACGTTTGGATTAGCCGCGGCCGCTTTGATGATATTGACAAAGTGGCGGCTCCAGCGGCGGATCGTCTCGTCCTTAAACAAGGCAGTCGCATAGTCAAAGCTTAGGCCGATATCCTCTTCACGCTCGACCGCTTCCAAGGAAAGATCAAATTTCGCAACATGATGAAGCATAGAATACGAGGAAATCTTCAAATCTCCTAATCTTAATGAAGGAATCTCCATATTCTGCATGTTGAACATCACGCTGAACAGCGGACTTCTGCTTGTATCCCTTGTAAGCGGAAGCTTTTCAATCAGCTCCTCAAGCGGATAGCTCTGGTGCTCGAATGCTTGAAGGCTGGCTGTTTTGACCTCTTCAAGGAATTGCGCGAAGGTTTTATCCCCCGCTGGTGCCGTTCTGAGTGCCACCGTGTTGACAAACATACCCGGCACACCTTGCAGATCAGGATGTGTTCTGCCAGCTGTCGGCGAGCCGACAATGATATCATCCTGTGACGCGTACTTGGAAAGGAGTACATTGAACGCCGCCAGCAAAAACATGTACATTGTCGTATCTGTTTCTGCCATGAGCGATTTGATTTGAGCCGTGATTTGCTTATCAAGCCCAAACATCACGCGCTCTCCCGCAAAGCTCCGTTCAGCTGGCCGCTCGAAATCCGCGGGAAGATCCAGTATTGGCAGTTCGCCTTTAAAGACATCGAGCCAGTATTCCTCATCTTTTTGATAATTAGTTTGTTCTTTGTGCCAAACTGCGTAATCTTTATAGTGAATTTGTGGCAGTTCCAGATCTGCGCCTTGATATATTTTGGCAAGATCACCGATTAGAATGCCTGTTGAACTTCCGTCAGTAATAATATGATGCATATCAATGAGCAGCAGGTGGCGTTTTTCTTCCAGCTGGACAAGCTTCGAACGGACGAGCGGCGCGCGGTTTAATTCAAACGGCTGAACAAATGCTTTGATTATCTCTTCCGCGTCTTCTTCCCGTCCCTTGGCAGCCGCCAGCTGGAACGATATGTTTTTATGAACGGTTTGCACAACCTCTCCGTCGATCATGTCAAACGATGTACGGAGGATTTCGTGCCGGTTGATTAATTGCTGAATCGCGTTTTCAAGCCGGGCTTTATCTACTTCTCCCTCCAGCAGAAGTACAGCGGGGACGTTGTAGCTTGTGTTTGCTTGTCCAAGCTGATTGAGGATATACATTCTCCGCTGGGCCGGGGATACAGGATAATGCTGCTGATAAGATGCTTGCCTGATCGGTTCAAACGTCTGCTCCTCCTTGCTTTCGTTCTCTTCCAAATACAGTGCCAGTTCTTGAATAGTCGGCTTTTCAAAAAGCACTTTTATCGGAACTTCCTTATGAAAATGCTCTTGAATTTTCGCCGTCATCATCATCGCTTTCAAAGAATGGCCGCCGATCATAAAGAAGTTATCGGTAACGCCTGCTCTGACGCCGAGTATTCCTTCCCAGATCTCCGCTAATTTCTTTTCACTCTCTGTTTCTGGTGCTGCGTATTCCGGCTGCACGGCTTCTGATTGCGGTGCAGGCAGTTCCTTTTTGTTGATTTTCCCGTTTGGCGTGAGCGGCAGGCTGTCCATTTGAATCAGGTGGGCAGGGACCATATAGTCAGGCAAAGACTGAGACAGTGTTTTTCTCAGCTCGCCCACAGCCACTTCACGATCCGCCGTGAAGTACGCGCAAATTTCATTTTCATCCGCTTTGTTCTTGCGGATGATCACCGCAGCCTCTGTCACATGCGCAGCCATGTTCAGTTTTGTTTCAATTTCGCCAAGCTCAATTCGGAAGCCGCGCACCTTCACTTGGTTGTCGATTCTGCCTAAAAATTCGATATTGCCGTCCGGCAGCCATCTTGCCAAGTCACCAGTGCGATAAATTCTCTCACCAGGTCTGAACGGATCTTCGAGAAATTGCTTCTCTGTCAGCTCAGGGAGATTGACATACCCACGCGCTACACCGATTCCGCCTACGCAAAGCTCACCAGGCGCGCCGATTGGCTGCAGGCATTGCTGCTCATCCAGGATGTAGGCAGTGGAATTTCCGATCGGCTTCCCGATTGGGATAGAGCCGCCATACTCGCGGTCGATCAGAAAACTGGTTGAAAACGTCGTGTTTTCTGTCGGGCCGTATCCGTTCCACAATGAAAGCGACGGCGATGCCTGTTTTACTTTGCTGACAATATGCGGGACAAGGGCGTCTCCGCCGATGATTAAATGGCGCAGTGTGCCGAACATACCCGCATCCTTTGCTGCAAGCTGGTTGAATAAAGGTGATGTCAGCCACATGGTTGTGATGCTTTGCTCACGCAGGAATGCAGCAAATTGTTTCGCATCAAGCAGCGTCTCTTTTTTGACCGGATAAAGCGCTGCGCCATTCAGCAGTGCGCCGAACACTTCAAACGTTCCGGCATCAAAGCTGACAGCTCCCGTTTGCGCCATGCGGTCCTCTTCAGTAACAGGAACGTACCCGGCATTTTTGACGAGGCGCAGAATGCTTTTATGTTCGATCATGACGCCTTTTGGTTTGCCCGTTGAACCGGATGTGTACATGATGTACGCCAAATCAGACGGGGCGGATGGCAGGTTGAGATTGTCAGCCTCTTCACTCTCTTCAAAGCCTATGTCCAGTGTAAGAACCGGCACCTGCAGCTGATGTGCCTGCCCTGTATAAGAATTTCCGGTCAAAACCATTCGAACGGAGCTGTCCTCTGCCATGAAACGAAGACGATCCCCCGGAAGCGCTGGATCAAGCGGCACATATGCGGCGCCTGCTTTTAACACAGCCAGCATGCCGACAACAGTTTCTACTGATCGATCGTTCATAATCGCTGCTGTTTCCCCTTTTTGAAGCCCTTGTTCGACAAGCTTTCTCGCCAGACGGTTAGCCGTTGCATTCAGCTCGCGGTACGTCAGCTCGGTTCCTTCATATACGACGGCAGTGCTCGCCGGCGTCCGTTTCGCTTGCTCTTCAAACACTTGGTGAACAGCCATTCCTTCAGGGAGTTCGGCTTTCGTGCTGTTAAACACCTCGACAATTTGCCGCTGCTCTTCGTCTCCCACAAGCCCGTACTCACGCACAAAAGCGGCCGGCTGATCGACAGCTGCTTCCATCATGCGGGTAAGGTGCTCCGCTGTCCGTTCGATAAAAGCGGAATCAAAGGCGGCTCCGTTATATTTAATTTTGACGGTCCACGTTTTGCCCGGATACACAATCAGGTTGAAATCGAAGCTTGTTTGTTCAAATGCGCTTTCTACCTTAATCGAAAATCCGAGGCGGTCTTCCATGCTGCCGTTTTCAAGCTCTTGATCAAGCGGATAATTTTCAAACGCGACCAGATGGTTTAAGAGATTGCCATCAAGGGCTGAGCGTTTTTGAATCTCATAGAGCGGCACGTAATCGTAACGCTCTGCCTCTACTGCATGCTGCTGAACAGCTGTGAAAATATCAGCGAATGCAGCATCTCGTTCAACTTTCACCCGCACTGGAATGGTGTTGATAAACAGCCCCGCCATCGTTTCGATTCCGTTGATTTCAGACGGTCGTCCCGAGACGACCGTTCCGAAGACAACATCATCCGTAAAGTTATATTTGCTGAGAACAATGCCCCAAACAGCCTGAAATAGGTTAGGCCCTGTCACTTGATGAAGGTTTGCGGTTTTCTGAATGCGGGCAACCAGTGTTTCGTCCCATGTAAATGAATATTCTTTATTGACGTATTCGTCTTTTTTCACAGGCAGGCGGCCCGGGAGCACGCTTGGCTGTTCAAAACCCGCCAAGCGCTCGCTCCAGTAGCTCTCCGCTTCTTCATTGTCCTGTTTTCCAAGCCACTTGATGTAATCGGAATAAGGCTTGCCCTGACCGTTTGCCGGTGTCCTGCCTGCTCTGAGCGCTTCATAGTTTTGGAAGAGGCTTTTCATGAGGACGCCCATGCTCCAGCCGTCCATCATAATATGATGATTGCTCCAGACAAGATACAGCTGATCTGCATCAAGGCGGAAAACCGCTACCTTGAACAATATGTCTTTTGCCAGGTTAAAGCCTTGGCGCTGAACGTCTTGTTTGTAACGCTCAATGTGCTCTTTCTGGCGGTTCTCGTCTGCATGACTGATATCCTCATAATGCACCTTTGTTTTGCGTTCCGCTAACACGACCTGACGCGGTTTTTGCAGCTGCTGATGCACAAATACCGTACGGAGAATATCGTATGACCGAATCAGTTCATTGACGCTTTTCTCAAAGATTTCAAGATCAAAAGCGCCGTGAATCCCAAGCTCTAATTGTGTGAAGTACGAGGAAGAATGCGGATCAAGCATCGCATGATACAGCATTCCCTCCTGCATTGGTGTCAGTGCGTACACCTTTTGAATCGATTTTTTGCTCATATGCCACCTCTATTAGAAAATTTCCATTAATTTATCCAGCTCATCCAGCGTCAAATCGTCGTCACCAAGATCACTCGGGGTCAGTTCCGTACCGTCTTGAGATAGGCAATGTTCAATGATTCTGAGAAGATGCGCTTTAAAGCTGTCACTGAATGTTTGTACTGTTTTTTCATGAAATTCAAGAGAATGATAGGCCAGTGACATCGTCAGTTTTCCGTTTTCGATATATCCGACAACATCCAGCGCATTCGGTTTTTCTGTTTCAGGGCTTAATGACTGTCCTGATGGCAGCTCTGATCTCGTAAACAAACCTGCATCCGACATTTCGTCAAACTGACCTAAATAGTTGAAGCTGACATCCGGCTGAATCGAGAACGCCACATCTTCTTTATGTTCCGGTGCCGTCAGATAGCGCAGAATGCCGTATCCGACTCCCTTATTCGGCACATGTCTGATATCTTCTTTCATTTGCTTCAGCTGGTAGCCCAGATCATCCGCATGCTTCATATCGAGCACCATTGGGTACATACTTGTAAACCAGCCGACTGTGCGGGAAATGGTCAGATCTTCTATGATTTCTTCACGTCCATGCCCCTCTAAATGAACACTTACTCGATCCTGACCCGTCCACTCCTTCATTGCCAATCCGAATGCCGTCAGCAAAATATCATTCATTTCTGTGTGATATGCCTCATGCACCTTTGTGGTGAGCTGTTCTGTCTCTTCAGCAGTCAGCGAGAAGTCAATTGTCTTTGTATGTTTCATTCGCTGATCACCAGATTCGCGGTCTTTCGGAAGCTTTGCCGCGACTGCTTGTTCTTCAAGCTGTCTCCAATACTCTTTTTCTTTCAAAAAGGCTTTGGAGTTCGCGAAGTCTTGCAATCTCTCTGCATACTCTGCAAATGAATGTGTTTTCTGCGGAAGAACCGGTTCATTGCCTTGCTCAAGCTGTGTATATACCGCGGCGAAATCCTCCAGTAAAATCCGCCACGACACGCCGTCAACCACTAAGTGGTGAATGGCAAGAAGCAAGTGGTCTCCGTCTTCCGCTTGGAACAAGCCTGCTTTTAACAAGCCGCCTTCCTGCAAGTCGATGCTGCTTTGCAAACGCTCAGCTTCTCTCTCTATACGGTCTTCGTAATCTGCAGCTTGGCCCTCAATCTGGATGACCTCCAATTGAGCGGAAGAGGCTTCAAGTCCTCTGTTGTATTGAACGACGTCTTCCTGTCCCTCACGATAGACAATACGGAGCGCGTCATGATGCTCGATCAGCGCCTGCAATGTTTTCTCCACCCGTTCAGGATCAAAGCCCTTTTTGGCGTGAAGCATCACCGATTGGTTCCAGTGGTGCTTGTTCGTGAAGTTCTTTTCAAAGAACCAGCGCTGGATCGGCGTCAGGATGACTTCGCCCTCTACCGGGCCTTGGTCTGCCTGTTTGCCTTCGGCACGCTCTACATATTGGGTAAGCTCTTCGATCGTCGGATGCTGGAAGAGATCTTTCATTTCCAGCTTCCAGCCGTGCTGATTCAAGCGGCTCGCCATTTGAATTCCTTTGATGGAATCTCCGCCAAGCGAGAAGAAATTGTCGGTGACACCGACTTCAGCCATTCCAAGCACGTCCTGCCAGATGCCGGCAAGCAGCTCTTCCATGTCGGTCGTTGGCGCTTTGTATTCTCCGCTTCCCGCTTCGATGTCCGGCTCAGGCAAGGCTTTGCGGTCCACTTTGCCGTTTGCCGTAACCGGAAGCTCGTTCAGCGTCACCCAGAACGCCGGGATCATGTAATCCGGCAGGGTTTCCTTCAGTGCTGATTTCAGCGCTTCTATATCAGCTGTTTCCGGTGTGACATACGCCGCGATTGCTGTATTGCCGCCTTTATCTTTGACAGCTGTTACCGCCGCATCCTGCACCTCAGAAAGCTGGGCGAGCTGGACTTCAATTTCTGAGAGCTCGATCCGGTAGCCGCGGACCTTGACCTGCTGGTCGATCCGGCCGATGTATTCGATGCCGCCGCCCGTCCATTTCACCAAATCGCCGGTGCGGTACATGCGCTCACCAGGCACAAACGGATCAGCGACAAACCGCTTCGCGGTTTCGTCTTCTCGATTCAGATAGCCTCGTGCCAGTCCGCGCCCCGCCACGCAAAGCTCTCCGGCTACGCCTTCCGGCTGCACCTGATTGCCCTCGCCGAGGATGTATACTCTCGTATTGGCAATGGCCCGTCCGATGGAAAGCGAGCCTTCCTCCGGATGGATTTCTGCGCTTGTGGCAACGACCGTATTTTCTGTCGGCCCGTAGTTATTGACGAGTGTGTACGGCTTTTTCACTGCGCGCTTCAGCTTGTCTCCTCCAGTAAGCAATACGCGAAGTGATGTGTTCTCAAGCTCCATGAACTGTTCCGCAAGCTGTGTCGGCAGGAACGTGATCGTTATGCCGTTCGTTTCAAAATAATCGTTCAGGCGGACGATATCGAGGCGGATCGCTTCATCAATGACGTGAAGTTCGGCACCGATCGTCCAGGTCGGGAACATCTCCCAAATGGAAGCGTCAAATCCAAAACCTGCGTACTTCGCACTGCGGTCCTCCGCTGTCATGCTGAACGCGTCGTGGTGCCAGAAGCACAGGTTCACAAGCGCATGGTGCTCGACCATGACACCCTTCGGCTGTCCGGTCGTTCCAGACGTGTAAATCATGTACGCCAAGTTCTCCGCAGTTACAGCCGTCTCTGGATTTCCCTCGTCGTTTTCATCAAGCGGCAGGCTTAGAATCGTGCGGCTTCCGTCGAGAAGAATGACATCTCCCGTATAGCTGTCCGGCACTGAAATCCCCTCTTGCTTCAAGAGAAGCTTCGCGCCGCTGTCCTGTAAAATATACTCAATCCGCTGATCCGGGTAGTCAGGATCAATCGGCACAAACGCCGCTCCGGCTTTCAAGACGCCGAGCACCGCGGCGGACATTTCAAGCGACGGCTTCGTGAGAATGCCGACGCGGTCATCCGGGCTGATGCCGCAGTCCATCAGAATCCGCGCGAGACGGTTTGCCTTCGCATTCAGCTCGCCGTACGTCCAAGACTGGCCGTTGTATGTGATAGCCGGACAGTCTTTGTGGCGCTGGACAGTCTCTTCGAATAGCTGATGAACCGTTTTGTCTGTCGGCACAGGCAGCGCTTTGCCCTTCCATGCCTCAAGAAGCGCTTGCTTTTCTGTCTCGGTGACCAGTGACAGGCTGGAAAGCGGCTGGTTCGGGTTCCCAGTAACTGCATCTAAAAGCTCCATCCAATATTGCTTCCATCGTTCAATCGTTTCCTGCTTAAACAGAGCTGTATTGTATTCGAGTACGAATGTAAGCCCTCCGTCGGTTTCGTCAGCCGTCAGCGTGAGGTCAAACTTGGCTGTTTTCCGTTCAAACGGATGCGGCTCAAGCTGAATCCCTTTCATTGTTAAATCCTTTATATTCGCATTTTGCATTGAAAAAACTACATCGAATAACGGATTTCTGCTTGTGTCACGCTGAACCTGAACATTTCCGATCAAATCCTCAAGCGGGTAATCCTGCGCATCAAAAGCGCTGAGTGCCGTTTCTTTCACTTCGTTAAGATAGTCAGCAAACGTCTTTTCACCCTCCGGATACGTGCGCAGCGCCAATGTATTGACGAACATTCCGATGACGCGGCTGACGTCCGCTTGAGATCGTCCGGCCACAGGTGAACCGACGATGATATCGTCTTGCCCGCTAAGTTTTGATAAAAATGCACTGTATGAAGCCAAAAGCACCATGTAAAGCGTGGAATCCGTTTCTTTTGCAAGCCTGCGCAGAGCATCAGCTTTGCCTGCTTCTAATGAAAATGCAATGCGGTCTCCCTCAAATGTTTGAACGGCAGGCCGACTGTAATCAGTCGGAAGCGTCAGCACCGGCAGCTCTCCGTCCAGCTCCTCCAGCCAATGCTCTTCTTGCTTCTTGTAAAGCTCAGACTGAATGAACTGCTGCTGCCACACGGCATAATCCTTATATTGAATACGGAGCGGCTCAAGGGTTTCTCCGTCGTACAGCTTTGAAAGCTCCTCAATCAGCACACCGACAGATGCACCGTCAGAAATAATATGATGCATATCGAACAGCAGCACATGCTCAGTGTCTGAATGCTTGATAAGCCCTATTCTGAACAGTGGAAGTTGGTCTATTTTGAAAGGCTTAATAAACTCAGAAACGATCCGCTCTGTCTCTTCTTCCGGGGCTTCGAAATAGGCTATCTCACACTCAGCCTCTTCCCAGATCCGCTGCACCGTTTCTCCATCTTTTATTTCAAACGTGGTTCTCAAGGCTTCATGACGCTGCATTAACTGCTGCATGACGCTGTTAAGCCTTTCAACATCAAGCTCACCTGTCAGGCGCAGAACCGCCGGCATGTTATAGCTCGTTTGCGCATCCTCAAGCTGCTGAAGCACGTACATCCGTTTTTGCGGTGAAGAAACAGGATACGTATCTTGTTTCTCTGCCGGGCTGATACTTGCGGCTGTCCCTTTTTCAGCAGAGGCAATCACCTGTGCCAAGCCCTCAACCGTCGGTGACTGGAAGAGATCCTTGAGTGACAGCTCAACGCCCAGTTCCTGATGAACCAAGGCAAGCATCTTCATGCCTGCTAATGAATGTCCGCCAATGTCAAAGAAGTGGTCATAAGCGCCGACTTGTTCAGCCTGAAGCACCTGTGCCCAAATGTCTGCGACTTTTTGTTCCATTTCATTGCGTGGCGCAACATATGAAACACCTCTTGAAACGTTGGCATCAGGAATCGGCAGCGCTCTCCGGTCAATTTTTCCGTTCCCTGTCAGCGGCAGCTCGTCCATTTGGATAAACACCGCAGGAACCATATATGCCGGCAAGTCCTTCGCAGCATGCTCTCTCATCTCTTGTGATGAGATGTCTCCCTCTCCGACATAGTAAGCGCACAACAGTTTATCTCCCGCTCCTTGATCAACGGCAAGCACAACACTTTCCTGAACACGATCATGGGTTTGCAGCTGATGTTCGATTTCTCCAAGCTCGATGCGCTGTCCGCGAATCTTCACCTGATGGTCGATTCGCCCGATAAATTCGATGTCGCCATTCGGCAGCCATCTCGCAAGGTCTCCCGTTTTATACATGCGTTCGCCGGATGTAAACGGATGGGGAACAAATTTCTCCTCAGTCAGTTCTGGACGGTTATAATAGCCTTTCACGAGTCCTTCACCGCTGACGCAAAGCTCTCCGGCAATCCCGGCAGGCTGCACGTGTCCCGTACGGTCAAGAATGTATACTTCCGTATTGCTGACCGGTTTTCCAATCGGAACAGACAGCGTGTGCTCCTCCAATTCATCAACCGGATGATACGTCGCGAAAACCGTGCTTTCAGACGGTCCATACATGTGAAGGAGCTTGCCCTTTCCAACCGTTTGCAAAGCTTTTCTGACATGCTCAACCGAAGCCCGTTCCCCGCCAAACATAATCTTGCGAAGCGTTGACAAGCACGCCGGATTCAAGTCCACAAGCAAGTGGAACAAAGCGGTTGTAATCATGAGAATGCTGATGTTCTCCCGTTCAATGACGCGGGACAGACGAGCCATGTCCAAAACGGTTTCTTTCGGTATCAGCACCAGCTTGGCTCCGTTTAACAAAGAGCCGAACATATCGAACATAAACGCGTCAAACACGTAATTGGAAAGACCGAGAATCGTATCCTGTTCTGTAATGCTGAGATAATTCGTTTCCTTCACCGTGCGGAGAATATTGGCATGTGTCACGATATTCCCCTTAGGTGTTCCAGTCGTTCCAGAAGTATACGTCAGGTTGGCCATTGCCGCAGAATCAAGAGGCAGTGCGAGATTTCGCGCATCGGCATGATAGCTTTCTTCCTCATCGGCTAGCACGATAACGCCCTTAAATTCCGCTTCTTCCGCCAAAGCCTTTAATTTCCTCTGAGTGAGAAGCACCTTTGCTCCGCTGTCACGGAAGAAATGCTGCATCCGCTGAATCGGATGTTCCGGATCGATCGGAACATAAGCCGAACCTGATTTTAATACTGCCAAGATCGACACAATCATATCCATTGACCGCTCGCATAAGACAGCCGCAGTTCTGCCTTCGCCAGCTCCAAGAGAAAGAATGCCGCGGGCTAAACGATTGGCCCGTTCATTCAGTTCACGATAAGTGAGTGATTCGCCTTCATATTGAAGCGCAGTGTGGTCTGGCGTATTCGCCGCTTGCTCCTCAAACAGCTGAACAATTGTTTTATCTTTAGGATAAGGTGTTCTGCCCGGGTTAAACTGCTGAATTTGCGAAGCAGCCTCCTCTTCGGAAAGAAGTTTGTACTCAGAAATCTGTTTCTCAGGCTCAGCAGCAACATCTTCAAGCAAACGCGCAAAATGCGTAAGCACACTGTCTGCCGTGCTTTGTTTAAACAGCTTCGTGCTGTAGTCCAAATCAAGCTCAATGCCTTCATCGGTTTCTCTTGCCTGCACCGTCAAATCAAATTTGGCAATCTTGAAATTGGTCTCATGAACAGACAAGGACAGATCGCCGACAGCCGGAATGCCCTCTGTCGCGTTTTGAAGGCTGAACATCGTGTCAAACAGCGGATGCCTGCTAACATCACGCGGGATGTTCAAATCTTCAACAAGCCACTCAAACGGATAGTCCTGATGAGAAAAAGCATTCAGCACCCGTTTGCGGACACGCGAAATCAATTGGGTAAACGTCTCATCCTGCTTCACCTCACTGCGAATCGCAAGCGTATTGACGAACATCCCGATAATGCCCTCTGTATCGGAGTGATTTCTGCCCGCTGACGGTGTCCCGACAATGATGTCATCCTGCCCCGTATACTTTGACAAAAGCGTATAGTAAGCGGACAGCATCACCATATATAAAGTGGCGCCGTTTTGTTCAGCCAAACGATTGAGGCGATCCTTTACCCCCGCATCCAGCTTGATTGACACCCGATCCCCTTCAAAGCTTTGAACAGGCGGTCTTGGGTAATCGGACAGAAGCTGAAGCACCGGGAGCTCGCCTGCAAAGACTTCCTTCCAATAAGCCTGGTCCTTCTTGTACCCTTCAGCAGCCTGTCTGCTTTGCCATACAGCGTAGTCCTTATACTGGAGACGAAGATCAGGAAGCTGTTCGCCTTTATAAATGCGTGCTAACTCCTCCAGCATAATGCCAATGGATACACCGTCAGAAATCAAATGGTGCATGTCAAACAGCAGCATATGACGGTTCTCTTCAAGCCCCAGCAAACCGATTCTGAACAGCGGAGCTTTCGCCAAATCAAATGTCCGAACGAATGAAGCCATAATTGCCTCATCTGAGCGGCCGCCTCTTTCAATCATTTCGATGTTAAAATCAACGCTATCGTGAATTTTCTGTCTCGGCGTGCTGTTTTCAAGAACAAATGATGTTCTCAATGACTCGTGGCGTCGGATTAACCCCTGAAATGCGCACTCCAGCTTTTGAATATCTAAAGGCCCTTCCAGAATTGCTGCTGCCGGCATGTTGTATCCGACTCCCGCATCCTCGAACTGGCTGACGATATATGTTCGCTGCTGTGCCAGAGAAAGCGGATAATGCTCCTGTTTTTCAGCAGGTTCAATCACCGAAAATGCCCGGCTTTCTCTGTGATCAGCTTCCTCTGCAAGAGCCGCAATCGTCGGATGCTCAAACAAAAATTGAAGCGGAATCTCGATGCCTGTTTCCTTATGAATCTTTGTTAAAAGGGTCATGGCCTTCAATGAATGCCCGCCCGTTTCAAAGAAATTGTCAAAAATCCCCGCCTTCTCAACGTTCAGCACGTCCTGCCAAATGGCTGCGATTGCTTTTTCAGTCTCATTTCGCGGCGCTGTATAGGCAGTGCCGCTGACAGCCTTCACCTCTAGTGCAAACAGCTTGCGGCGGTCGACTTTGCCGCTTGGCGTAAGCGGAATTTCTGTCACTTCTGTAAAGTAAGCCGGCACCATATAGTCAGGAAGCTGTCTGGCCGCATGCTCCCTCAAGCCGGCTGGCGCAAATTCGCTTCCAGGCTTCTGCACAACATATGCGCAAACCTCAAGATTTCCCTGTTCGTCAGGGCGTGCCAAAACAACGGCTTTTGCAACGTCTGGCGCCTGCTGAATCACGGCTTCAATTTCCCCAAGCTCAATCCGGTATCCGCGGACTTTGACCTGGTCATCCTCTCTGCCTAAATATTCGATTGTTCCATCTGGAAGCCAGCGCACTACGTCCCCGGTCCGGTACATGCGATCGCCCGGCACGAATGGATCTTGTAAAAACTTCTCTTCCGTTAATTCAGGCAAATGCAAATAGCCTCGGCCCACACCGTCTCCCGCGATATAAAGCTCACCCGCCACGCCTTCAGGCTGCAGCCGGCCTTTTTGATCCAAAATATATAAGCGGTTATTCCCCAGCGCTTTCCCGATCGGCACATACGCTGATTGAACTGCATTCTCAGGGATAACCGGATGAACAGACGCGTCAACGCACGTTTCAGTCGGCCCGTACACATTAGTCAAACGCGGCGCTGTGCCGGCTTCTTTAAACAGCTTCAGCAGCTTGTCCGCAACAACAGATGACAGGCCTTCTCCTCCGATCAGCATGTGCTTCAGTTTTAGGCCTTCAAAATCGCCCGCTGCTGCCAGCATTTGCAAATGAGCCGGTGTTCCATCCGTCGCCTCAATGCTGTTTCTCCGATAATATGCAGTAAGGGCGGTCCCGTTCGTCACTGTTTTCTTCGGTACGATATAAAGGGTTTGGCCCAAAAGAAGCGACGCGAAGATCTGCTTCACTGACGCATCAAAGTGGAACGGCGCAAGCAATGCCATCCGCAGGGTTTGGCTGCCGCTTTGATAAATCGTCTGCTGCAGAGATTCAACCAAATGATGAACCTGGCGATGCTCGATCATAACGCCTTTCGGGCGTCCGGTTGTTCCCGATGTGTAAATAATGTAGGCAAGGTTCCGAGCGTTCACATCTGCATTCAGGCTTTCTTCTGCACCTTCCTCAATCGCCTGATCTAAGTCAATCAGCTCAGCATCGGCTTCAGGCGCCGCAACCTTCGATTCAGTCAGGATGAAGTCCGCCCCGCAGTCCTCCAAAATATATTGAATGCGCTCAGCAGGAAAACCCGGATCAATCGGCACATAGGCTCCGCCGGCTTTTAAAATCCCCATGATAGCTGTAATCATCCGTTCAGAACGTTCAATCAAAACCGCAACAGGACTGTCCAGGCCAACCCCTTTCTGTTTCAGCACATTGGCGATGTGTGCGGATTGTTCATGTAACATTCGATAGGACAATGTACGACCTTCAAATACAACCGCTGGATGATCTGAAAGCTGCTCAGCCTTTTCTTGGAACAGTTCCGGGATCGTCATGTCCTTACGGTAGCTCACAGATTCACCGCCGGCCCTCGCAAGCAGCTTCTCTTTCTCCGCATCAGAAATCATCGTTAATTCATCAATTGTATGTTCTGGATGCGTTAACGCGTTCTCCAGCATCGTAATCATGCGCTCACAAATCATGTTGATTTCTTCACGTGAAAATAAATCAGTGCGGTAATCAAAATCGATGGTGAGTTTCCCAGTATCCCATCGATCCTTCACATGGATCGAGACATCATTTAATCCGCTGCCGCTGAAAATCGGCTCAGTCAAAAAGGCAAGGTCCTCTTCTTTTTGCCACTGCATCACCTGATATTCAAGAGAAACAGTAAACAGCTTGGTCAGAGAGCTCTTTGTTTCACGCAAATCGTTGATCAGGAGATTATACGGGTACTTTTGGTGGCGGAGTGTCTTCATGAGATCCTTCATCCGGTCTTTGACAAATTCTGAAAACGCCTGCCCGCCGTCAATGTTTGTCCGAAGCGGAACCGTAGAAACAAACATGCCAAGCATCTGCTTCTCTTTCGCATTTGTCCGGTTGCCCATAAAGGTTCCCGTCACAACATCATTCTGGCCGCTGACCCTGTACAAATAGGCGGCGAGCAGCGATTGAAATACCGAAAGAACACTGACTTTATTCGCCTCACAAAACGATAGAATCTGCTGATGAAGCGCTTCAGGCACATCTTTAGAGAACCTCTCAGCATCTAAACTTCCTCCTGCGGAAGCATTCCGTTTCAGGGAAACAAGTTCAGGCACCGATTCAAATTGCTTGTTCCAAAACGCCTTGTCCTTTTCAAACCGCTTCGATTGAGCATATTCCTGTTCAGATAAAACATGATCGATAAATGAATGCGAGATTCCTTCTTTTGTCTCTGAGCCGCTGGCTAATTCTAAATAAATGTGCATGATCGCATTCCCGAGAATATTCATGGAGATGCCATCAGAAATCACGTGATGAACATTTGCGTAAAACCACACTTCATTTTCCTTTATGGTGAACAAGGAAAAACGGAACAAATCACAATCGTACAGCGGCAAGGGTTTTTTCGTTTCCTCCCAGCTCCATTGTGAAATAGACTCTATCGCATTCGGATCTCCAGTAGTGTCAGTATGTTTTATATCAACAGGCCGATACTCGCTAATATATTGAACAGGCTCTCCGTTTTCATCGAGCCGCAGCCGAAGGCGCATGGCGTCATTTCTGCGAATAAACTCTTGAATCGCCTGCTCAACAAGCACATAATCAATCGCATCAGCTGAAACCAGCTTACCAATCCCCGCAAGGTTTGAAATACTTGTGTGAGGATAGAATTTTTCTGTATACCAAATTCGTTTTTGTGCATCCGTTAAAGGATAAAAAGTTATTTCCATATTTTCATACCTCCCCTAGTCTTCATAAGCAGTGAACTTGTGCAGAGCATTTTCTCTTTTTTATCCATATCAGCTTTTAATTCTTATGAACTAACAACCGAAATAGCCCAAAGTACTACACTTAAAAAGCAGTGCTTCCAAACAAAAAAACAGATTGCCGCTATTAAAACGGGCAGCCGTCAGTCAGCATTGCGGCGTTTAACATAAGCGGATAAAGACCGCAACATCCCCCATCCTAATAGGAAACAATTTTGGCTATTTATTCATTGTTTTCAATATTTTTTATCTTACTACCGTTCACTTTAAATGAAAAAAATGTTTTTATCACCGAAAAATGGGTGAAAAGTTTCATGCGGGATGCCGAAAGATTCCAGTTTATTTACAGGGATATTTTTGCGGGATGCCGCAATCATTTCCACTAAACATTATTTACAGAAAAATAAAAATTTTTAAACCAAACTGCTGCGTTCAATCTTTTTTTATTGCTGAATGCAATTTACAATCTTTACATGACTATGTGTACCGCGCAAAACCGAAAAAAAGGCAAAAAAAAGACACCCTTGCGAAGAGCGTCTTACAACGATTCTTTCATGACATTTTTGTCGATATCAATCAATTCCATATAGCCTTTCCCCCACTCATACATGGCTTCAAGAATAGGCATGAGGCTTTCTCCATGCGGGGTCAGAGAATATTCAACCTTCGGCGGGACAACCGGATACACTTCCCTGTGAACAATCATATCCTGCTCAAGCTCTCTCAGCTGATTCACGAGGATCTTCTGCGTAATATCAGGAATCAATGTTTTTAATTCATTGAACCGTTTTGTGCCTTCTTTTCCTAAATGCCACAAAATGAGCATTTTCCATTTACCGCCAATCACTGCAAGCGTTAATTCCTTCTCACAATTAAACCTTTTGTCGTCCATCCGGCTCAATAGAATCCCCCCTTAGTAACCTTTTTGTATGTTAGATACGTATCATCACTTACTTACTTTTTTGCAGACTCTTTTTTCATTATACTCACTCATAAAATCAAGCGAAAGAAATCTGATTGTCTCTCCTCACAGTATCCTCCAAGTAACTTGTTGACTTTAAAGTGCCTACTTCTCAACAAAAGAAGGAACCTATAGAATGAACAATAATTCGAAAAAGGGAGTGGATCAACAATGGAATTACAGCTTGCATTAGACCTCGTCAACATCCCAGAAGCCATTGAGCTCGTCAAAGAGGTAGAACAATACATCGACGTAGTTGAAATCGGAACACCGGTCGTCATCAATGAAGGCCTAAGAGCCGTTAAAGAAATAAAAGAAGCATTTCCTCAATTGAAGGTTCTTGCAGACCTGAAAATCATGGATGCCGGAGGCTACGAAATTATGAAAGCGTCGGAAGCAGGAGCTGACATCATCACCGTTTTAGGGGCTACAGACGATGCAACGATTAAAGGCGCAGTAGAAGAAGCCAAAAAACAAAAGAAGAAAATCTTAGTGGACATGATTAACGTGAAAGATATCGAATCCCGTGCGAAAGAAATTGACGCACTCGGTGTTGACTACATCTGCGTCCACACTGGCTACGATCTTCAAGCAGAGGGCAAAAACTCTTTCGAAGAATTAACGACAATCAAAAACACCGTAAAAAACGCAAAAACCGCAATCGCGGGCGGCATCAAACTTGATACACTGCCAGAAGTGATCCAGCAAAAGCCTGACCTTGTCATTGTCGGGGGCGGAATTACAAGCGCAGCTGATAAGGCAGAAACAGCTTCAAAAATGAAGCAGCTTATTGCCCAAGGATAAATCAGATGAAAACGACTGAATACGTAACGGAAATTCTCAATGAGTTACACCGTTCAGCGGCTTATATTTCTGATAAAGAAGCTGACCAGCTTGCCGATCACATTCTTTCGTCCCGCCAAATTTTCACCGCGGGTGCGGGGCGGACTGGCCTGATGGCAAAATCCTTCGCAATGAGATTGATGCACATGGGCTTCAACGCCCATATTGTCGGTGAGATTCTCACTCCGCCGCTCCGCGAAGGAGATCTAGTTATTATCGGCTCAGGATCAGGCGAGACAAAAAGCTTGATTCATACCGCAGCAAAAGCAAAAAGCTTACACGGAATTGTTGCCGCTTTAATCATCAATCCGGAATCAAGCATCGGAAAACAAGCGGACCTCATCATCAGAATGCCTGGTTCTCCTAAAGACCAGTCTAACGGAAGCTATAAAACCATTTAGCCAATGGGATCATTATTTGAACAAACTTTGCTGCTCTTCTATGATGCAGTGATTTTAAAACTCATGGAGAAAAAAGGACTCGATTCTGAAACTATGTTCACTCACCACGCAAACCTTGAATAGCATCACACAACCGGCCTGAAAATTAGGCCGGTTTTATTTTTTTAAAAATAAAACTTTAAACCCAAAAACCCGATAAGTAATATGACCTATAAATCATAAAAGGAGGAATTATGTTGATAAAACGATTTAAGATGAAGCTAGGAACTAAAATTCTTTGCCTCGTTTTCGTGGTGATTCTTTTGTTTTCGGCATCAGTTGGCACTGTGATGCTTAAAGAAATTACAGAAAGCATGAAACAAATGGCAACTGAAAAAGCGAAAGGTGATCTCGCTTTAAGCAGCACATATATTGATGATGTCATGTCAGGCGACTGGCAGGTGAAAAACAATAAGCTCTATAAAGGGCAAACACAAATCAATGGAAATGAAGATATTGTTGATCTGCTTGGTGAAAAAACAGGTGATACCATTACCATTTTCCAAGGCGATACTCGTGTTGCAACCAATGTCATGAAGAATGGCGAAAGAGCTGTCGGCACCCAGGCTTCTTCTGAAGTTATCGCCGCTGTTTTAAAGAAAGGAAAGCGTTTTTACGGACAAGCAGATGTAGCAGGTTCTTCTTATCAGACTGCATACATGCCGTTAAAAGATCAAAATGGGAACATCATCGGCATGCTGTATACCGGAGCTAATCAAAGTATTTTAGCATCACTTACACAATCACTTTTCACTCAATTCGCTATCGTTCTTGTTATCGTCATTATGGTATCAGTCATCCTTGTCTTGGTTTTCACCAGAAAGATCAACAAGCGGCTGAACGCTTTAAAAAGCGCCTTTGAAAGTGCCGGAAACGGAGATATGACAATAGAGGTGTCAGACAAAACCGGTGACGAGCTTTCAGAACTAAGCGTCTATTATAATAAGATGAGAATGAAGCTGAACGATACCATACAAACCGTACAACAATCAGCCCTTCAGCTTGCGTCAGCCTCTCAGCAGCTCTCAGCCGGAGCAGAGGAAACAAATCAAGCTTCAGAAAAAATCACAGAAGCTGTACAGCAGATTGCAAATGGAGCCCAAGATCAGATCACCCGAATTGAAAACAGTGAAAGCTCATTAAAACAAGCTTCAGCAGACATCCGGGATATTTCTGCAAATACTGCCGCTATCGCTGACAAAGGGCAGCTCGCGCAATCAAAAGCAGACATTGGGCAAAAGGAAATTGCAAATGTACAGGCGCAAATGGATGCGATTCACCAGTCAATTCAGAAAAGCGGAGAAATCATACACCAGTTAGACGGACGCTCTAAACAAATTGAGCAAATTTTATCGGTCATCACCCAAATTGCCGATCAGACAAATCTGCTTGCGCTGAATGCAGCAATTGAAGCTGCTAGAGCCGGTGAACAAGGAAAAGGCTTTGCTGTTGTTGCTGATGAAGTACGGAAATTAGCAGAAGAGTCTCAACAGTCCGCGGGGCAGATTTCAAAACTGATCATAGAAATACAAAAGGATATGAACCGGTCTGCAAGATCTGTTGAGCATGTGAAAACAGAAGCTGCAGAAGGAGTCACCATGATCCAGCGCACCAGAGATGCATTTAAGGAAATTGCAGCTGCAACAGGTGAAATCAGCGCCGAGATTAGTGATTTATCAGCATCTGTAACAAACATTTCAGCCAGTGCACATCAAATAAATGATTCCTTTGCAGCCAATACGGCCGACATTAAAGAATCTACTAAAAATACCCGGCAAGCGGCTGCATTAACAGAGGAGCAATTTGCTGCAATGGAGGAGATTACCGCAGCTTCTGAAACACTTTCTCAATTAGCTGAGGAGCTTACCGGTATCATAAGCCAATTTAAAATGATTAATCAAGCCGAAAACGGCTGATGACTTACAATCATTATTGTAAATTGGCAATCGTATTTTGCTGAAAACAAATATTTCGATCTGCTAAAATTACGATTTCTGCAATAAACTGAGCGTAAAACATAAAATTTAAACCTTTACACCAAATGCTTTCTGGATTACTCTTGTGTCAGTTTTAAAAGCGGGAGGTGAACATCACGACGGACATCATAAAAACAATACTTCTCGTCATCGTCATCATAGCAGCTGCAGCTGTCGGCCTGATAAAAGGAGACTTTTTCTCAGCTGATCAAAAAACGTCTCAAACGAAAGAATATGATGAAACAATCGCCTTTCCTTCTGACCGTTATCCCGAAACGGCCAAGCATATTAAGGATGCGATAAATGAGGGCCACTCAGAGGTGTGCACTATTGACAGAGACGGAGCTGAAGAACGCCGCGAGCAATCATTAAAGGACGTACCTTCCAAAAAGGGGTATGACAGAGATGAATGGCCAATGGCCATGTGCAAAGAAGGCGGTGAGGGAGCTTCTGTAGAATACATTTCTCCCGCTGACAACCGCGGAGCAGGCTCTTGGGTCGGGCATCAGCTTACCGATTACCCAGACGGCACAAAGGTTTTATTCACAATTCAGTAAACAGTACATAGAGGAGGAACAGCACATTGATCAAATCATGGAAGCCGCAAGAACTTTCGATTTCATATCATCAATTTACTGTATTTCAAAAGGATTCTACACCTCCTGTAATGGATTGGACTGACGAAGCGATTGAAAAAGGATATGCTGCGGCAGACGGAGCCATTTCCTTTGAGGCACAGCGAAATACAAAGGCCTTTATTCTTTTGCGCCTGAACAGTTCAGAAACAGTAAGCTCCTACGAAAAAAAAGTGACTGTTCCTTTTCATGTCACAGAAAACGGAATTCATATTGAAAGCATCATGTCTAAAAGACTGTCCTTTGATCTGCCTAAAGGAGACTATCAATTGACATGCTGGACTGTGCCGGCTGAAATGTCAGATTTGCACGCCGACACTTATATTATTGATGCTGTTTCTGTGTAATGAAAAACCCCTGAGAGAATAACTCTCAGGGACTCTTTATAAACTTTCTCCGTTCGTCTTGATGACATCTTGATACCAATAAAAGCTTTTTTTCTTCAAGCGTTTTAAATCGGATGTGCTTTCTTCATCACGATTGACATATACAAATCCGTATCTTTTTTGGTAGCCGTTCAGCCAGCTTAACAGATCAGTAAACGACCAGCTGCAATAGCCGATTAAATCGACACCGTCACTGATGGCTTGTCTGCATTGCTCAAGATGCGAACGTAAATAATCAATTCGATAATCATCCTGTACAGTGCCGTCCTCAACTTTATCAAATTCACCCAAACCGTTCTCTGTTATAAACACTGGAAGCTGATAGCGGCTTGTAATTCGGCGAAGACCGATACGCAGCCCAATTGGGTCAATTGTCCAATCCCAGTTGCTCGTTGTCAGATGCGGATTTTTTTTCGTTTTGAACACTCCGGGTATCCCCGTCTCCTGATTAGTTCCCTTTTGGCCTGTCGTATTCATTTTCCCTTCAGACACACCATCAAGCGGATTTCGTTCATAGGTGATCGTCTGATAATAATTGACACCTACAAAATCAGGCTTCCCTTTGGCGAGCAGGTCCATATCTCCTGCTTCAATTGTCGGCGCCCATCCCTGTTTTTCCAAGTAGCGGAATGGAATTTGCGGGTAGGTTCCCCAGCAATACATGTCAAGCCACCAATTGTTCATAAATTCTTCGGCGTTTTCAAATGCCAGTATATCCTCTGGATGGCTTGATAAAGGGTAAGCCGGAGAATAAGCAAAGCTAGGACCTATTTTGCCTTCAGGTACATATTCTCTAAATGATTCGATGGCTTTTGCATTAGCCAGAAACGCAATATGGTTTGCTTCGTAAAATCGTTTTCTGTCTTTCACTCCAGGCGGATGCATGGCTGTAATAAATCCGTGATTAAAATTGTAGTTCTGTTCGTTTAACGTAACCCAATATTTCACCCTGTCTCCAAAACGTTTATAAAGAGTAATACAGTAGTGATTAAAATCCTCTATGATGTTTCTGGATTCAAACCCGCCGTATTCGTCCATAAGCGCTTGAGGCAAATCCCAGTGATATAAAGTCAGAACCGGCTCGATGTGATGAGAAAGCAATTCATCAATCAGACTATCGTAAAACGCTAGACCTGCTTCATTGATCTCTCCTTTTCCTTTTGGAAAAACCCGTGGCCAGTTGACGGAAAATCGATATGCTTTTAACCCCATCTCAGCCATCAGAGCGACATCTTCTTTAAATCGGTGATAATGGTCAACCGCAATGTCGCCATTGGTTCCTTTAAACGTTTTGCCCGGTATTTTCGTAAACACATCCCAAACAGAGGGGCCCTTGCCATCTTCATTCCAAGCGCCTTCAATCTGGTACGCTGCAGAAGCAGAGCCCCACAAAAAATGTTTCGGAAAAGATTCTGGATGCTGGTGGATCATAGTGTTTATCACTCCTGAATTATTGATAAACCTATCATAGGCTATGAAACGCGTTTCATATCAACTCGATGTTAGTCGCGGAACAGCTCAGCTAATATTTTTTCTCTATGTCCAAGAAAATATCGAGTTAATTGAACATGCTCTGTATTCTCATATTCAATATGATGTATTCTTCCACCATCAAAGCTTAAAATATTAGCATTGGGATAGCCCAGTAGGATTGGGGAGTGAGTCGCAATGATCATCTGTACATTTCCGCCCTTCACCAAATCATGTATAACTCTCAAAAAAGCTAATTGTCTAGCTGGAGAAAGTGCTGCTTCTGGCTCATCTAAAAGGTAAATCGCTTTCTCTTTAAAACGATGACGGAATAGAGACATAAAGGACTCTCCATGTGATTGATTGTGTAGCGGCCTCCCTCCATAGGAACGGTATGGCTGAGGAGCATCTAGTTCCATCTCATCCAGATGAAGAGAAAGATGATAAAACGATTCAGCCCTTAAGAAGAAGCCATTTGTTACCTTTGGAAGCCAAGATAAACGTATGTAATCTCCTAAATGGGAATCTGACTCCCGTAATTCATAGACATTATTTCGGCTTCCGCCCGCTGTATTGAATTCACACTTATCTGCTATCGCTTCAAGCAAAGTAGATTTTCCAGATCCATTTTCCCCCACAAAAAAAGTCACTTGGCTAGTAAATAAGATGTCATTTAATTGACTTATAGCAGGGATAGTAAAAGGAAATCTGTCAAAGTCCAAAATCTTATCTCGAAGAAGAGTAACCTTTTTTAAAAACATAGCATCTCCTTTCTATACTCAGTTAAATAATATATTGAGAAAGATCTTCTGCATCCATAAAAACATAGCCCATCCTAGTATTCCAACACATAATGCAAACCAAAACGGCACATGAATTTTCAGCAAAAAAGCCAAAATAGCTAGTAAACAAACTGTAGCTGGGATTCCTGTAAGCACACCAGATGCAAATTGACTTAATTGAGCTGTTTTTTCACCTTGTATTTGCATCCAAAAAAGGCTTAATAAACTGACCAAGGGCAAAGCAGCAATGATGCCGCCATAGGTCGGATGTCTTTTTGATATTTCAGTAACAAAACCAATAATCAACGCAGAGATGATTACTTTACTTAAAACTGCCATTGTTTAGCTTCCCTACTTAAAAGTTCAAATGCCTGTTCAAGTAATTCCTTTTCTGATGTGCTCATTCGTTCAATTATTTCTTTTAATTTCTCTTTATCTAGCTGTGTATGCTGTTCAAGAACAGATCTTCCTTCTTGTGTTAAGAAAACTAAAACTTTTCGTTCATCCTGTTGACTTCGCCGTTTAGCTATAAATCCCTTTTGAATCAAACGTTTAGTATGCTCTGACGCTGTATTGTGAGAGACAGACAAGTATTCAGCCAAAGCTCCTATTGTCGCCTCACCTTGCTTTTCAATATGCTGCATAATCCGTATTGCCTGGTGAGAAATATTATCTTTATGTTGATAATGTAATAAATAATAAATATCTGTCCACTGCTGATTAAGTTTAGAGATTAAATTCATTTCCATCATTATACACCCCATTTATATCTTATTGTAAGATATAATCAACAAAAGCGATATATTTTTTCGGAAAATTCATTCAGTAACTTTTAACAATAAAAAAGCACCCAATTCCCATTGGATGCTTACCATTTTAATGTCTTTTTTCAAATTTATGCGGATGAGGATGGTGCTTTGGAACAAAGCCGTTTTGTTTCATCATTTCAAAGTGTTTGTCCAAGTGATTTTTGATGTGTTCTCCTCTTTCTTTAGGCAGGACACCATATTGTACATACTTTGAGATCACGTCTTTGCGCTTTTTAAGAATCTCTGCTTCCAGTTGTTCAATCTCTTTCTTTTGCTGATCTGTCAGTGTAACATTTGCGGGAGGCTGCTGCTGTTTTTCAGCGGCCTCAGCTGTACCGGTCAGAGAAATGACAGCCGCTGCAATGAACATTGTGATGATGTTGATGGTTATTCGTTTCATCCAGTTTATTCCTCCAATCCTATTTTTCATATGTTTTGCTGCCTTGTATTTTTTATGCATAAAAATAAAAAGAGCGAACCATTATTCGCTCTTTCTAATCTCTTCGTCAGCATTAAGTTCTTCTTCACCTGGTGTCGCATAAGTGACATACGTTCCCGCGATTAAATCATGCAGGGTCCGTTTGTCTTCTCGTACGGCAATCAGAATCAGGCTGGCGATCAAGCCGAGTCCGAAGGTTATACCGTAAAACAGGCCGGCTACAATAACCCGTAAAAACATTGTTAACAGGCTGACTTGTGATCCGTCTTTTTTTACGATTCTGATTCCGCAGATTCTTTTTCCGATAAGGTAGCCGCGCCAAAACACCGGCAGCATAAATAGAGTACAGCAGTACAATCAGGCTGGTTTGTAAATATTCATTTAACTCCCCATTATGGTTTAAATGTTTCCATTTTCTTTCTCATCGAATATATCATATGCCTTAGGGGCATCAGCAAGACTTAAATTTAATCGGTTTCATGCTTCTTGACCATTTCTTCCGGTATTGGCATAGATGAGTGACGGGTCTGCTGCATCCTTCACTTTCAAATGCGTTTCCTTGGTACGTCTGGCATTCATCCTTGGACAACCCCTTTTTTCATCACCTCTTCCCTTCATAGACGCTTTTAAACACCCACCTATGCTTTTTGTATACACAATTCGAACTTTTTGAAAACGTCATCAACATATTGCAACCCCTTATGTTCAATGCTATCTTTTTAGTTGATTAACAGATTGGGGGAACTATAGGTGAAATCATTCATGCATTCCAAAGCCGTTATATTCAGTTTCACAATGGCTTTCTTTCTTATATTGGCAGCCTGTTCCGGCAAAAATGAAGCCGATTCCAAGGATACAGGCTGGGAGCAAATCAAGGACAAAGGGAAAATCGTAGTCGCTACATCAGGTACGCTCTATCCCACTTCTTATCACGATACTGACTCAGGCTCCGATAAGCTGACGGGCTACGAGGTTGAAGTTGTTCGTGAAGCGGCAAAACGCTTGGGGCTGAAGGTAGAGTTCAAGGAGATGGGCATTGACGGGATGCTGACAGCGGTGAACAGCGGACAGGTTGACGCAGCCGCAAATGACATCGATGTCACGAAGGACCGTGAGGAGAAGTTCGCATTTTCCACTCCATATAAATACTCATACGGCACGGCAATTGTCCGAAAAGACGATTTATCAGGGATTAAAACGCTCAAGGATTTAAAAGGGAAGAAAGCGGCTGGCGCGGCTACAACCGTCTACATGGAGGTCGCGAGAAAATACGGCGCCAAAGAAGTGATTTATGATAATGCGACGAATGAGCAATATTTAAAAGATGTTGCCAACGGACGCACTGACGTCATTTTAAACGACTATTACCTGCAGACACTTGCGCTCGCGGCATTCCCGGATCTCAACATTACAATTCATCCTGACATCAAGTACATGCCGAACAAACAGGCCCTTGTCATGAAAAAAAGCAATGCGGCACTTCAGAAAAAGATGAATGAAACATTGAAGAAAATGAGCAAGGATGGCACTTTGACAAAGCTGTCGAAACAATTCTTCAATAAAGCAGATGTATCAAAAAAACTTGATGCCGACGTTCAGGACGTTGATTTTTTGTAATCGGACGCCATGATTAGTAGCATTCAATGGGAATATATTTTCAACACGAAGCTGGCTATTGAATCGTTCCCTTATGTCATAAAAGGCATTGGGTATACACTGCTCATCTCTTTTGTAAGCATGTTTGCGGGAACTGTGATCGGCCTGTTTATATCACTCGCCAGAATGTCTAAACTTGCTTTGTTAAGATGGCCGGCGAAGCTCTATATCTCATTTATGCGGGGCGTTCCGATTTTGGTGATTTTGTTTATTCTTTATTTCGGGTTTCCTTATATCGGCATTGAATTTTCCGCTGTCACGGCTGCTTTAATCGGCTTTAGCCTAAACAGCGCCGCCTACATTGCGGAAATTAACCGTTCAGCCATTTCATCCGTCGAAAAAGGGCAGTGGGAAGCCGCATCCTCGCTGGGTCTTTCCTATTGGCAGACGATGAGGGGCATCATTTTGCCGCAATCGATACGTATTGCGCTGCCTCCGCTTGCCAATGTATTGCTCGACTTAATCAAGGCGTCCTCTCTCGCTGCGATGATTACAGTGCCGGAATTGCTCCAGCATGCGAAAATCATCGGGGGCAGAGAGTTTGATTATATGACCATGTATATTCTGACCGCTCTCATTTATTGGGCCATCTGCTCCATTGCCGCGGTCTTTCAGAATATCCTTGAGAAAAAATACGCTCATTATGTTTAAACAAACGTTTCATTAAAAAAAGCCGCTCCCCAGGGGACGGCTTTTTTTCTATTGATTCAGCTTCCATTTAAACGGGTCTTCAAACAGCGACCAGTCGGAATCAAATTCATATTCAGTCAGCAGGCATTGATCAAGCTCTTTCGTAATCGTTTCTTCATCCAGGTCAGTTCCGATAAAAACTAGCTGCGTTAAGCGGTCGCCGAACTCTGGGTCCCACTCCTCCAGGATTTCCGGCTCCTGCTGTTTGACTTGCTCCTGCTCAAGCTTCGGCAGCGCCGTCACCCAATAAGATACAGGCTCAATCGTAACCGACGGACCTGCTTGCGACATCAGCAAAGCGAGGTTGTTATGAGATGCGCACCAGACGATTCCTTTGGCACGAACCACGTTCTTTGGCATTTGATCCAACCAATGATAAAACCGTGTAGAATGAAACGGCAAACGTCTCTTATATACAAATGAAGAGATACCGTATTCTTCTGTTTCCGGGGTGTGTTCCGCATGGCCTGCCGTCAGCTCTTGAATCCAGCCGGCCGATCCGCTCGCTTCCTCGAAGTTAAATAACCCTGTATGCAAAATCTCCTGCGGTTTTACATTTCCTTTGACGGAACGAATGAACCTGGCTCTTGGCTGCAGTTTACGAAGAACGTTTTGAAGCTGTTCGAGCTCTTGCTCGCTGACCAAATCACATTTATTTAAGATCAGTACATCGCAAAACTCAATTTGATCGATCAAGAGGTCGGCAATTTCTCTTTCATCCTCTTCCCCCAATGCTTCTTTGCGGTCCAGAAGGCTTTCGCCTGACTGATAATCATGCCAAAAACGGTTGGCATCAACCACTGTCACCATCGTATCCAGCTGACAGAATTTTGTAAGATCGATTCCCATCTCTTCATCGATATAAGAGAAAGTCTGGGCCACCGGGATCGGTTCGCTGATTCCTGTCGATTCGATGACGATATAATCAAACCGTCCGTCTTTTGCCAGCTTCTCAACTTCAATTAATAAGTCTTCGCGAAGCGTGCAGCAAATGCAGCCGTTTGACATTTCCACAAGCTTTTCATCTGTTCTGGAAAGGCCCCCTTCCTGCTTAACCAAGCCCGCGTCAATGTTCACCTCGCTCATATCGTTTACGATAACCGCTATTTTCAAGCCTTCGCGATTTTGCAGAATGCTGTTCAGCAATGTTGTTTTTCCCGCACCTAGATAACCGCTCAGTACAGTAACCGGAATTTTTTTCATAATAGTGCCTCCATTAAAATAGAATGATTACGATTTAAATTGAATACTTCGCCGTATGTACAATGGTGTAGAGCAGCTTTTCGCGCTCCGAAAACATTCTCGTTGCTGCCCGATTTCTAAATCCGTAAAGGCT
Source organism: Bacillus sp. 204(2023) (assembly GCF_037027505.1). Taxonomy (NCBI): domain Bacteria; kingdom Bacillati; phylum Bacillota; class Bacilli; order Caryophanales; family Bacillaceae; genus Bacillus; species Bacillus sp. 204(2023). The sequence continues at coordinate 179,100 of NZ_JAXCHE010000003.1, read as the reverse complement.
CCAATCGCGTTTAATCCTTTTTCCCCATCGCAAATCCTTGCCGACAATCGGAAAACAGCAGCTTCATAGGGCAATTGCTCCACTTGCGTTGCTGAACCGATGGAAAGCGCAAATATCTCATCAGAAAGTAGCTTGGGTTTCGTTTCCAGTTTTCAAGAGACGCTTCATGGGGATCAATGACAGCAAGATCCTTAGCCTTTCCGCTTTTCACAGATACAGCCAATGATAAGCCATTTCTAACAAAACGTAATTGTTACGATTTAAATTGTATGGTCTTTTTTCCTTTTTGTCAACGGTTTTCAATTCAGCTGATCACCACTTTTGTATGTTCAGGGATATTTTCATATACCCATTTCGCATCTGGAATGGTCAGCCTGATACATCCGTGAGATGCTTTCGTTCCTAGTTTTTCTGCTTCCGTTTTGATGACTTTTTGATCCTTAGTCATTGGCACACTATGAAATAGAAATTCACCGTGATTTTTCCATGATACCCAGTATTCTGCGCCTTCCCGGTATCCTTCGGAGAAAAACCATTCTCCCCGTTCAGGCTCTACATAAAAGGTGCCCTTTGGCGTAGCATCATCTTTTGTTTGATCAAGACCAGAAGAGATCATCATTGTATAGATGGTGTTGCTTCCTTCCTTGATGTAAGCCTTCTGCTCCTTCACATTCACATCAATCCAGACATGCTTCTGTTTAATATCCGGGTATTCTCCGCCCGAAGGCTTTGTCCAATCAATGCTTGTTTTTGCTGTTTTTCGAACGTCCGTTATGTTTTTGACCGTTTTCTTTGTATTGATACTTGCGTGTTCTTCTGCATGATCGGAGCAGGCTGACAGCAGGCAGGCTGGCATAAGAACTGCAATAATGAATAATGAGAGTTTCATATTTTATCCACTTCCTTCGAAAAAAACAGCTTCGCATAGGCATCGTGGAGATGGATCGATTCTTCATTGCGGCATTCAATCTCAAAGGCTGACACCCATTCAAGCTCAAACAAATCCGCAGCAATCAGCCGGGCGAGATCCTCAACAAACCTCGGATTTTCATAGGCCGTTTCTGTCACGGCTTTTTCATCAGGCCGCTTCAATACCGGATGCAGTCTCGCAGAAGCATTTGATTCTGCGACGTGAAGCAAATCAGCTTTAACATCACTTGGCAGCGATGCGGCCGGGTGAATATCCGCCCAAATGCTGACCGTTCCCCTCTGATTATGGGCACTGTATTCGCTGATTTCCTTGGAGCAAGGGCACAGAGTCGTTACTTTTGCTGAGATGCCGGCACGCTGTTTAAACGGCTGATCTTTGCGATAGGTGACAGACATGAATATATCAGCATGCATCAAACCCGCTTTCTCAAGCTTCGGGCTTTTCCGTTCGAAAAACCACAGAAACCTTACTTCAACTGTGGCAGATGATATGTCCATGTTTTCTGCAAGCTCTTTCGTAAATTGCTGAAGAGAGGAAAATGAGAGAACCCAGCCGTTTTGATGATAGACTTGCAGCAGCTCTGTTAACCGGCTCATATTAATCCCCTTCTGATTTCTCGGCAAATTACAAGTCATTGTAAAGTTCGCAGCAGTTGTTTGCTCGGCAGGCATCATGGCAGAAGTGATTGTGACTGGATGGGACACATTAGCGACACCTACATGCTGAATGTCAAAAAAATAATCCTTCCTGATATTTTGCAGGTCCTTCATTTTCTCTTTTTCCACTGGTTTCTCGCCTTTGATCGGACTGACCGATCCAAAGTATTGAAGACGCTCCGTTTTTTTCGGGAGCAGCGTATGTTGATTCATTCAGAAAACTCCTCTCGTTAACAAATCGTAATAATTACTATTTATTTTGATCGGTTCACTGTTGAAAATCAAGAGAAAATAAAAAAGACACGCAACGCGTGTCCGTCAAAATCCTAAACATCCGCCGGGCTGCTTTCCGCGCTCCAGCTTTTCCGCCAGTAATAGCCTGCGGCAAGCACAAGTGCAAACGCCAGCAGCGCGATACAGGAAAACGTGATAAAACCGATAGCATATGTGCCTGTCATCTGTTTGAGAGATCCTAAGATGTTCGGCAGGAAAAACCCTCCGATTCCTCCGGCCGCACCGACGATTCCCGTCACCATGCCAATTTCTTTGCGAAAACGCTGCGGCACGAGCTGGAATACTGCACCGTTACCCATTCCGAGCCCCATCATTCCGACAAACAATAGAACAATAACCAAAGAAAGAGATGGCAGGCTGCTGACTCCGGCCATACACAGTGCCACGATGACAAACAGTACAGAAAGAACTTTCGTGCCGCCGACACGATCCGAAATCAAGCCCCCGACAGGCCGGAAAAAGCTCCCCGCCGCCACACATAATGTAACGAAGTCCCCTGCGTGAATTTTTGACAGCTGGTATTGATCAACAAAGAAAATAGATAAAAAGCTTGAGAGCCCGACAAATCCGCCAAATGTGACGCTGTACAGCAGGCAGAAAAACCATGTTTCCTTTTGCCCGAACACATGCAGATAGCTTTTGAGCGGTTGCGCAGCCGGCTGTGCAGGAGAATCCTTTGCCATGGATACAAAAAGAATAAAGACGATCAATAATGGAATAAGCGCAATTCCCATGACAATGTGCCAGCCGAACTGCTCTGCCAGACGAGGGCCAAACAGGGTTGCAAACAACGTGCCGCTGTTCCCCGCTCCGGCAATCCCCATCGCAAGTCCCTGCAAATGAGGCGGATACCAGCGGCTGGCCATAGGCAGCGCTACAGCAAAGCTTGCCCCCGCCACGCCAAGCAGAATCCCGATGGCATACAGCTCAGTCAGGGAACGGCCGCCGAAAGTCCCCCAAAGCAGCGGAATCATCGTCACCAGCATCCCGATCACTGCCGTTTTTTTCGGTCCGATTCTGTCCGTTAAAATACCAAGAATGATACGAAACACAGATCCAGATAAAATCGGCACAGCTACGACAAGCCCTTTCTCAAAAGGAGACAGGCCAAAATCCTGAGAAATATAAACACCCAGCGCCCCTAGCATAACCCATATCATAAAACTGACATCAAAGTATAAAAAGGAACAGAGCAAAGTGAGTGGATGACCGCTAGTTTTCAGTTCCGACAGCTTCATAAGATTCCCCTTTCTAGACCCTCATTATTTTACATTTTCTGAATCAAGGATATAGGACCCTTATTTTCTGGAAAAGACATGTGTAAGTTTTTGTGACACGTTTAATGCGTTAACAGTGCATTGTGACATAATTTTTAATAGGAGAAAACTTACGAGCTTTGCCAAAGGAGGTCTGATACATGAAGAAACAAAGATTGGTGTTAGCGGGAAACGGCATGGCCGGAATCCGCTGTATTGAAGAAGTATTAAAGCTGAATCGCCACATGTTTGAGATTGTCATTTTCGGAAGCGAGCCGCATCCCAATTACAATCGCATTCTCTTATCCTCTGTATTGCAGGGTGAAGCGTCACTCGATGATATTACACTGAACAGCAAGGATTGGTACGACAAGCACGGGATCACGCTTTACACAGGCGAAACGGTTATTCAGATTGATACAGACCAGCAGCAGGTCATCACAGATCGCAAGCGCATTTTGTCGTATGACAAATTAATAGTGGCAACAGGCTCCTCCCCTCATATTCTTCCTATCCCCGGGGCAGACAAAGAAGGCGTCTATGGATTTCGGACAATAGAAGACTGCCAAGCGCTGATGAAGATGGCTCAGCACTTTCAAAAGGCTGCGGTAATCGGAGCTGGCTTATTAGGACTGGAAGCTGCAGTCGGTTTACAGCATCTCGGTATGGATGTCAGCGTCATTCACCACTCCGCCGGCATTATGCAAAAACAGCTCGATCAAACAGCGGCGCGGCTGCTGCAAACAGAGCTGGAACAAAAAGGCCTAACCTTTCTTTTGGAGAAAGACACCGTCTCCATTTCCGGCGCCACCAAGGCAGACCGAATCCATTTTAAAGATGGCTCTTCATTAAAAGCAGACTTGATTGTGATGGCGGCCGGCGTCAGACCGAATATTGAATTAGCTGTATCCGCTGGAATCAAAGTGAACCGCGGGATCATCGTGAATGACTTCATGCAGACAAGCGAACCGAATATCTACGCCGTTGGTGAATGCGCTGAGCATAACGGAACGGTGTACGGATTGGTGGCACCGCTTTATGAGCAGGGAAAAGCTCTCGCCAGTCATATTTGCGGCGTTCCATGTGAGAAATATCAAGGCTCAGCACCATCTGCGGCGTTAAAAATAGCTGGAATCGATGTGTGGTCAGCAGGAAAGATCCAAGAGGATGAACGCACGACGAGCATCAAAATCTACGACGAACAAGCAGGAATTTATAAAAAAGCACTTTTTGTAGATGACAAACTGGCCGGCGTTATTTTATTCGGAGACACCCGTGACAAGCAGTGGCTTCTCGACAGCCTGCTTAAACAACGAGACATCTCCATTGTCAAAAAGCAGATCATCGAACCGGAGACAAGCGGCCCTTTATTTGAATCCATGCCTTCCAGTGAAACGATTTGCCAATGCAACACAGTAACGAAAGGCGCGATTGAAGACGCGGTGAACACGAAAAGCTTAACAACTGTTGAGGAAGTCAAGCACTGCACCAAAGCCTCTGGGTCCTGCGGAGGATGCAAACCGCTCGTTGAAGACCTTTTGAGGTACATGACCAACAGCGAATATACGAAGCCCGCTGGCACACCTTCGTTTTGCAGCTGTACTGATTTTACAGAAGACGACATCATCGCTGAGCTTCAGCGCAGGCCATTCACTAATCCGTCAGAAGTGATGAACCAGCTTGACTGGAAAACAAAAAAAGGATGCAGTACTTGTGTTCCTGCGATTCAATACTATCTGGAAATGCTGTACCCTGGGTTTTTCCAGCCTGAGCCAGCCACTGAAGAGACATGCATCCTGATTCCGCAAATGTACGGCGGGCGGACAAACGCGGAGCAGCTAAGAACCATCGCCAACATCATTGAGGCATACAGCATTTCCGACGTATCCATCACTCACGGCCAAAGGCTGAAGCTTTCCGGGATCAAGCCTGCGGATCTCCCGAATATAAAAAAAGACCTGAAAATGCCCGTTTACACCAATGAACACCGACACACGCTGCAAAGCATCAAAGCATGTACATGCGGGCAAAATCGATCGATTCAGCAGCTGGCAGCCCAAATCGAAAGACAACTTGAGATGCTTCCCTTACCCGCTCCCATTTCTATCAGCTTATCATGTGAAACAGACTGCACCGATGCCGCACTGCAAGATGTCGGCGCAATTCGGACACAAGCTGGCTGGGACATTCACATCGGCGGCGTCCGGGGAACTCATGCCCGTTCAGGAGCTCTGTTTTGCGTGACTGAGAACGAAGACAGCACTGCCGGCATGATCAAAGGACTGATCCAGTATTATCGGGAAACGGCTCATTACTTAGAAGCTGTTCATCAGTGGATAGACCGTCTCGGGATCGTTCATATCAGAGAAGTGCTATTCGAAGAAGACCTAAGGGCACAGCTGCTGGAAAGCCTCCAAACAGATCTGTCACTGATTCAAAACCCGACTGTAGAGACGGGCGCATATAAGAAAGGATGAGGCATTTTGACTGAACGACTGCTTAGATATTTCCGTGATAAACAGCAAGACGTCCAATCAGAAAAAACATATGACACCCAATGCCCGTTTTGCAGCATGCAGTGCAAAATGCAGCTCGTGGAACAAACCATCGTCACGCGCAAAAAGTACACTGCGATCGGGATTGATAATCCTACAACACAGGGCCGGCTATGCATGAAGGGCATGAATGCTCACCAGCATGCCTTGAACTCCTCTCGCATCACCCGCCCTCTGCTGAAGAAAAACGGCGAGTTTATCCCTGTTTCCTGGGAAGAAGCATTGAATTACATGAAAGACCAAGTGACAATGATCCAAGCAGAACACGGCCATGATGCCATGGCGGTATACGGAAGCGCCTCGATTACAAATGAAGAGGCGTATTTGTTAGGGAAATTCGCACGGGTGGGCTTACAGACTAAATACATCGACTACAACGGAAGGCTTTGTATGTCCGCCGCAGCAACCGCAGCCAACCAAACATTCGGCGCGGACAGAGGCTTAACGAATCCCTTATCAGACATTCCTCACACCCGTGTGATCATTTTGGCCGGCACCAATATCGCGGAGTGCCAGCCTACGATTATGCCATATTTTGAAAAAGCGAAAGAAAACGGAGCTTACATCATTGCCATTGATCCGCGTGAAACAGCAACAACAAAAATCGCCGATCTTCATCTGAAAATCAAACCCGGCACAGACGCCGCCCTTGCCAACGGTCTCGTCAAAATCATCATTGACGAACAGCTTATAAACGAGGATTTCATTCAATCACGAACAAATGGATTCGAAGAGCTGAAGCAGCATACTGACTCGTTGGACCTGAATGACATCGCCGAACAGACGAGTGTCCCGCTGGTGGATATAAGAAAAGCTGCTGTAAAGTTTGCCAAGGAAACGTCCGGCATGCTGTTTACAGCCCGCGGGATTGAACAGCAAACCGATGGAACAGCGGCTGTGAAAGGCTTCTTAAACATGGTGCTGATCACAGGAAAAATCGGCACACCTTACTCAGGTTACGGGGCGATCACCGGACAAGGCAACGGGCAAGGTGCAAGAGAGCATGGCCAAAAAGCCGATCAGCTTCCGGGCTATCGATCTATTGAAAACGAACAACACCGGGCACATGTTGCGAAAGTGTGGGGAATCCATCAGGATGATCTGCCGCGAAAAGGTGTCTCAGCCTATGAAATGATGGAAAAAATCAATGACGGCGACATCAAAGGATTGTTCCTCATGTGCTCCAATCCTGCTGTCTCCAGTCCAAATGCGAATCTCGTGAAAAAGGCTTTACGTAAACTGACATTCTTTGTTGCAATCGATTTGTTTATTTCTGAGACTGCGAAATACGCAAATGTGATTTTACCCGCCTCCTCTTACTTAGAAGATGAAGGCACCATGACAAATGTAGAAGGACGCGTGACATTAAGAGAAGCAAGCCGGCCATGTCCCGGCGAAGCAAAGCATGATTGGCAGATCATTTGTGATCTCGCATCCGCTCTCGGCAAGGGCCGCTACTTTTCTTATACGTCAGCGGAGGATATTTTTAATGAATTGAGAGAAGCGAGCCGAGGCGGGATTGCCGATTATTCAGGCATCTCATACGACAGGCTCAGACGTGAAGGCGGCATTCATTGGCCGTGTCCAGAATCTGATCATCCCGGAACTGGGCGCTTGTTTACAGAATCATTTGCTCATCCGGATCAAAAAGCGGCATTAAGTGTGATTCCAAACGAACCGCCTGTTCCAAAAGAGAAGCCGACAGCCGATTATCCGCTTTATTTAACGACAGGCAGAGTCATGTCTCACTACTTAACAGGCGTCCAAACAAGAAAAAGCGCCGCCCTTGCCGCGAGACATTTTGAATCGTTTATGGAAATCCATCCGCAAACAGCAGCGACCTACAATATCGAGGACCGTGTACTGGTAAAAATAGAATCGCCGCGGGGAAGCATCACCGTCCGCAGCAAATTATCAGAACAAATCAGAAAAGATACTGTTTTTGTTCCCATCCATTGGGCAGACGCTCAAAATGTGAATGATTTAATCGGAGAAGCCTTAGATCCAGCCTGTAAAATGCCCGGTTTTAAGGTATGCGCCGTCCGAATCAGACCTATTTAAATTTTTCATAAAATTTTTAGAACTTTTCGTATATTTTGTTACATTTTATAACATGTATCTTAAATATTCCTTTTTGCTGTGCTACGCTGGAAAAAACATTGATAAGGAGCGGATCATCTGATGGGAAAAAAACAGCTAGTTCTTGTTGGTAATGGAATGGCCGGGGTAAGGGCCATTGAAGAGATACTGAGTGTTGCTAAAGACGAGTTTCAGATCACAATTTTCGGTGCCGAACCGCATCCCAATTACAACCGAATCCTTTTGTCAAAAGTGCTTCAAGGCGATACAGATATTAAAGATATTACGTTAAACGATTGGGACTGGTACGAAGAAAACAACATTCAATTGTATACAAATGAAACAGTCATCAAAGTGGACACGGAAAACAAAACAGTCATCACAGATGCAGACAGAATCCAGCCTTACGACGAATTGATCCTGGCAACAGGCTCGCTCCCTTTTATCCTTCCGATTCCGGGTGCAGACAAAAAAGGCGTCACAGCTTTCCGGGATATAAAAGATACAGACACAATGCTCGCCGCGTCAAAACAATATAAAAAAGCAGCCGTCATCGGCGGAGGACTTCTTGGTTTGGAAGCAGCTCGCGGACTGCTGAATCTTGGCATGGATGTGTCCGTCATCCACCTTGCCCCATTCCTGATGGAGCGCCAGCTTGATGCAACGGCAGGACGCCTGCTGCAAAACGAGTTAGAAAAACAAGGTATGACCTTTTTACTTGAAAAGCAAACCGAAGAAATTGTCGGTGATGACCGTGTTGAAGGCCTCCGCTTCAAAGATGGCACAAGCATTGAAGCCGATTTAGTCGTCATGGCTGTCGGCATCCGTCCGAATACAACACTCGGCGCCGAGAGCGGCATTCCGGTTAACCGCGGCATCATCGTCAACGATTATATGCAGACTGAAATCCCGCACATTTACGCGGTCGGCGAATGTGCCGAGCACCGAGGAATCGCCTACGGGCTTGTGGCACCGCTCTATGAACAGGCAAAAGTGCTGGCGAAGCATATTTGCGGCATCGAAACAAAACCGTATGAGGGCTCCGTTCTCTCCACACAGTTAAAGGTATCAGGCGTCGAGGTTTTCTCTGCCGGTGACTTTAACGAATCAGAAGAGAAAAAAGCGATTAAAGTCTTCGATGAGCAGGACGGCATCTATAAAAAAATCGTCCTGAGAGGCAATCAAATAGTCGGTGCTGTTTTATTCGGCGACAGCAGCGAAGGCAATCGCCTGTTTTCTATGATTCAAAAAGAAGCCGATATATCTGAAACCTCTAAAATATCAATCTTACAGCCTCTCAGCCAAGAAGCAGGCACAAGCATAACCGCAGCGATGAGCGACGATGAAATCATCTGCGGCTGTAACGGCGTGTCAAAAGGTGCGATTATTCAAGCCATACAGGAAAAGGGCTGCTCGTCAACGGACGAGATCAAAGCATGCACCGGCGCATCCCGCTCATGCGGAGGCTGTAAGCCGCTCGTAGAAGAAATCCTCCAGCATACGCTCGGATCAGACTTTGATGCGTCAGTGCAAAAAGAAGCCATTTGCAGCTGCACCACATTGTCGAGAGATGAAGTCGTAGAAGAAATCAAAGCCAAAGGGCTGTCACATACAAGAGAAGTCATGAATGTGCTCGGCTGGAAAACGCCAGAAGGCTGTTCCAAATGCCGCCCGGCTCTGAACTACTACTTAGGCATGATCAATCCAACCAAATACGAGGATGAACGGACATCCCGCTTTGTTAATGAACGAATGCACGCCAATATTCAAAAAGACGGAACATACTCAGTCGTTCCTCGGATGTACGGCGGCGTGACCAACTCCACAGATTTGCGCAAGATTGCCGATGTCGTTGACAAATATGAGATCCCGCTCGTGAAAATGACAGGCGGCCAGCGAATTGATCTTATCGGCGTGAAAAAAGAAGACCTTCCGAAGGTATGGGAAGATCTTGATATGCCGTCGGGCTACGCGTACGGAAAAACGCTCCGCACAGTGAAAACATGTGTAGGCGAGCAATTCTGCCGCTTCGGCACACAAGACTCCATGGCACTGGGCATTGCGCTTGAGAAAAAATTCGAAGGGCTGAACACGCCGCACAAAGTCAAAATGGCCGTGTCTGCATGCCCGCGAAACTGTGCTGAATCCGGCATTAAGGACCTTGGCGTTGTCGGCATCGACGGAGGCTGGGAGCTTTATGTCGGCGGGAACGGCGGAACCCACTTGCGTGCCGGCGATTTGCTGATGAAGGTGAAAACAAATGAAGAAGTCTTAGAATACGCAGGCGCTTACCTGCAATATTACAGGGAAACCGCAAACTATCTGGAGCGTACGTCCGCATGGCTTGAGCGCGTCGGTTTATCCCATGTCCAATCCGTGTTAAACGATCCGGAAAAGCGGCAGGAGCTGAACGACCGAATGAATGAAACACTCTCTGTCCACAAGGATCCGTGGAAAGACTTTTTAGAGGATAAACAAACCTCGAAAGAATTATTTGAAAATGTCGTGACCACATCATAATGACAAAAACAATCATTGAGGAGGAATGGACATGGTAAACAAAGACGTAACAAAAGTATGTATCGGAAAAATTGAAGAATTGCCTGAACAATTAGGCAAAACAGTGTATATTGAAGATAAGGAGCTCGCGGTTTTCAAGCTTTCAGACGGAAGCATCCGCGCCATCGAAAACCGCTGTCCGCATAAAGGCGGCGTCCTGGCAGAAGGCATCGTCAGCGGTCAATATGTTTTCTGCCCGATGCACGACTGGAAAATTTCCTTAGAAGACGGAATCGTCCAAGAACCTGACCACGGATGCGTCAAAACATATGAAACGCTGATCGAAGGAGAACATGTTTATCTCGTATATTGATCAAAAGACCGGATCACTTTTCTAGTGGTCCTTCATTTTTTACAGTGACGGAAGGATGACATGATCATGAAGAACGGAATCGTATATTTCGTGGGAGCCGGACCCGGCGACCCAGGCCTGCTCACCATCAAAGGAAAACAGGCGCTCGAGGAAGCAGATGTGATTTTATATGACCGGCTCGCCAACCCGAAGCTGCTCGAATTTGCATCACCGGATTGTCAGTTTATTTATTGCGGAAAACTGCCAGACCGCCATTTTATGAAACAAAAAGAAATTAACGCCCTGCTGGTTGAAAAAGCATTAAATGGGTTAACCGTCGTTCGCTTGAAGGGCGGAGATCCGAGCGTATTCGGCAGAGTCGGCGAGGAAGCAGATGCTCTTCATGAGCACGGCATTCGCTATGAAATGGTGCCGGGAATCACCTCTGGAATTGCAGCGCCGCTATATGCGGGCATCCCCGTCACGCATCGGGATTTTGCATCGTCTTTTGCCATGATTACAGCGCATGATAAATCATTAAAAGGCACGCCGAACCTTGACTGGGAAGGGCTTGCCCGAAGCGTTCAAACCCTTGTTTTTTACATGGGTGTCAAGAACTTGTCTTATATTTGCCAGCAGCTTATTTCATACGGGAAATCGCCTTCTGTCCCTGTCATTGTCATCCAATGGGGAACGTGGGGCCGCCAGCGGAGTGTGAAAGGAACACTTGAGAACATCCAGCAAAAAGTGCAGGAACACCAGATTACAAACCCCGCGATTATCGTCATCGGAGACATCGTCAACTTTCAAACACACAGCTGGTTTGAAAGCAAACCGCTTATCGGACGGCATTTGATGGTTGTGACTCATGGCGAAGATGAAGACCCGCTTGCAGACAAGCTGCGCGATTCCGGCGCCGATGTCATCGAGTGGCCGAAATGGCGGACCGAAAACATGCCTGTCAATGAAGACATTCTTCGAAAGATTGGCACCTTTGAAGACGTTTTTTTCACATCGCGCCGGGCGGTTTGTGAATTTTTCAGAGCACTGGCTTCTCAGAAAATCGACATCCGCCAGCTGACAGCCAAACTGAGTGCAGCATCTGAACAAGCAAAGACGGAGCTTGAAAAACGGGGGTTTCTTGTCAACGCCATTCAGCCTGATTCAGAAAAACGTCTTGTTGTCGGGAGCCGCCATGCAGTGGAAAACATGCAAAAGCATGAATCCTGTTCGTTTTATATCACTCATGAAAACGTCATAGATGACCGGTTCACCCACATGATTCAGCGTACCATCAGTGAATCCCCGCTGCACATGGTCATTTGCCCGAACAAGCTGTCCGTGCAGCAATTGATCAATGGTGGCGAACAAATTGGCATTTTGCCGGAACCGTCAGCAAGCCGGCCTCCTATCGTCTGTATAGGCGATGACTCAGCTGCCGGGGCTTATGGATTCACAGCCATCCAAGAACAGGATGAATTATTTGCTTTCATCCAAAATCAACAAGCGGAAAAAAAACTCCTTCACAGCTGATGGCAAACAGCCCTTTCCCCCAAGGGCTGTTTTATTTATGTACCAATTTTTTATGATGGGTGGAATACATCGCCATATTCTCAGCCTTAGGATCCAAATAAGCCTTAGCGCTGTTGACTGCTGTCGGGCCTTCCGTAAAGCCGCCGGCAATTAATCTCAGCTTGCTTTCATAAAAAGCCGCGTCGCCCGCCACAAACACACCCGGAAGATTCGTTCGCATATGTCTGTCAGCTTTCACCCTGCCTTCTTCAATCTCCAGCCCCCACTCCATCATCGGTCCTAGATCAATTTTGAAGCCATGATTAATGATCAGCTCATCAATTTCTATGTCTTCCCTCTGGCTAGACTCAGTATGACAAACGGTCACGCTTTTGATGCCCTCTTCATCTCCGTTCAACTGCTCCAGCCGATAAGGAGTAAGCACCCGCACCGATGATTGCTTCATTTTCGTCACGCTGCTTTCCATTCCGCCGAATTCCTCACGCCGATGAACGACAGTCACAGACGCCGCAATCGGTTCAAGCTCATTAGCCCAATCGACCGCAGTATCTCCGCCGCCTGATATCACCACGCGCTTATCTTTAAACGCATCGAGCTTCTCCACTCCATAATGAAGATTTTTGCCCGCATATCGGGCCGCATCCTCGCTGTCAAACTCATTGACCTCAAGTGTACCCATGCCGCAAGCCAAAATCACAGTTCTTGTATAGTGCTTTTCCCCTTCAGAACCCGTCAGAACAATGGTGCCGTCATCTAGGCGTTCAAACCCGGTCACACGCTGATTCAATACGATATCAGGATCAAACGTTGCCGCCTGCTCCTTCAGCTGCTCGATCAGCCGCTTTCCCGCAATCCCCGGTATGCCGCCGATATCGCGAATGATTTTCTCAGGAAAGAATAAAGACACCTTCCCTCCGAGCTTCGGCAAAAATTCGATTACCTTTGTTTTCAGCTCCCGCATCCCGCAGTAAAAAGCAGTAAACAGCCCAATCGGCCCCCCGCCTATAATCGTAACGTCATATACCTCTTGATTCTCAGCCATCCGTCCTACCTCCCGTTCACATCTATATCAAAGTTTTAATTGAGAATGAATATCAATACAAAGTATATCATATTTCAAGGGCCTTTGTTTATTCATTTCTTGTACCTTGTGGTCAATTGCTGAAAACTCTATAATAGGCAAAAAACAAATGGGAGTAACAGATGAAAAGACGAGTCGAAACGATCACCTTCGAAGGACATACACTAGAATATTCAGTGGCTGGAAAGGGTGCCCCCATCCTTGTCATGCATGGCGGGCATTCAAATTGTTACGAGGAATTCGGATACACAGCGTTGATTGAGCAAGGGTATTCCATCATTACGCCTTCAAGGCCCGGCTATGGACGAACGTCAAAAGAAATTGGAAAAAGTCTTGCCAACGCCTGCCGTTTCTATGTGAAATTATTAGATCATCTACAAATCGATAGTGTTCATGTGATCGCCATCTCAGCAGGAGGGCCGAGCGGCATATGCTTTGCCTCACATTATCCGGAAAGAGTAAATACATTGACCCTGCAATCCGCGGTCACCAAAGAGTGGCTCACCCCAAAAGACACTGAATATAAATTGGGGAGAATTCTCTTCCGCCCGCCGGTGGAAAAGTGGATATGGAAGCTGATTTCTTCCTTGAATAACGCTTTCCCGCGTTTGATGTTTCGAGCGATGAGCCCCCAATTCAGCACGCTTCCATTTCAGCGAATCAAGTCCTTGATGGATGAAAAAGACATAGAAGCATTTCGGAAAATGAACAGCCGGCAGCGCTCGGGTGAAGGGTTTCTGCTAGACTTGTCACAAACCGCCGCTGTCTCTTCAAAAGAGCTGCAAGCCATCATATGTCCGGTGCTGATTATGCAAAGTGGTTATGATGGATTGGTTGACTTGTCACATGCACATCATGCAAAAGAGCACATTCGTGGCGCTTCTCTCTGTTTGCTTCACTCATGGGGGCATCTGATTTGGCTCGGAAAAGAAGCTGCAGAAACAGACAGTATCCTACTCGGCTTTTTGGAATCCTAACTAAAGTGAAACGATCCTTTCCCCTCCTCCGTCAAACAAGCAGTGCCTTTTTTTTCTGGTATCATAAGAAAGGCAGCTTAACATGAGCGGAGGTTTTATTGTGACAGCACAATCATCTTTTCTTCAGCTGAATTCTATTTTTATCAGCATTTTAATAGAAGCCATTCCGTTTATTCTGATTGGCGTCATACTTTCCGGAATCATTCAAATGTTTGTTTCTGAAGAAATGATTGCAAGAATCATGCCGAAAAACCGTTTTCTCGCCGTTTTATTCGGTGCGCTGGCCGGCGTTTTATTTCCCGCCTGCGAATGCGGCATCATCCCGATTACGAGGCGGCTTCTGTTAAAGGGAGTTCCTCTGCATGCGGGCGTTGCTTTCATGCTGACCGCGCCTATCATTAATCCTATCGTTTTATTTTCTACTTATATTGCGTTCGGGAATAGATGGAGCGTGGTCTTTTACAGAGGCGGACTGGCTCTCGCCGTTTCGCTGATCATCGGGGTCATCTTATCCTATCAATTTAAGGATACCCAGCTTTTAAAGCCTGATGAACCCGGGCACCACCATCATCATCACGGCACCTTGCTCCAAAAACTGGGCGGGACCTTGCGGCATGCCATTGATGAATTTTTCTCCGTGGGGAAATATTTAATCATCGGCGCCTTTATCGCAGCCGCTATGCAGACGTATGTCAAAACATCCACTCTGCTTGCGATCGGGCAGAATGATGTATCCTCTTCCCTCGTGATGATGGGACTGGCGTTTGTCTTGTCGCTTTGTTCAGAGGTCGATGCGTTCATCGCGTCTTCCTTCAGCAGCACGTTTTCATTAGGATCGTTAATCGCCTTTCTCGTCTTTGGCGCAATGGTGGATATTAAGAATCTATTGATGATGCTTGCGGCCTTCAAAAAACGATTTGTTTTCCTGCTGATTACATATATTGTCGTGATTGTTTTAGCGGGATCACTACTGGTAAAGGGGTGATTCGGTGTTTCGTCTATTGGTGCTGATGGGATTTACGTTTTTCTTTTATCATCTGCATGCCTCAGGAAATCTAACAAAATATATCAATATGAAATATTCCTATCTTTCCTTTATTGCGATCTTCCTGCTGGCTATTCTGACCGCCGTCCAAGCATATCTATTTATCAAGTCGCCTGAAAAAAGCGGGCATCATCATGACCATGATTGCGGGTGCGGCCATGATCACGAGCATGACCATGAACAAAACAAGCCATTTTTTCAGCGTTATTTGATTTATATTGTTTTTCTATTTCCTTTGGTGTCAGGCATCTTCTTCCCGATTGCAACGCTTGACTCATCCATTGTTAAAACAAAAGGGTTCTCGTTTAAGGCGATGGAGAGCGGAGATCACTACTCCCAAACACAGTATTTGCGGCCTGATGCCAGCCTTTATTACGCGCAAGACAGCTATGACAAACAAATGAAACAGCTGTTTAGTAAGTATTCCAGCAAAAAAGAGATTTCTCTGACCGATGACGATTTCCTAAAAGGAATGGAAACCATCTATAACTATCCGGGTGAATTTCTCGGACGGACGATAGATTTCCATGGATTTGCTTACAAAGGAAACGCAATTAACAAAAATCAGCTGTTCGTATTAAGGTTTGGCATCATTCACTGTATCGCTGATTCCGGCGTGTACGGGATGCTTGTGGAATTTCCGAAGGACATGGACATCAAGGATGATGAATGGATTCACATTAAGGGCACTCTGGCCTCAGAATATTACCAGCCATTCAAGTCAACTCTCCCTGTCGTCAAAGTAACTGACTGGAATACCATTAAAAAACCTGATGATCCGTATGTTTACAGAGGATTTTAAGTGAAGACGAAACCAGTACAAGTACTGGTTTCTTTTTTATTTCTTTTTCATCAGCATCAAATCGAGATAGAGCTGGCACCGCGTTCTGAAATCGCTTAAATCGATCGACGTCATCTCAGTAATCTGTTTGATGCGGTAATTCAATGTATTTTGGTGAATAAACAGCTGTTCTGCCGCTGGTTTTGTTTTGCAGTTGTTGAGGAGATAGATTTCCAAGGTTTTGAGCAGCTCAGTGCTGCTTTCTTCGTCTTTCGCTTTTAATAAAGCTAAATCTTTATTCTCGTATTCTAAAAATTCATTTTTCTGTTCGATGCTTTCTAAATAACGGTAAATGCCGAGTTTGGCATATTCATATGGAATGTTTTCCTGATTGCCGGTGATTTCTGCGGCTTTGATGACTTCAAGTGCTTCTGTGTAGCTCTTGCCAAGTTTTAATAGGTGATTATATTCGTTTCCGATACCGATATAAATAGGGGTAGGTATTTTTTGAAAGTGAAAATGTGTTAACAGCTTGTTAATAAACTCAGAAGCTGCTGAGGAGACGGAGCTTTTTTGGGAAAAACTCGCTACGACGATGACAATATTTGATTCGATCGTTAAGACATGACTGACCTTATCCCGTAAATTCAGGTACGACCTGATATTTTCCTTTAAATCCTCAACCGCTTCCCCATCCCCATTTGCGGCGTGCAGGATCACAACTGAAAACATGGAAGGCAGCACGGTGTTGATCCTTTCAGCTTCCCGTCTGAGTTCCTTCTCAGAGGTAAATTGCTGATAGATCGCCCGTTTGATGAGATCCTCTGCTTTTTCTTCCTTTTCCTGTTTCAATTTATTCGCTTTATAAATGATTTTCCCGACATGGAAGGAGGTCTCGTACAAAAAGTCGAGCTCTTCATCCGTCAGATTTTGGTCCAGCTCCTGAATCCAGATGTAGCCCATGACTTCCCCTTTGTGCTTTGCACTCACGACCACCCTCTGGTTTAACCCGATGCTTTCAATTTTATTGACGCGAAAAGGCTCAGGCTCTGTTTTCAATTTTTCAATAATTCCGTCCTTCAGAAACCTCTCAAAAATCTGGACCGGACACTTTTTCGAAAAAATAGTCTGCTGGTTGGCAGAATCAAAATGGTTAATATAGTAAGAATTATAGGCTAACAAAAAGAAATCCGCGCTTTCCAGTATCACTGGCTTTTGCAGTTCATAGCTAATAAAATCAATCAGCTTATCAACATCTGAAAATGAAAAAACTCTCTCTAAAAGCTCTTCCATACCTTTTTCTCCTATACTTTTTTTACTTTAATCATATCCATACGGGGTCTTTTTGTATAGAAAAAAATACGTTTGTTTCCAAAAGAAAAAAATGGCCGCTTAAAAGGAGAAAAGAGGAAAAAGGGACAGCCCCTTCCTCCTCCTTTCGATCTTTATTGTGACATTGTATCTTGGTAGTCGTTGAACTGGTCTGTGACAGCTTGTGACGGAGCCTGCGTCAATATGCTGACAAAAAAGACAGATAATAGACTCGCAGCAAAACCAGGTATCATTTCATACAGAAAGTCCGAAAGACCGGCATTCGCCCAAATGATTACAGTCGCTGCTCCCACAATCATGCCGGCGAGTGCCCCCCATTTGGTCATTCGTTTCCAAAACAGACTGAGCAGTACAACCGGCCCGAATGATGCACCGAAGCCCGCCCACGCGTAGCTGACCAATCCAAGGATGGTGTTATTTTTCTCCCAAGCCAGAACCAACGCGACAATTGAAACAGCCAGAACAGCCAGACGGCCTAAAAACACCAGTTCTTTATCTGAAGCTGAGCGTCTGAACATCGACTTATACAAATCTTCTACCAGAGAGCTTGATGTCACAAGCAGCTGGGAAGAAATGGTACTCATAATCGCGGCCAAAATCGCTGAAATCAGAAAACCCGTGATAATCGGATGGAACAAGATATTCCCTAATTGAATAAAAATCGTCTCTGGGTCCTTCAGTGTCATGCCGCGCTGATGGTAATAAGCGATTCCGCCCAAACCGGTCAGCACTGCGCCTACTGCAGACAAAATCATCCAGCCCATCCCAATTCTGCGCGCTCTTTTGATCTCTTTTACGGACGTTATCGCCATAAAACGCACAATAATATGCGGCTGGCCAAAGTATCCCAGCCCCCAGGCAAACAAAGAAATAATGCCAAGGACGCTCGTTCCTTTGAAAATATTAAACATATCAGGGTCTACAGAGCGGATTTCAGCAACTGTATCACCTGCTCCTCCTGTGTGGAAAAACGTAACGATCGGCACAAGAATGAGTGCGGCAAACATAATGATCCCCTGAACAAAATCTGTCCAGCTGACTGCCAAAAAGCCGCCAAACAGGGTATATGCCACAACAACACCCGTCACAATCCACAGGCCGGTGTGATAATCCATCCCCAAGATGCTGTTGAATAAAACGCCGCCGGACACCATGCCGGACGATACATAAAACGTGAAAAAGACTAAAATGACAATTCCCGAAAACAGTCTGAGAAGCTTTGTTTGATCTCCAAATCGATTTTCCAGAAATCCGGGAATTGTAATAGAATTCCCCGCTTTTTCAGTATAGGTTCTCAGCCGCGGCGCAACGTAGAGCCAGTTCGCCCATGCTCCAAGGCAAAGTCCGAACACAATCCAAACTCCGCTCAGACCTGTTGAAAACATGGCGCCCGGGAGCCCCATTAGCAGCCAGCCGCTCATATCGGCAGCGCCGGCACTGAGAGCGGTTACTGCCGGACCCAAAGAGCGTCCTCCCAGCATGTAATCCGTCAGATTCGACGTACGCTTGTAAGCAAAGTAGCCGATTAACAGCATTCCCGCCATATAAATACAAATCGAAATAATCAGCTGTGTGTTTTCTATGGCACTTCCTCCTCTTTTTTATAGTATATGGATGAAATGGACACCCCCGCAGGGAGGATGCCCATTTAGTCCCGCTTAGAACATTTCACTGATTGTTTTTGCTTGCATATGCAGAGCCAAGTAATCCGGCCCGCCTGCTTTTGAATCCGTTCCCGACATTTTGAAGCCGCCAAACGGATGGTAGCCGACGATAGCACCTGTACAGTTGCGGTTGAAGTATAGGTTTCCGACATGGAATTCCTGTTTCGCACGCTCGATGTGCTTGCGGTTGTTTGTGATAACCGCGCCTGTCAAACCATATTCAGTATTGTTTGCCACTTCTAAAGCTTCATCAAAGTCTGACACTTTACAAAATGCAACGACAGGTCCGAAAATTTCTTCCTGCATGAGTCTTGCTTTCGGATCAAGGTCAGCGAAGATCGTCGGTTTGATGAAGTATCCTTTCGAATCATCACCAGTACCGCCGCTTACTAAACGCCCTTCCTGTTTTCCGATCTCAATATAGCTCATAATTTTATCATAAGAACCTTGGTCAATGACAGGTCCCATATAAACATCTGCACTGTCAGGTTTAGCTGTTACTTTTGATTCCGTAATTTCAATGACACGCTCTAATACTTGATCATACACTTTTTCATGAACAACTGCACGTGAACCTGCAGAGCATTTTTGTCCCGCAAAGCCGAATGCTGAAGTAAAGATCGATTGAGCCGCTAATTCAATGTCCGCATCCTCATCAACAACAACCGTATCTTTACCGCCCATTTCAGCGATGACACGCTTTAAATGCTGCTGGCCCGGCTGAACCTTCGCCGCGCGTTCGAAAATTCTCGTACCAACTTCTCTTGATCCCGTAAATGTGATAAGGCTTGTTTTCGGATGGTCAACAAGATAGTCGCCTACTTCAGCTCCGCTTCCCGGAACAAAGTTGACTACGCCTTTTGGCAATCCGGACTCTTCAAGCACCTCAACAAATTTTGCTGCAATAACAGGTGTAGCACTCGCAGGTTTCAGAACCACTGTGTTTCCAGTAACGATCGGCGCCACTGTTGTGCCTGCCATGATCGCAAACAAGAAGTTCCAAGGCGGGATCACGACTGTCACTCCAGTCGGCGTGTATACATATTGGTTTTTCTCGCCTTCACGGCTGTTGACCGGTTTGCCTTTTGCCAGTTCGATCATTTGGCGTGCATAATACTCCATGAAGTCAATCGCTTCAGCCGTATCGGCATCCGCCTCGTTCCAAGGCTTTCCTGCTTCTTTCACAAGCAAAGCTGAGAATTCATGTTTTCTTCTGCGGACTTTGGCAGCAGCGCGGAACAGGACAGCCGCTCTCTCTTCAGGAGACGTGTATCTCCACTCTTCAAATGCTTTTGCAGCCGCTTGAATCGCTTGCTCAGCGTGCTCTTGAGAAGCTTTTGACACTCGGCCGACGACTTCTTCTTTATCAGCCGGGTTGATTGAAACGATTTTCGCTTCTGTTTCCACTCTCTCGCCGTTAATGACAAGCGGATAGTCTTTTCCTAAATATTCGCTTACTGTCGCAAGCGCTTTTTTAAACGCTTCCACGTTGTTTTGATCTTGGAAATTTGTGAATGGCTCGTGTTTGTAAGGTGTTGTCATGATAATCTCTCCTTTTTTACTTCTTTGTCATTCCTTTGAAAGCAAATGCAATGTTTGACGGACGTTCTGCAAGGCGTCTCATAAAGTAGCCGTACCAATCCTCGCCGTATGGCAGGTAGACTCTCATGTTATAACCTTCTTTTACGAGGCTGAGCTGGGTTTGCGACCGCATGCCGTACAGCATCTGAAATTCAAACTTGTCATGGGCAATGCCATGTTCCTTGGCAAGCTGCTTTGTAAAGTCGATCATTTTGTCGTCATGTGTGGCAATCGCTGTATAGTGACCGTTTAAGAGCTGCTTTCGGATGATTTTTTTGTAATTTTCATCAACATCGCTTTTCTCCGGGTAAGCTACTTTTTCTGATTCTTTATAAGCTCCTTTTACAAGGCGAAGGAACGGGTTTAAAGAATCCAAATCGTCAATGTCTTTTTCCGTCCGGTACAGATAGGCTTGCAGCACTGTGCTTACGTACTCGTATTTCCTTCTGAAATCTTTGAAAATATCAAGCGTTTTCTGGCATCTGACTTCGTCCTCCATGTCAATGGTGACCATGATTTTATGTTTCTCGGCAGTCTGAAGGATTTTTGTCATATTTTCATACACCAAATCCATATCTATATCCAAACCTAAAGACGTCATTTTTAAAGAAACGTGTGAGTTCAGCTCCTGATCCGCGATGGTCGCAATGGTTTGAATGCACTCTTCCGTACGCTCCCGTGCGACCTCGGGACTGTTCACAAACTCGCCTAAATGATCGACAGTAACTGACAAACCTTGGCTGTTAAGCTGTCGAATGGTCGGGATTGAACTATTAAAGTCATTCCCGCCGATAATTTTACCCGCTGCCACTCTGCTTCCCCAGTTCTTCGCCATTTTATTGAGAAAGCCGCTTTTGGATAAAAATAAGAAAAAATCTCTTGTGATCACTTCCAACCTCAACACCCCGCAATCTAAGAAGTTTTTGTATGAGTTTATTGTAAATGGACAAAACCGGCGTTCACAATATTCTCAAAATACAAAGATTCTGATTATTTTTGTGGTTTTGCCACAATCAGATAGTTAGAAAGTCGGGGGATTCTGTCGAATAAAGGAGAAAAGGAAGCGACAAAAAACATCAGCTTCCTCCATCCTTCCACACTTCTTCAACCGTATTCAAAAGCAAACGGTTCAATTCAGATGTCATATCTTTTTTCTCTGCCTTCAGTTCTTTTGCCGCTTCCATGATTCTTTCAATTTCCGTTTCAATGAATTGGTGAATCACATCGATTCTTGCTTCGAGGTCAAGCTCTTCTCCTCTTTTTTTCCGTGCAAGCAAGGTCTCCATTTCAGCCTTCAGCTCGGGTTCAGCAACAAGTTCATTCATCAAAACAGTAAAGTCCATTGGCGGAATGGTTCCGTGCTTTTCAATCCATTGGCAAGCCAAAATAGGCCGAAGAACGTAGAAGTACTTTTTAATTTTGACCACTTGTCCTTGTAGATAATCCTTGACGTTCCTTCTCGCCATATTGATATAGTGATACACGCTTGCTTCAGGCTTAAATGCCTCCGTGCGCAGTTTTCTTAACTGCTCTGCGGTCGTAAATGCTTCGTAATACACAATGTCTGAGGACAGCCATTCGAGGAGCGGCGGGTTTGATTTTTTGAAGAGGCGCAGCGTCTTTCTCAGCTCCCAGCCGCTGATATCCAGTAAATCGTGAATCGGTTCCTCAATCACATCCCGCTCCTGCTCAATTGAAAAATACCACTCCTTTTTCGGCACATAAATAAAGCGGACGTCGTAATCACTATCCTGCGAGGGAAATCCCCATGCGCGGCTTCCTGACTCGACGGCATACACGATTTTGACTCCGTATGACTGCTCGATCCGTTTTAATTCATCAATGATTCTTTGTTTCATATCTATTCGTCTCCAGTCTGTTCTCATTCCGGCAGTTCGCAGAAAAAAACCGCCTGATGATATGCGGCGGCTTTTCACATTTATCAGCCTTTAAGATGCTGCTTAAAGAAAGCAAGTTTTTCCGTTTGAAAAGCAGGGATATACTCATGTCCGAAGTAGCGGTACACCTTCAGCTCTTTCTCTGTTTCCAAATGATTGTAGGCGGCAAACACGGTGGACGGCGGCGTGACCTTGTCAATCAGGCCGATTGACATCAGGACAGGCACCTTCACTCGGTCAGCGAGATTCATAATATCGAAATATGAAAGTGTCTTCATCGCCTGCACTTCTGTTTCCGGGCTGCCATTTCTTCTGAAGAAGGAATTGATTTCAAGGTACGGCTGTTCAAGCGCCACATCAATGGCCCGTTCAAAGTTGCTTAAATAAGGATAATCGGCAACCGCGGCTTTTGGAATGTCTGACAGCGCTGCTGCGGCAATGGTTAAACCTCCGCCTTGGCTTCCTCCTGTCACACCGATCCTTGTTTCGTCAACCTCGTCGAAGCTGCTGATAACCTCAAGCGCGCGGACGGCGTCCAAATAAACACCGCGGTAATAGTATGTATCTTTATCAAGAATTCCTTTCGTCATCCAGCCCAAAGCGTGACCGTGCGGTGAAATACTCGTATCCTCGCTGCTCTGCTGGCCGCGGACAAGCATGCCGAATGCGGCGTAGCCATGGAGTGCCCAGTTTACCATTTCATGAATCTCACCATCATAGCTTGCATTGTAGCCATGATATTTCACGATCGCCGGATGCGGGCCTTCCTTGTCAGGCACCGCGTACCATCCGGTAATGCGGGCGTTTTCGAAGCTTTTATATGTGAGACGGTACACTTTTACTCCGTCAGCAGGATAGTCAACCGGCTGTAAATCAGGTTCTGCTTGGACTTTTGCAAGTTCCTCCAAAGACATTTTCCAAAACTCAGAAAAATCTTTCGGTGCTGTTTTTTCAGGCTTATATGTTTGCAATTGGTCGAGCGGCAGATCGAATAGTTGCATTTCCGATTATTCCCCTTTGTTTTATAAGATTTAGTTTGTATTCCTATACTACCACGTTTCGGCTTTGTTTTCTAAATATTTTCATCTTTGTTTCCCAGACAGCCTTCATCAAACGTTTGTTTAAGACTTTCCCAGCTTAGTTCCATAAAGGCCTGGGCGGTCAGACTGACATAGCGGTTCTTTAAAAAGACAAAGACGAGGGTTCGTGATGGCGCGGATTGAATCGATAAATAGATCACACCCGGATCTTTATCCCTTCTGACCATATTCGGTGCCATTGTCACACCTAATCCGTTAGCCACAAGAGATTGGGCGGTTTCAATATGGCTTGTCTTAAAGGCAGCATTCGGCTTAAAGCCGCTTTCCGCACAGAGATCGAGAACTGTCCTGCGAAAGCCGAAGCCTTCTTTTAACAGAATAAAGGGCACGTTCCTTACCATGTCAAGCGGCACACACGGCTGGCGTCCCTCATCTTCTTCCAGCGCTTTCTCAATCAGCGCGACCATTTCCGGCGGCATCCACCTTTGTTTTTCCTTCGGCACCGCGAGAACAACCGGTTCCGTGAGCAAGGGTGTAATGGAGAGGCGTTCATCCTCGATCGGCAAGGATAAAACAGAAAGGTCAACTTCTCCCTTTGCCGTCATCTCCTCTAATGAAACCGGATCTTTTTCAACAAGCTGAACCTCCACATGAGGATAGCGCGCCAAAAACTGCTTCAGCAGCGGAGGAAAGAGATATCTCCCTGTTACAGCAGGAATCCCAATGGATAATTTATGACCGATTCCCTGTGATCGCTCCTGCATTTCCCGAAGCAAATCATCTCTGGAACGAATGATGTCCTCGGCTTTTTCAATGAAACGCCTGCCGTGGGGTGTCAATGTAACAGAGCCATGAGATCTGTGAAAAAGGGTAAGCCCCAGCTCAGCCTCAAGCTTTTTGATTTGCTGGCTGAGAGACGGCTGTGCGATATGAAGATGTTCCGCCGCCTTTGTAAAGCTTTGGCGCCTGGCGATTTCCGCTGCATATTCCATCACTTTAATATCCATTTCAGCCTCCATAGGTTGAACCTATCGTTTTCATCATTTTTATATCTTGGACGAATCATAACAGAAATTGCTAACATAATCCATATCATCATTTACAAAAGAAGGAGCTGGTTCAAATGACAAATGAAACACCGTTTTCTAAAAACGCCGAGATGTATCGGGATGAAAAGGTATTTGCCGAGGGGGAAGATTTGGGGTTGATGATCAAAACGGCGGAATGCCGGGCAGAGCATCGAGTGCTGGATATCGGAGCGGGCGCCGGCCATACGGCCCTGGCATTTTCTCCTTATGTACAGGAGTGCATCGGTGTTGATGCGACGAAAGAGATGGTTGAGGTTGCGTCCTCCTTCGCGCAAGAAAAAGGAGCTGAAAACGTACGCTTTCAGCAAGGAACGGCAGAGTCACTCCCCTTCCCCGACGATTCATTTGACATCATCACCTGCCGATACGCAGCCCACCATTTTTCAGATGTCCGCAAAGCTGTCAGAGAGGTTGCACGCGTACTAAAACAGGACGGACGTTTTCTCTTAGTTGATCATTACGCGCCTGAAAATCCCGTTCTTGATGAGTTTGTCAATCATTTGAACCGGCTTCGAGACCCTTCCCATGTTCGAGAAAGCTCATTATCAGAATGGCAGTCGATGTTCAGCGCCAATCAACTGGCCTATCAAGACATCCAAAAGTGGAACTTGCCGATTCAATATGATAGCTGGATCAAACGAGGCGGAACTCCCGCTGACCGGGAAAAACAAATCATTGCCCACTTGAACCACGCATCAGACGAAGCACAAGACACGTTCTGCATTACATTAAACCAAAACGGACAGCCCATTTCCTTTTGTTTAAAAGCGATTTTGATACAAGGGATAAAACGATAAAAAAAGCCGTGCGCTGCGCACGGCTTTTTACATCGGCTGATAAAGATCCCAGCCAATTTTTAATGTCTCAACAATGTAATCGGCAACCTCTTCCGGGGAAAGGTTGTCTGTTGCCACTTTTGAATTGTGCTTGTCATAAATGACTTTTCTTTCGTTAAACAGCTGTTCCATTTCATCCATTGAACGGTTATGCAGTACAGGGCGGCTTTCGATCAATAAATCCGCGCGCTGCTTCCAGTTCTCCCATGACAGGTCAAGATGAAGCACGAGACAGTTTTCCAGACAGCAATTTCTGATTTCTTCTTGTTTAAAAGATCCCCCGCCCAGAGATACGATTTTGAATCGTTTATGATGGCAGATGTCTAAAATATATTCCTTCTCCGTTTTCCGGAAAAAGTCTTCTCCCTTTTTCTCAAATATCTCAGGAATTGACATATTGAAATCCTTTTCGATCTGCTGGTCAATATCAATAAAATCTCTATATAATTTTTTAGCGACCAATTGGCCGATTGTTGTTTTTCCTACACCCATGAATCCGATCAGGACGATATTTCTTTCTCTTACTGGGATGGCTCGTTTAGCGTTCATCTTCGGCGAAATCCTCCTAAGGAATGAAATTTTATCTTCATTATATGCTTATTTAGCTAATATTTATATAGATACCGGCTTTACCGGTCAAGCTTATAGTGCGCTTTGTTGTTTAGCCATTTTTGCCTGAATGACATTCATTGTACAACATTTCTGCAGATATTTTAATACTTCGACGCAAAAAAGCATTAAAACCTTCCGCCTTTATTGTTTTTCCAGCTGACTCTTCGATTGAAGGGTCTTTTTCTGTATGATGAATAGGAAGGGAGAAATGGCGATGATCATTTGGATAAACGGGGCATTCGGTTCCGGAAAAACACAAACAGCCTTCGAACTGCACAGAAGGCTGAACCCATCTTACGTGTATGATCCCGAGAAAATGGGTTTTGCGTTGCGCTCCATGGTGCCGCAGG
This sequence comes from Bacillus sp. 204(2023), assembly GCF_037027505.1. NCBI lineage: Bacteria > Bacillati > Bacillota > Bacilli > Caryophanales > Bacillaceae > Bacillus > Bacillus sp. 204(2023). Next base: position 152,660 of record NZ_JAXCHE010000003.1, on the reverse strand, counting down.
AGATCGCAAAGGACGATTTTCAAAGCTATCCCTTATGGCGGGCGTTCAATTACAGTTTGTTAGCTTCTCTGACAGATACATACCGCGGCATCATTATTGTGCCTATGACGATTGTACATCCTGAATACTTCAATGAGATCATCGGCAGGCTCAGACATGAAGGCAGGATCGTTCACCACTTTACACTAATGGCTTCAAAGGACACCTTGTTAAAAAGGCTGTGCACCAGAGCAGAAGGAAAAAACTCATGGGCCGCCAAACAAATTGACCGCTGCGTTGAAGGTTTATCATCACCCATTTTTGAGGACCACATTCAAACAGACAACCTGTCGATTCAGGATGTGGCAGAGAACATTGCCGCGAGAGCCGAACTCCCATTAGATCCTGATACAAGAGGCAGCCTCCGAAGGTTCGCCGACAGATTAATGGTCAAGCTGAATCATATCCGCATCAAATAAAGCTTCTGTACACGACAAAAGCCCGCTCCGAGAGCGGACTTTCTTCAACTTATTTCCACCAGTCATCAAACATAGACGCCGGAACCTGGCGTTTATGTTCAGTCATGCTGTAGCGTTTTTCCAGCGCTTCTGATACTTTCGCTGATACTTCTTTTCCTTCGAGATAATCGTCAATCTCGTCGTAGGAAATGCCAAGCTCTGATTCATCCGACTGCTGCGGTTTTTCGTCGAGCAGATCGGCAGTCGGTTCTTTTAAGTATAAGCGTTCCGGTGCACCCAGCTCTTTCAGCAGGGTTCTTCCCTGGCGCTTCGTCAAGCCTGTCAGCGGCAGGAGGTCTGCTCCGCCGTCACCGTACTTCGTAAAGAAACCAGTCACTGCTTCAGCAGCATGGTCTGTTCCTAACACAAGAAGGCCTTCCTGGCCGCCGATCGCGTATTGCGCGATCATTCTTGTTCTTGCTTTTACGTTTCCTTTATTAAAGTCAGTCAGCTGATCGCCTGTTTCCTGCTGATACTGATCAGAAAAAGCGCTGACTGTCGATTTAATATCAAACTTCCATGATTTATCCGGCTTAATAAACTTCAAAGCAAGCTGGGCATCGTCTTCATCCTGCTGTGTGCCGTGCGGAAGACGGACAGCGATAAATTGAGCGTCGCCGCCCTCCTCGCGAATGCTCTCCACCGCAAGCTGAGCGAGTCTTCCCGCAAGTGTTGAATCCTGGCCTCCGCTGATTCCCAATACAAAGCCTTTAGCACCGGTTTTCTTTACATATTGTTTTAAAAAATTGACTCGGTCCTCAATTTCTTGCTTTGGATCAATTGAGGGCTTCACATGTAACTCACGCATAATCTTTTCCTGCATGCTCATCCCAATCATTCCTCCTGTACATTTTCCCTTGTTACTGATCATTTCCCCAAATCAATGAAAATGAATCATGACTGTTATGTATCCCTATTAAATATAGCACAGGTCTTCATTCACAGTGAACAAGAGAGATCAGCTGACTTCAACCCGTATGGATGTCACACTGTCGCCATTGCATTTCCCTTTTTCAATCGGGCAGGAAGAAAACGCGACAATTAAATCCATCTCCGCCCTGAGCCTTACATAATCTCCGGCATTCGAAAGCGGCGTTTCCACAGACAGATTCCCTTTTTCATCAAGGACAGTATTCATAAAAATCGCAAATGGGTAATGCATGTGAGGCTTCGGTACGCCAAACTGCTCAAGCGCACGGTTCATATTGTCATAGCACGTATCCTGAAACTCATCCTTTTGCTTCCCATATAAGAGCCTGTTCATATCAGGACGGCAGGCGGGCAGCAGCAGATCATGCTTGCCGACCGTATCTTCAATCAGGGTTAACATCGGCTTATACAGGTTGGAGTAGAGATGGTCGTTGACCTTCACATGAATGGAGTGATTGGCGTCTATCGTCGCTCCCTGATCAAGGTGTTCATAAAAATCCTTGGCATGGTATGCGACAAAATCAGCCACCTGCTGCCCTTCTACATCAACCACCTTTAAAATCTGCCCCTTTTTCAGCTTCAGTCCAAGCCCTTTTTTCGGCTCCACAATATATTGCTGTGTCATTGGTTTGCTCCTTTTTTCATTAGTATGAGCGTCCGCTTCCTTCTCCATGTAAAAAGAGGCAAAAATCCGATGTATATAAGCTTCGGACAGATCACAATCTAACCTTAGATAAAAGGGGTTGAATAAATAATGAGCCAAACAAAAAAAGACCAGCCAAAAGGGAATCTGGCTTGGTGGCAGCTGTCACTGATCGGAGTCGGCTGCACGATTGGAACAGGCTTTTTTCTCGGTTCCAGCATCGCAATTGTAAAAAGCGGTTTTTCCGTTCTCCTTTCATTTCTGATCGCAGGGATCGGTACGTATTTTGTCTTTGAACAGCTCGCCAAGCTGTCGGCGAAGCAGCCGGAAAAGGGCTCGTTTTGTGCGTATGCCCGAAAAGCATTCGGCAAATGGGCAGGCTTCAGCAACGGCTGGGTGTACTGGTCATCAGAAATGCTGATTACCGGAAGCCAGCTGACAGCCATTTCGCTATTTACGAAGCATTGGTTTCCTCAAGTGCCGCTATGGGTGTTTGCCTCAATCTACGCGGTACTGGGGCTCCTTATTATTTTCACCGGCCTGTCCGTCTTTGAAAAAACAGAAAACGTGCTGGCAGTCATTAAAACAGCTGCTATTTTTATGTTTATTGTCATTGCCATCCTGGCTTTATGCGGTATCCTGTCCGGCGGAAATCATGGCATACATGTTCCAAATAAGACGAGTGAGTTTTTCCCATACGGCGCCATGGGGTTGTGGACAGGTTTAATCTACGCGTTTTACGCTTTTGGCGGAATTGAGGTTATGGGGCTGATGGCGGTTCACTTAAAAAAACCTGAGGAAGCGTCTAAATCAGGGAAACTGATGCTGGCAACGCTGGCGATTATTTATATCATTTCAATCGGGCTTGCTCTGCTTTTGGTTCCGTTACACGCGTTTACTGAACAGGACAGTCCGTTCATTACATCATTAAAAGGATATAACCTTGAGATCATCCTTGATATATTTAACGGAATTTTCATCATCGCCGGGTTCTCGACCCTTGTCGCTTCGCTTTTTGCCGTTACGACATTGCTTTGTACAATGGCTGATGACGGCGACGCGCCGAAATGCTTTACTCTAAAGGAAGGCAAAAAAATATGCTGGCCGGCACTTGGGCTGACGTTTGCGGGGCTTGTCCTCTCCATTATTCTGTCGTTAGTGCTGCCTAAAAACATTTATGAGCATATGACAACAGCTGCGGGGCTTATGCTTTTATACACTTGGCTGTTTATCCTGTTCTCCAGCAAAAAGCTGACTGATCCCGAGGGCATGGGAAAAACGCAAATTTATTTAGCTATGGTTCTGATTGCTGCAGCTGTGTCCGGTACATTGTTTGAAAAATCAAGCCGGCCCGGTTTTTTCGTCAGCATAGGTTTTCTCGTGATCATCGCCATCGTTACCATAATCTATCAAAAAAAGCAGGGTCATAAAGACCGCCCTGCCAGCTCGTGATTTATTTCATTTTGTTGAACATGTTCTTTAAATAAGAAAACGGGCACTTCGATACCTGTTTTTCGTCATCACGGAGGAAATACTGCTTCCATTCACGATTATCCTTTCCTCCGTACCAGCCTAATTGCGGGTGAATTGGAGCCTGATCATAGGCCTCTAAACGAGATCGGATCAGCCTGCTCATGTTACGGCCAAATGCAGTTGATCCATTTAGGTCCTCAAACACCCACCTTGGCTGAAACGTTATCATAAAAAAAGGAAAGCTTCGGCTTTTTCTCGCCTCGTGCGCCGGTGTAGCGCAGAGAAGAAAGTACGGCTCGCCGTCAAAACAAAACTCCCATTTATAATGCTCGGGATCGGCCGGAATGTCTTCCGGCCATTCTTTTTCGTCTTGATGACTCAGTCTATTTAAAAAGCGCCAAAACAGCTCTTCATACGCTTCAATCGAATAGTGCTCAGCCAAATCTTCCGGCGTATCAAACAACACAACGAAGGATGCGTATTTTCCCGTGTCCCGCGATATCTTGCCGTACTCCGCAAGCAACGGAGCCAGGTCCTCCGCTGTACGGTTTTCCCGCGGATCTCCTGCAAAAGCAATCCGAAGCTGATCAGTCAGAAACGCCTGGCGTCCGGGAATGCACGGAAACATATCCGCTTCGTCCCCCAGCGTTTCTGCCAGCAGCTCAAAAGCGATTCTTTGCCATTCCGAGAGCTCATCTTGACTACGTTCCAGAAAACTTTTGGTGTAAATCCCATTCACCATTGATCCACCTCCAGTATCATCTGGATACTATATTAAAACTGGAAGCGGAAGGTGACTGTCCTTCATGAATCAGCCCAATAACTGTTTGATGCCCTGATAACCAAAGTAAAAGCCAAACACAAGGAGGGATACACCGGCGATTCCGGTCAATCCTCTCAATAGCTTTTCATGAAGCAGGTTTCTGAACGTACTGGCTGTGATAGCCATGCAGAAATCCCAGATTAAAATGCCGATCATGATGCCGGAGCTATAGATTAGAAGCTGATTCATATTGTAGGCCTCTGCTGTTTTCGCAAGAATGCTTCCGTAAATTCCAAGCCAAAAAAGGATGCTCAATGGGTTTGACAATGAAATGAGAAAACCCGATGCGAATGTTTTTCTGTATGACGGTTTCCCTCGCGAGCTTCGCACATCCATCGGTTCTCTGACGTTTTTCAGCGTTTCAATTCCGGTATAGGTCAGGACAAAAAAGCCGAACAGCCACAAAAACGTTTTCACAAATGGAGCGGTCAAGAACTGCGACAGCCCGAAATAGATAAAAAGCATGTACAGCCCATCCGCTGTCATGGCGCCTAAACCGAAAATCCATGCATGCCAAAAACCGTTTTTAATTCCTTTGTCTATTTGCGCCGCATTCACTGGCCCCACAGGCGCAGACAAGGACAGTCCCAGCACAATATAGCTCAAAAAAATGTTCACCGGCCCGTACTCCCTTCTCTTATGTAACTTGTACAATTTATTCGGGAACGGGCCAAGCTATGCACAAATTCACTTACTGTTTCAGACGTTCAAGCTCTTCCTCCATAATATCGGCGGCTTTGCCTACAAAACTAAAAATGAGTTCCAGCTCCTCTTCCGTATATTCGCGGCACAACTCCATCGTCGACTCAGACAAAGGACGGAACAAATCCTTTATATGTTTTTTCGAAGCAGTCAAAGGGACGATTACGACTCTCCTGCGATCGTTCGGGTCCTTTTCACGAGCCACATACCCCGCTTTTTCCAGCCGGTCAACCAGTGCCGTGACTGACCCCGTGCTGAGGCCGGTTTTTTTCCCCAGTTCTCCGGCCGTCATCGGACCTGCTTCATTTAAAATGTCAGCTGATTTCAAATCGGTGGGAAACAGACCGAGAGCTTGAGCGGCTGCCTGATGAAACAGAACCGTTCTTGTGCCCAGTTTTCGAAAAAGCTGAACAGCAGTCTTTTCCAACTCACTTCTGGAATTTCTTGTTGACAACTGACAGTCCTCCCTATAAAATCGAGTTTATCTTGATAATCGAGATATTCAATGATCAAACTATTATCATGATATCAGAACTTACATAGAAAAGTAAGAGGAGGTAGAACAAATGGACACAACAACAGCAAAACAGGCTTCCACCAAATTTGTGGTCCTCGGTCTCCTGCTGGGCATCTTGATGTCTGCAATGGACAATACGATTGTTGCCACCGCGATGGGCAATATCGTAGCCGATCTTGGAAGCTTCGATAAATTTGCCTGGGTGACGGCATCCTATATGGTGGCGGTTATGGCTGGCATGCCGATTTACGGCAAGCTTTCCGATATGTACGGCCGAAAACGTTTTTTCCTGTTTGGACTTATTTTTTTCTTAATCGGTTCTGCTTTATGCGGGATTGCCCAGACGATGAATCAGCTGATCATCTTCCGGGCCATTCAAGGGATAGGAGGCGGCGCGCTCCTGCCGATTGCCTTTACCATTATCTTTGATTTGTTTCCGCCGGAAAAACGCGGAAAAATGTCCGGCATGTTCGGTGCTGTATTTGGATTATCCAGTGTTCTTGGTCCGCTCTTAGGCGCGATCATAACAGATTCGATCAGCTGGCACTGGGTGTTTTACATCAATGTGCCGATCGGCGCATTGTCATTGTTTTTCATTATTCGCTACTACAAAGAATCTCTGGAGCACAGAAAGCAGAAAATAGACTGGGGCGGCGCGATTACCTTAGTCGTATCCATTGTATGCCTGATGTTCGCCCTTGAGCTTGGCGGCAAAACATACGATTGGAACTCCATTCAGATCATTGGGCTGTTTATTGTATTCGCCGTTTTCTTCATTGCCTTTTTTATTGTGGAGAGAAAAGCAGAAGAGCCGATTATTTCTTTCTGGATGTTTAAGAACCGCTTGTTTGCCACAGCGCAGATTCTCGCTTTTCTGTATGGCGGAACATTTATTATTTTAGCGGTATTTATTCCGATTTTCGTTCAGGCGGTCTACGGCAGCTCGGCGACAAGCGCGGGCTTCATTCTGACGCCGATGATGATTGGATCAGTCATCGGAAGCATGATCGGCGGGATCTTCCAAACGAAGGCAAGCTTCCGCAATTTGATGCTGATATCTGTTATAGCTTTCTTTATCGGCATGCTGCTTCTTTCCAATATGACGCCTGACACAGCACGGGTATGGCTGACAGTCTTTATGATGATTTCAGGCTTTGGTGTAGGCTTTAACTTCTCCCTGCTGCCGGCGGCATCGATGAATGATCTTGAACCTCGCTTTCGGGGAACAGCAAACTCTACAAATTCATTTTTGCGATCATTTGGCATGACCTTAGGCGTCACCATTTTCGGAACGGTGCAAACAAACGTATTCACGAACAAGCTGAGTGACGCCTTCAGCGGTATGAAAGGCTCAGCGGGATCAGGCGCTGCGCAAAATATTGGCGACCCGCAGGAGATATTCCAAGCGGGAACACGTTCCCAGATTCCTGATGCGATCCTGAATCGCATTATTGACGCGATGTCATCAAGTATTACGTATGTCTTTTTGCTCGCTTTGATTCCAATTGTCCTCGCGGCGGTTACCATTTTATTTATGGGGAAAGCCAGAGTGAAAACAACAGCCGAAATGACAAAGAAAGCAAATTAACATAAAAAAAGCAGTACATGCTGGGCATGTACTGCTTTTTTCTATTACACTCCTAATCTTGCAAGAATAAACGTCCATATACAAATGATCACTAACAGAATCAGGCTGTACGCCACTGTCCTTTTAAACAGTTTAGATTCCTTGCCTGTTTGGCCTACCGCTGCGGCAGCGATGGCGATAGATTGAGGAGAAACAAGTTTCGCCATGACACCGCCCGCCGTATTTGCGGCTAACAGCAAGTCTGAACCCGCACCGATCTGCGCTCCGGTGACAACCTGCAAATGGCCGAACAAAGCGTTATTGCTGACAACAGAACCGGTGATAAACACGCCAATCCAGCCGAGAACAGGACTGACAAACGGGAACAGGTCTCCTGTTTTCGCCAATGCTAACCCAATTGAAGAGCTGAGCCCTGCGAAGTTGGCCAGATTGGCAAACCCCATCACGAAGCAGATCGTCATAATCGGCACCCACAGCTCTTTTCCTGTCTCCTTCAGGGAAGCAAAGGCATCCCGGGAGGAGAACTTATTGCTGAACAGCCCTGTCACGATGACCGCCGCTAAAATCGCTGTACCAGTCGCTGACAGCAGATCAACTTTAAAGACTGCATCTAACGGCATGGCAGATGGCGCGATCGGCGGCATTTTCATAATTTGCTGATGCAGAAAAGGCATTTTGAACAGGAGCGTTGATTGATATAACAGTCCGCCTTCTTGGAAAAGCGCTTTGAAGGCAGGAAGGCTCCAGATGGTGATCGCCGCAGTTAAAATGTAGAAAGGAGACCACGCTTTCGCAATGTCAGCGGCACGGTATGCCTTTTTCTCACCAGCATCGCCGGCCCCTTCCTCGCGGTAAATCTCTTTCGGCTGCCATTTGCGGAGGAAGAGGGCAAGCCCGCCCATGCTGAATAAGGCCGCCAAAATGTTTGCTAATTCCGGCCCGAGCACCGCCATTGTCAGTGTCTGAACCGCTGTATACCCACCGCTTACAACCAGAAGAGCGGGCCATGTCTGTTTGATTCCTTTCATTCGGTCTAATAAGAATACAAGCAGGAATGGTATGAAAAATGAGATCATCGGCAGTGTCCACATTAATGTCCGTGACAGCTCAAGAGCAGACAAATCACCAATCTGCGCCCCTGTGATGACAGGAATCCCGATCGCCCCAAAGGCTCCGGAGGCGGCGTTTGCAATCAAGCAGAGCGCCGCCGCTTTCAACGGTTTAAAACCAAGTTCGACGAGCAGCGCCGCACTAATCGCAATCGGAACACCAAAACCAGCCGCGCCTTCTAAAAACGCATTAAAACAAAAACCAATTAATAATAGCTGTAATCGTTGGTCAGGCGAAATGCCGGCAATGCTGGACCGAATAATGGTAAATTTCCCGGTTTTCACTGCGATTTTATACAGCCACACCGCCATCAGGACGATGTAGCCAATAGGCCACAGCCCGCTCCCGATTCCTAACAAAACAGAAGAAATCGCTTTTTCAACCGGCATATGAAATGCCCAAACGGAGACGAAGAAACTGACGGCTAGGGTAAGAAATGCCGCAAGAATGCCTTTCATTTTCAAAACAGTTAAAGCCAAAAGAAAAAAGAGAATCGGAGTGAGCGCCACAAGTGCGCTCACATACTCGTTTCCAAACGGATCATACAACTGCTCCCACATTGACAATCAGCCCTTTACTCTAAAGTTGCGGTTAGTTGACTTTTTGTTCTGCAAAATGAGGTTTTAAAATGTTTTTAAGGACGCCGGCGCTGTGAAGGAACTGTTCTTTTTCTATCTCGTTCAAGTTCAGCTCAGTGATACCTGCGATCCCTCCGCGGTTCACGACAGCCGGCACACCGATGTACACGTCCTCTGCACCGTATTGCCCGTCCAAATATGTGCTGACAGTTAATATGCTGTTTTCATTATGCAGAATGGCTTTTGTAATGCGAGCAAGACTCATCGCAACCCCATAATAAGTCGCGCCTTTTTTCTCAATGATATGGTAAGCTGCGTTTTTCACATCATCTACAATTTGGTCCAGCTCCTCTTGTTTGTACGCATCGTTTTTCTCAACGAGTTCACTGACCGGCACACCGCCGACATTCGCGTGGCTCCAAACAGGAAGCTCTGTGTCGCCGTGCTCTCCGATAATATGCGCGTGCACGTTTTGAGGCGCTGCGCCAAAGTATTCACTCAGCATGAAACGGAATCTCGCAGAATCTAGTGTTGTGCCGCTTCCGATCACCCGCTCTTTTGGCAGGCCGCTGAATTTCCATGTTGCGTAAGTCAGGATATCAACCGGATTTGTCGCGACTAAGAAAATGCCGTCAAATCCGCTCGCCATGACTTCACTAACGATGCCTTTGAAAATCTTCAAGTTCTTTTCTACTAATTCAAGGCGTGTCTCACCAGGTTTTTGGTTTGCTCCTGCGCAAATGCAGACAATATCAGCATCCTTGCAGTCTTCATATGTTCCGTAAGATGTTTTGACCGGTTGTGGCGCAAACGCCTTTCCGTGGTTTAAATCCATCACATCGCCCATTGCTTTTTCTTTATTTACATCAATGACCACAAGCTCATCTGTGATCCCTTGGTTAATTAACGCAAATGCATAACTGCTTCCAACAAAACCCGCTCCGATTAAAGCTACTTTATTTACATGTTTGTTCATCATTAATCATCCTTCCAGGGTATGTTTCTCTTTGATGTCTTTTTGTTTGTGAAGTATTTCACATTTATATTGTGCAACATTTCACAAACTTTTGCAAGAGAAAAGTTTTGTCTGATTTATGAACAAAAAAGAAACCATCTATGATGGTTTCTTTCGGTAAGTCCCCTCTATCATTGCCCTCAATGAGGAAGAGAACCGCTTAAGCCCGCGTCATTATATAAACCATTTTGCACGTAATCAAAGCCAGGCTGATTCTGGCCAGGCACTTGGGCGCTGCCATTATTAAAAATCACTTTGGCGTTGGTTGTATCCGTATCCGCAGGCAGCATCAGCGTGTAAATTCCGTCTGCATTTTTAGTCATTGGTTTTCCAGGCCAAGATCCGGTCAATTCAATTGCCCCGCCCCCATCATGTTTATAGATATAAGCATTTACCTGGCTCCAATGATTCGGATTTTGATAGCCGATGGTTTTGGCCGAAGCTGGATCTCTTTTAACAAAGCTGTATTCCTCGGTCCTCGTTACACCATCACTGTTCGTTCCTTTTAACATGATGGTGTATGTTTTGCCAAATGGATCTCCTTTTCCGATTGTGAATTGATCTCCATCCTTAAACGCTGTCTCTGGTCCATTATTGATTTCATAAACGGCTTTTGTTGTATTCGCATCTGCACGCAAGGTAATCGTCAGTTGATCATTGAAAGAATGTGTTACACCTGTTTTGTAATTCTCAAGGAAAACATGAGGCTCTTTTGCAATATCATCAGGATAAAGCACAGCCACAGATCTGGCATTGATCGTGCCTGTCAGTTTACCATCATTCACTTGAAATGAACCCGCCCCAGCTTTATTATCATACCTGCCATCAGGCAATTTTGTTGGCGTATTGATAGAAACAGAGGAAGAACCTGCATTTGCCAGCACAACGCCATGTGAGCCGCGCTGATTCATAAATATCTGGTTGTTTCCATTCGGGTTCGAGAGTTCCTCAGGCTGTCCAGCCATCACATTGTGAAATCTATTGACCGCAGTGATAGCCTGATCTTCAAATAAAGCACTCCCGCGATCGCCTATTTGGCTTTTCCCCGGGAATCTCACACCATTTCCGCCTCCCTCAGGTCTGGAAAAGAAAAGAGGCGTACTGCCTGAACGAGAAGCTATCACCGCCCAGCCTAAACGGATATCATCATCGCTCATCCATGTCGACTCTTCATCATCATTGGCATACGTATCATGCGATTCTACCCATGTCACTAGCTTGTCCGCAGACACATCTGATGCATAGTGGGAGATATTCGACACGCCCAGATTACGATTCTTTAAAGCGGACCTTATGGAATGCCCATAGTTAGACGCTGTCACATTCATATAATTCGCATATGAAGCATCTCTTGAAGCACTATCCTGCAGGATTTCTCCGTATTGGAACTCTGCAGATGTATTTGTGATATTCGGCCAAAATTGACTGCCGTAACTGCCATCATCCGGAAGCTCTATATGTTTGGCGGCATCAAATCGAAAACCGTCTGCCCCGTCATTCAATGCTCTTTCTAAGAACCGTTTCAAATAGGACTGTACTTGTGTATTTTGTGTATTCCAGTCATACAGCCCGAGCAATGCATTCTGCGTGACATCCCATCGATCAGACCAGTTTTTAATTTGTGTGTTTCCATGTGTCCAGTTTGGAATACTCTTAATCTCATTGGAAATCGCGGCATAGTCACTGGTGGTATGATTGATGACCGCGTCAACAATAACCTTTATGCCATATTCTTCAGCGGCTGCACACATTTCTTTAAATTCTTGTTCAGTTCCTAAGTAACGGTTGCCAATTTGGTACGATGTCGGCTGATAGAGCCAGTACCAGTTCGACATGTTTTTATTTCCTTGGTTCCCTTCCTTGACTTGGTTAATCGGAGACGTCTGAATCGCTGTATATCCTGCATCATGAATATCCTTCATATTGTGTTTTAACGTATTGAACGACCAATTCCAAGCATGAAGAATGGTTCCGCTTTTGATCGACGGTGCTGTAAGCTCATTTGATTTGTTAGCCGTTTCAGCATTCGCAGCCGTTGGTCCTGCCAGAACCAAATGAAACAGCAATAAAAATCCAGCGAATAACGGCAGTAAAGAGGTTTTGAATCGTTTTGCAAACATTCTTGACACTCCTTATTTGATTTTTGAAGACTTACTTCGGAGTCAAAAATCCCTCTTACTTCATTCTTCCGCTTCCTCCTTTCAAACTGATGTGAAGACTGGAGAATTTTGTTAACGCTTACATTTTAAATTATCACAATCACTCTATCAAAACAACTTGGCAGAGTGAATACAAATCAATGTTCCTATAAAAAAAGCTGCCCGAAACTGTGAACGCTTCCCTCGCTTTCCAAACAAAAAAAGAAACCATCTATTTTTCAAGATGATTTCTTTTTTACTTCTTCTTTTACCGCTCTTCTGTAAGCCAGCTTCACAATCACATACCGAAGCAGAAACAGAACGCCGCCGCAGACGATAAAAAGAAGAATCATTTTCAGCCAAGCGAAGAATGTATGGGGAATCCCCCTGTCGTACATCGTAAGCACCACTACCGCAAAGGCGACCGCAATTGATTCTATTCGCTGCTGCTTCACCCGTTTTTGCAGTTCTTCTTTGGTGTCTATTCTCGGCATGAGCATTCCGGATGCCGCAGCCCTAATGCAGTAATATAAGATAATGATGAACAAAAACACAAGGCTTGCAGCCCATTCTTTAAACGGAAATTCAAACATAATGCCGCGGATGATCACATCAAGCAGCGCAAATGCTCCCGCTATCATCCCAATCTCCGACCAGATTTTTTGTTCTTTTTCTTTTACTCTCTTATTTTTCCCATTCACGCCTGAAAGTCTATTACGCAGATTATTCATGACCTTCCTCCCGCACTTTTACGAATGGCTTATGGCTTACATGTTACAATAACAGCCTGCGCTTCTGCAATGAATAACTCAAAAGCCCGCCGTACAAGCCGGCGGGCAGCAATCGTTAAAACGGCCCCCAATTGATCATGACGCCGATCACGATAAAGACAAGCCCGATCAAGAACCAAATCAGAGCAAGCGGCACCATAAACCGCAGCCACTTGACATACGGAATACCGCTGGCGGCAAGCACCGCCATGAGAACACCGGAAGTCGGGTTCACACAGTTGACGACCCCTTCTCCAAGCATAACTGCCTCCACCGCAACCTGTCTCGTAATTCCCATCAAATCAGCGAGCGGCGCCAGGATTGGAATAAATACAACGGCTTCGCCAGACCCTGAAGAGATGAGAAAATGAAGCAGCGCACTGGCGATATACATGCCGATTGCCCCGGCAATCGGGCTGAATCCGTCCAAAAGTGAAGCCAAAGCATTGACGACAGTATCGAGAAGCTTTCCATTTTCAAGGATAACGGAAATGCTTCGTGCCATCCCGACAATCAGCGCCCCGTATACAAGGCTTTGGCAGCCCGTAATGAAGGTTTTGGCAATATCGTTCGCCGCAAGCCCGCCTATTAAACCGGCAAGGACAGAAATAAAAATAAATGTCGCAGCCATTTGGGAATCTGACCAGCCAAGCTTCAAAGCGCCGTATAAAAATCCGACAAGTGAGAGTCCCGCCACAGCCAAAATCAGCTTATGGCGAACGGTAAACGGCACTGACTGATCTTCTTCTTTACCGGCTTCGCCCATTCCTGCCGCAGGGAACCAATCTGTTCCTAACACACTGGCATCTTTTGATTTTTTTAATTTTCTCGTATACAAATAGATATAAATAATAGAAGACAGCAAAAAGCATATGTATATCACAACTCGCAGGCCGATTCCAGAAAAAAGAGGGAGCTCCGCGATTGATTGTGATAAACCGAGCGGTGATGGTGATAATATGGTGGAGTTAAATCCAGCGTAGCAGCCGATGTAAATAACAGCGGCTCCCGCGACTGCGTCCCATTTTAAGGATCGTGCCACAATGAGGCCGATGGGGATAAAACCGATAACTGAATTCACGACAATCCCGGTTGTTCCGAGAATGGAGAACAATGCGCCGACAATACAAATAAATAATAATTGCTTTGTGCGGAATTTGCTGATGACATTGTAAATCAGGCCATTGATGGCACCCGTTTTTTCTAGAATAGCAATGGTGCCGCCTGTGAATAAAATCAGAAAGATGATGGGTGCTGATCCAACCATTCCATCCTGTAGAGAAGTAAAAAAGCTGATCAAGCTGACCGGAGACTGTTCAATTGAATGATAGCTTCCTGGAACAGCGGTCGTGACATCCCCCTTTGTCACGCGGTCAAATTCACCTGCCGGCACAATATATGAAGCGATTGCGCAAATGAAAGCAATCATAAATAAGAGGACATAGGCGTCAGGCATTTTAAATGTCATACGTTTTTTCTTAGGCTGTGTTTCGGCTGCTGGCATACTCATATTTCGATCCATCCCCTCTGTTTGAAAATATTAATTATTCTGAAAAGTAGCAATATGTGCTATATTATATACAGCCTATCTTCCTGTTTCAATATAAATAAAGTAAAGAAGGTAAAAATTCATTCTGATAGAAGGAGGTATTTCTTACCATGCAAAAGCTTTCAGAAGACATGAAACAAACCATTATGGACATCTTCGAGCATCTGCACGCGAACCCTGAAGTCAGCTGGAAGGAATATGAGACAACTTCATTTTTGAAACAAAAGCTTGAGGATTTAGGGTGCCGGACGCGCACGTTTTCAGACTGCACCGGGGTTGTCGGTGAAATCGGCTCAGGCTCACCTGTTGTAGCGGTACGCGCTGATATTGACGCGCTGTGGCAGGAGGTTAACGGCACATTTCGCGCCAACCATTCCTGCGGACACGATTCACATATGACAATGGCATTGGGCACGTTAATGCTGCTCAAAAAACAACCTGAGCTTCCGAAGGGCACAATCCGTTTTATCTTTCAGCCGGCAGAAGAAAAAGGCGGCGGCGCCTTGAAAATGATAGAAGAAGGCGTGCTTGATGATATCGACTATTTGTATGGCGTTCACGTCCGTCCGATCCAGGAAACACAGAACGGCCGCTGCGCTCCGTCTATTCTGCACGGATCAAGCCAGCACATTGAGGGAACGATCATCGGGGAAGAGGCTCATGGCGCCCGTCCGCACCTCGGGAAAAACAGCATTGAAATTGCGGCATTTCTTGTACATAAGCTCGGACTCATTCATATTGACCCGCAAATCCCGCATACCGTCAAAATGACAAAACTTCAAGCCGGCGGTGAAAGCTCTAACATCATTCCAGGAAAAGCATCGTTCAGCCTTGATTTGCGCGCACAGACCAATGAAGCCATGGAGGTGTTAATCGCCGAAACAGAAAGAGCCTGTGAAGCGGCCGCCGCTGCATTCGGCGCAAAAATCGAGCTGCAAAAAGAACACAGCCTTCCTGCGGCAACACAAAACAAAGAAGCTGAAGCGATCATGGCAGAAGCCATTACAGATATCATCGGGGCTGAGCGGCTTGATGACCCGCTTGTCACTACCGGCGGAGAGGATTTCCATTTTTACGCCGTGAAGGTGCCGAATCTGAAAACAACGATGCTCGGACTAGGCTGCGGGCTCCAGCCGGGGCTCCATCATCCGCACATGACCTTTGACAGAAATGCGATGTTCAACGGCATTCACATTTTAGCGAATGCCGTATTAAAAACTTTTCAAAAGGCTGATTCACCCGCTGCCGCTTACGTAAAATAACGCAAAAAAAGCAGCCTGAGACAGGCTGCTTTTTTGATTACTTCTTCAAATCTTCAATTGAGTTGACATTTTTCATATATTGAGGAACAACAAGCCCCATCTTCACACCAGTCATACTGGTGCCAATATCATCATATTTGCCTTTATATTTAGCGGCGTATGCTTTATGGGTATTCGGCAGCCATGCGGAAAGGGAGGCATCCGCACTTCCCGTCGCAATTGCAGTCCACATCGGCCCAGCCTCTACCTGAGTAAGTGTTACCTCATAGCCCAAGTCTTCTAAGACTTTGCCTATGACGTTTGTACTTGCAATCTCACTGTCCCACGCCACATAGGCAAGGTTGATTTTGTCTCCCTTCACCTTTTGAACGCCTTTTGTCCATTCGGCAATCTGATCCTTGTGTTTATTGACGTACTCAGCAGCAACTTTGGCAGGTTTCTCGCCTTCTTCCACCTTGATCATGATTTCGCCCATTTCGTCCTGAGTCCATTTAAACTGGCTCAGAAGCTTTGCGGCATTCGGCTGCTCTTTGCTGAAGCCTTTGCGTGTGATCGTATGGATTTCCTCTGCGCTGCCATAAGATTGTTTCGGATCATCGAGATATTTCAGCTTATATCTGGAGAACATCCAGTGCGGTGTCCATCCTGTAATGATAATCGGTTTCTTACGGTCGTATGACTTTTTAAGCGTAGCGGTCATCGCAGCACTTGACGCTGAAATCAATGTCCAGTCATTCAGGTCATAATCCTTCATCGCTTTGTCAGTCAGGGACATAATCCCTGAACCGGGGTCAATCCCGATGATGGTCTTATTCACTTGTTCTGCTGCGGATGCATTTTCATCGTTTTCTGAACCGCAAGCCGCAAGTGAGAGCGCCAGCATGGCGGAAACGCCGATGCCGATGATTTTTTTAAGCATCAGGCATTCCCCCTGCTTTTCTTCTTCACTTTAATATTTTGAGTAATACGGTCCAGGGTAATGGCAACGATAACGATGGCGATACCGGCCTCTACTCCGACCCCGGTTTTCAGCTGTGTAACGGCACTGTATACTTCAGAACCAAGTCCCGGTGCACCGACCATTGCGGCGATAACAACCATTGATAACGCAAGCATGATGCTCTGGTTAATTCCGGCCAAAATCGTTTTTGTCGCAAGCGGAAGCTGAACTTTAAACAAACGCTGAGCTGTTGTAGAACCGAATGCCTCAGTCGCTTCAATCAGATCCGCCGGCACTTGTTTAATACCGAGAACAGTCATGCGGATTGTCGGCGGCATCGCGAAGATAACAGATGCAACAACACCCGGCACAACACCGATGTTAAAGAAGAAAATCGCCGGCAATAGATATACGAAAGCAGGCATTGTCTGCATTAAATCAAGAATTGGCGTTACAATACGGCGAACCGTTTCTTTCTGAGACGCCCAAATTCCGATCGGAACCCCGACCACAATCGAAATAATCACAGATGTCAAAACAAGCGCCAATGTTTGCAGCATTGGGTCCCAATATCCTAAATAATCGATCAGGAGGAATCCAATCAACGTAAATAACGCAATTCCCCTTGTACTGATCCACCACGCAAGTGCGGCGAAAATAATCGTTAACAAAATAGATGGAATAAATCCAAGACCGGTGACAATTCCATTTACAAAAGCGGCCAATCCGTTTGCAATTCCGTCGAAGAATCCGCCAAACGTCATCGTAATCCAGTCAACAAAACGGTCAATGATATCTGCTAAAGGTATTCTAGGCAGTCTATCCATCTTATTTCACCTCCTGTGCAGAAGGATCTTGTGTTTGTTCGTTAGTGCCTTCAGCATTGATATACTCGTTATTGCCGGCAAGTGCGCCAATCAGCGCGCCTCTTACGACAATTCCTTTCATTCTTTGCTTCTCATCCACAACCGCAATTGGAATATTCGCATCGGACACAACGTCAAAAATCTCAGTCAGATACGTATTCTCTGGTACAGTCGTAAATTCTGTATTCAAGATGTCTTGAAGTGACAAATCAGACTCAGCCGCTTTTTTCGCATCAGACGCATAGATAACACCTAACAATTTCTTTTGTTTATCCACTGCGTAAATCGAAGAAATTCCAAGGTTTTTCATCAGCGTCAATGCTACGCGAGGCCCTTTATCAATCCGCACTGTTTCAGCGCGTTTCATAATGTGGCCTGCTGTGAGGACTTTAGATAAATCAACATCCTCGACGAATTTTGCAACATATTCGTTAGATGGATTCATCAGGATTTCTTCAGGCGTGCCAATCTGAACGATGTTACCGTCCTTCATTAGGACAATTCTGTCGCCGATCCGCAACGCTTCATCCAAGTCGTGCGTAATAAAGATAATTGTTTTTCCAACATTATCGTGAAGATCAAGGAGCTCATCCTGCATATCTTTACGAATCAATGGATCAAGCGCACTGAACGCTTCGTCCATCAGAAGGATGTCAGGATCATTTGTCAACGCGCGGGCAAGGCCGACACGCTGCTGCATCCCGCCGGAGAGCTGGTCTGGATATTGATGTTCAAATCCTTCGAGCCCGACGAGCTTAAGAGACTCAAGCGCTTTTTGCTGCCGCTCTTGTTTGTCTACGCCTTGAAGCTCCAGTCCGTATTCTGTGTTTTCAAGTATCGTTCTGTGCGGGAACAGAGCGAACTTTTGGAAGACCATGCTGATTTTTTTCCGGCGGACTTCCCGGAGCTGGTCTTTTGACATATTTGTTATCATGTCACCATCAATGTAAATACTTCCGGCAGTCGGTTCAATAAGCCGGTTTAACATCCGTACTAAAGTTGATTTACCGCTCCCTGATAGACCCATGATGACAAATATCTCACCATCATATACTTCAAAATCTGCCTGATTAACCCCAACGGTTGATCCGGTTGCTTTCAGGATCTCTTTTTTTGTCTTTCCGTTGGCAAGCATTTGAACTGCCTTCTTTGTTTGTTTCCCAAAAATCTTAGAGACTTTCTCGACTTTTATCTTAATTGGTTTCTCATCTACACTCATATTTTCCCTCCATATTAAGCAATCTTTATTACCGTAACATTTATGTAACTTCCCACACAAACAGCATATTCTCTTTTATTCTGTACCATTTCTTTATAAACATCCATGTGACCACATGATCTTATTTATGCTTCTAAATGCTCTGTAATCCTCCTATATGATTGTATTTTTCGGGTGATTTTTCTCCTATCTTTAGTTGAAAACGCTTTTATTGGAATTGACTTCCTCCTTCCTCTTATGACTTCCTGCTCCTTTACTGGAAAAATAAGTTGCTTTTCCAACACCCATTATGTATTATAGTTTCATGACTATGAAACAATCAGATGATCAAATCAGAGCGCAAATTTTTAAAGCACTGTCTGATGAATCAAGGCTTGCCATTATTCGTACGCTTTATGTCAGCGGAAAAGAACTCAGCTGCGGTGAAGTAGGTGAAAAGTGCAATATTGTCAAAACCACGGCATCTTATCATTTTAAAACGCTGCGTGAAGCGGGATTGACGGCAACCAGGAAAGATTCGCGGACAAAATACGTCAGTCTGCGTGAAGACACATTTCAAACATACCTGCCTGGCTTTTTGGAAACCCTCTAACAAAGGGTTTTCTCTATACATATCTGTTTCATAGTTTTAAAGTTATAAAACAATAGGAGTGATAAAATTTGAATCGCATTTGGCTTTTCTTCAGTGTCATGTTTGTCATTGGCACGGATACCTTTTTGCTTTCGCCGCTTCTCCCCCTTTTACAGAATCAGTTTCATGTCTCTACTGATTTGTCAGGCTGGATGGTCAGTGCTTATGCACTCGGTTATGCGCTCTTTGCTTTCATTGCAGGCCCAATCTCAGACCGGCTGAACAGGAAAACAGTCATGCTGTGGGGACTTGCAGGCTTTATCGTATCCACGTTTTTATGCGGCATCGCTCCCTCTTTTGCCGCCATGTGCCTGTTCCGTTTTGCCGCAGGCGTTAGCGCTGCGTTTGTGACGCCTCAAATTTGGGCGTCCATCCCAGTCATTGTCCGGCCTTCTCAGATCATAAAAGGCATGGGGATTGCGACAGCAGGTTTGGCCGCTTCACAAATGCTCGGACTTCCTATTGGAGGGTTTCTCGCTTCCTTTACATGGCATACGCCATTTTTCGTTTTGTCAGCGTGCTCGCTTATTCTACTATTGATCCTGGCGGCGGTCATGCCTGATATCCGGCCTTCTGAACCATTGGCGCGCCCATCAATAGTCAACCCCTATCGGGAGCTTTTTTCATTGCCGAAAACATCGGTTATTCTGCTTGCCTATTTTCTGTTTCAAACCGGAAACTTCGCTTCGTTCAGCTTTCTGGGTACTTGGCTTTCCGCGGATTATCATTTAACCGTGTCACAAATTGGCGCAGCTATGCTTGTACTCGGACTGGGAAATATGCTCGGGAGCCTTATCGGCAGCCGGGTTTCAGAAAAGCTGGGCATGTTTAAAACACTGATCAGCGGGATGCTGCTAATGGGCGCTCTCTATTTCGCTCTTCCGTTCTTTCCAAACTTGTTTTTAGTAGAAGCCAGCTTTTTTCTCACGTTCTTTACAGCTGGCATCATCTTTCCGTTAATGATGGGTGTCTTTCAATCCATTGCACCAAATGCACGAGGAACCATCGCTTCCCTTTCCAATGCCGCTATGTATGCCGGAACCACTGTCGGTACAAGTATTGCAGGTTTTTTATATCAAAGCACACAGCATTTCGGAGCTGTTACAGGATTTACTGCCATTCTGTTCATACTTTCTATGACGCTCTACCAGACAATTAGTAAAACCGGGAAACGCCAATCCGCAGCCCGGGCGCAGATGTAAAAAAAAGCACCTCATTCAAGAGGTGCTTCAGATTGTTGACAAAATCCTAAAACGGTTTTCATTTTAGGATTTTGTCATCTTTTCAGCGTGATTGAAAACCCTTGAAGTCTAGGAAGGACGAGCATAGGAGCGGACATTCACAGGATGTGATGACGACGGCGTTTAGGCAGGACGCCTGAGAATTTAGCCGTTGATCCACTTCGCATTGAGCACCGAAGCGCAGTCCTGACAACGAATACGAGGGTTTGTCGACACGCTGAAAGCACCTCTTTTAAGAGGTGCTTTTCCTATTCTAGCTCAGTTTGTTTCGTTTCTTTCCCCATAATCAAAATACAAGCAACCGCGAGTAAGATTGCAATGCAAAAGATTGAAAAGATGACCGAAAACGAAATATGACGGGCTGCCAGGGTTCCGACGAGCAAAGGCCCGAAGATGCCGCCGATTCTTCCAAACGCTGCTGTCGTTCCTGAACCTGTTGCTCGAATCGCAGTCGGGTATTGCTCCGGGGTATAAGCATACAGCACGCCCCACGCACCGAGATTGAAAAACGATAACAGCATTCCAGCCGTAAGCAGAAGACTTAAGGAATCCGCTGTTCCGAAGAAATAGGCGCTTCCTGCTGTACCAATCAAGTAAATGACAAGTATCCACTTCCGGCCCGCTTTTTCAATCAGCCATGCGGCAGAGAAATAGCCCGGTAGCTGAGCAAGCGTCATCAGCAGGACATATTCAAAGCTTTGAATCATGCTGAAGCCTTTCAGCAGCATGACACTCGGGAGCCATAGGAACATGCCGTAATAAGAAAACACCACACAGAACCAAACGATCGACAGCATCACCGTCGGCCGTATATACTGTCTTGCCCAGACGCTTTTTACATTCTCCCACACCGACCTCTTTTTGGCAGAAAGCGATTCATATTTCGGCGAATCAGGCAGACTTGTCCGCAGGTACAGCGCATAAAAAGCAGTCAGCGCAGTTAACAGAAGGGCAGCCTGCCAGCCGAAGCTTGGTATCACAAAGTAAGAAATCAAGGCCGCTGCGAGCCAGCCCACGGCCCAAAAGCTTTCCAAAAGCACAATCACTCTGCCCCGCTTTTCAGGCACAACCGCTTCCGAAACGAGTGTTGAAGCGACTGGAAGCTCGCCGCCAAGTCCCATACCAATCACGAAACGAAGGATTAGAAATGCCGATAAGCTCGTCACAAAAGCGGAAATGCCGCTTCCGATGGAAAAGCATAAAAGGGTGATGATAAACACTTTTTTGCGGCCGATTCGATCAGCAAGCAAACCAAACAAAAACGCACCCGCAGCCATGCCGATGGAATTGACGCTTCCAATCCATTTCATTTCTTCGGGCGACAGATTCCACTCTACATGGAGCGCGGCGATAATAAACGATAATATTCCGACATCCATTGCATCAAACAGCCACCCCAAACCGGCGACGCCCAGCAGTTTACGCTGGGATATAGGCTGTTGTTTTCCCATTGCCAACACCTCTGATATGCAAAATGATTACCGTTTAAGTTTACACCTGTCTTTACACATTGTCATTAACTAAATGATGTAATTGAAAAACCCCGCTTATGTTCCACAAGCGGGGTTTTTATTATTGCTGCAATGCTGCTTTTTTAATATTGTCCTGAAGCTGTGCAATTCGTCTCGCGCCGTCTTCGCGGAGGCGTTTGTTTTCTTCCTCGATTTGTTTTGTTTCCTGCATGCCGCTGACAATCGTGTTCCAAGACGATTCAATCGTTTCAATATCTATGCTCGGTCTGCCGGCCATTCTGGCAATTTCAACACTTTGGCTCGAGATATTTTCAGCATTTCGTTTCAGCATCTCGTTTGTCCGGCGGTCAAGCTCGCTCATGGAATCAGCCACAAGCTTTTGCCGCTTTACCGTAACAGCCTGAATAATGCCGTTTTTGAAAATCGGAATGGTAATGATAAACGCGGAGTTGATTTTCCCGATCAGCTTTGCATTTCCTCGCTGCAGGAGACGGATTTGAGGTGCGGTTTGAAGCGCCACCATCCGTGCCATGTCCAGATCATACACCCGTTCCTCAAGCGCCTGAATGCCGTTGCGCAACGTATCGAGCTGCATTTGCGCCAGCTGGTTCCCGCTTGCCGCTTTTTCCTCATATGAAGGAAGGATCGACTGCATCTCTTCCAGTTTCATCTGCCCGGCAACGACGTATTTTTCAAGCTCCATATAGTATTTGATATTGTTTTCATACATTTCATCGAGCGTGTAGTTCGTCTTCGTCATCTCATCTTTGTATTTTGAAATCTCAACGTGGATTTTTTCAATCTCTCCGCCAAGTGTCTGATACTTTTTAAAGATTTTTTCAATCATGCTGCCGCCGCGTTTGAAAATTTTCGCCATTAATCCCTTTGGCTCATCAAAATCATTTTTGTCGAAGCGGTCCATGATTTTCCCAAGCTGAGTCAGCATTGTGCCGGAGTCTGTCACGCTTGTTGTTTTCATCATCCCTAAGATGCGGTCAGAGAACTTGGATATTTCAACGGCCGGCTCCTTGCCGTACTCAAGCAGCTCCATTTGGTTTTTGACGTCAATTTGTTGAGCAAGCCGCTTCACTTCTGGTTCCTGACGGAGCTGAAGACGGATATCGTCAGCTTTTTGCTGGGAAATCTCTTCATTTTTATCGAGAACAAGCGGATTTTGATTTTCTGTTGTCATGCTTTTCTTCTCTCCTTATTTTTGGGTAATGGTTCTGAAGAGCCTTTTCACAAGCGAAGGCTCTTTGTAGTCCTGCTGAAACACCATGTCATCCAGCCAGTGGATATCATACTGATCCTCTTCAATAAACTGCTCAATATCCTGGTGTCCGGGCGGATTATAAATGATGATATCGATTCCGATTTCATTCAGGAACAGCAGGGCGGCAGCATCCGAACGCGTGAGTCCGCCGCTCATTTCCGTATGATATAAAACGAGTTTCGGAACGGTTTGCGCATAGTCGAACATTTGAATCAATTTCAGCAGATTAGCAGGCAGGTTTGTTGTTTGTTTAAACAAATAGATTTGAACATCCTTGACTTGTTCCTGATGCAAAGCTTTAAGCCGCGGGTGCCTGCACATTCTCGAAATCGTTTTTGCAATGGCAGTCTGAACGCCCGCCGGCAGCTGTTTGTACTGCCACACATTGCTTGCCATCAGCTTGTCCGGATCAATGTTCCCTTCTTGATCAAGTGCGTGGCTGTAGTGAAATTGATAGTTCGACTTTATTTCTTCTGTAAATGGAAAGCTTCTGACCATTTCTGTTTCCTGATAATCCGCTAGAGTATGAAGCCTGTTCCAATATTCCTTATTGTCTTTCGACACGCCCATAATTTTGGCGAATACATTCGGAATCTCAATGGAATGTTTATCAGCTTTGAAATTCGGCCGAATAAAGGCGCGTTCTTTCGTGATTAAAAACAATTCATCATAGGTCGTTTTCAGCGTAACGGACACCGGTGTGTGATCTCTGAACTGCCACGGCTTATACAGCATGGATTCCTCGTGATTCAGCACATGTTCAATTTCCTTTGTTGAGCGGTAAGCCACTGTTGATTTCCGGTCTGGTTTTTCTTTCGGAAACGGCTGAAGCTCCGAAACATCCGGGAGCTTTTCCGTAAAACTGAGCTCCTGCTTCGGGTCGACAAGCGCCAGCTGATCGGTTCCCGCCGGATGGAACAGTAGTACATCACAGCCGACTAGCATCAGATAATATAAGAAATAGAGCTGGCTTTTCGTCGCATCTCCATACCAAACAACCTTCGGCATCTCCCGCTCTATATCGGTTTTTTCCAGCCAAGGATTCAGATGGTTTAAGGAAAACTTCGAGACATCAAGCAGCACTCTGCGAAAATCAGGATGATTCAGCCCCTTTTCATGACTGTCCGCAAAGGTATGTAAAAGCGTCATCAGCGCTTTTCTTAAATGGCGGTGCATCAGGGGATTTGAGTGCTTCGCAATCAGCTTTTCCCCGTCCAGAAAGGCAACAAAGCGGCTGACTGACAGCCCTTTTTCTTTCTGATTGATGGAATGAATATGCTGAAGCTTTTGAAATGTTTCCGGTTCGATTGTTTTATCGAGCGTTTCACTCAAAATCGTTATGCGGTCGTTTACAGACAGCTCATACAGCTCATTATAGTAGTCCGTCTCATCAATAGGCGTGCCCAATATCTGTCCGGCAAGACGAGAAAAAGAAAGGCCTTGTGCAGTTTCATAGTGATCCCGCTCCGGCAATGGCTGAAACAGCAGGCTTTTCCAATCCCCATCAGCCGGAAGTGCTTTATGAATGGTTAGTTCTTCTTGTCTCATCATATCCTCCTTTCCGGTTTGTCATTGAACGATATTTCGGTAACAAAAAAGGAAGGACATTGAACCTCCCTCCTTGTTTTGTTTTATTCTTCTTTTGAAGCGGCTGTTTGTTCGCGCACCTGCTTTTGTTTATTGATGTAGTGAATGATCAATGTTACCGCAAATGCAGCGATAATGATAATGAAGAATACAGAGTGCGGCATTTCGTAATGGAAAGCGCTCCCCGCCATTTTCAGCGCGATAATGCCGATTAAGACGAATGCTGTGTTTTCCAGCTCAGGAATTTTATCAATCAGCACAAGGAACACTTTTGCCACTGTACGCATCATTAAAATACCAAGCATACCGCCGATCAGAAGCACCCATACTTTTTCAGATACTGCAAACGCGGCCAGGATGCTGTCCACAGAGAAGGCAAGATCCATTAATTCTACTGAAATGACAGTCGCCCAGAAGATCCCGAACGTACGGACCATCCAAGAGTTTTTCTTGATGCCGTCCGCTTCCTCTTCTTTTTCGCCAATCCAGAAGTGCTTAATGACGAGCCAAGCCAGGTAAAGCGCGCCAAGCACCTTGATCCACCAGAATTTAATGAGAAGCATACCGAGCCCGATGAAAATAAACCTGAAAATATAAGCTCCAAACAAACCATACGTTAACGCTTTTTTCCGCTGTTTTTCCGGCAGGTGTTTAACCATGACCGCAAGAACTAGCGCGTTATCGGCCGATAAAAGGCCTTCCAGAACAACAAGGGAACCGATCAAACCCCAGGAAACAGGATCAGTCAGAACTTCCCCCCACATTTTCCAATCGAAAAATGAAGCATACGTAGACAAAATATGATGTAAAAAGTCCAAGTTTTTTCCTCCTATTAATTTGAAACGGTGACTTCTCTATTTGTCACTCGCTTACACTTGCAAACCGTAATTCCGGCACAATGCAGCCAGCCCGCCGGAAAATCCGCTGCCGATCGCATTGAATTTCCACTCGCCGCCGTGTCTGTAAAGCTCACAAACGACAACAGCTGTTTCAATGGAGAAGTCTTCTCCCAAATCGAAGCGAAGAAGCTCATTCTGCGTTTCTTCATCCACAACGCGGACAAATGCATTGGAAACTTGTCCAAAGTTTTGGCTGCGTGCTTCAGCGTCGTGAATGGTCACTGTGATGCCGATTTTCTCAATGTGAGCAGGGATTTTTGAGAAATCAACGATAATCTGCTCATCATCTCCGTCGCCCTCACCCGTGCGGTTGTCACCCGTATGGATGACACCGCCGCTCGGATGTTCAAGGTTATTATAGAAGACGAAATCGAGATCATTTACGCAGTTATCATGCGCATCAACTAAAAAGGCCGAAGCATCCAGGTCAAAATCGTGTCCGCCGGAGTACTTGTTTGTATCCCAGCCTAAGCCGATCACTGCTTTTGTCAGTCCCGGATTTGTTTTTGTTAAATCAATGCGCTGTCCTTTTGATAATTGAATGGCCATACTGCCTCTCTCCTTTCTGCTCTTCGTATTTGTCTTAACCGACTTGCAAACCGTAGTCTGTTGCAATGCGGGCAAGGCCGCCTTGGTAGCCTGAGCCGATTGCGGAGAATTTCCACTCGCCGTTATGTCTGTAAAGCTCCCCTGCAATGATTGCCGTTTCAATAGAGAAATCTTCTGCAAGATCGTAACGGATGAGCTCTTCATTTGTTTCTTCATTTACGATGCGGACAAACGCGTTTGATACTTGTCCAAAGTTTTGGCTGCGCGCTTCTGCATCGTGAATGGTAATAACAAATGAGATTTTATCAATGTTTGCCGGTACAGCGCTGAGATTTACTTTTACATTCTCATCATCGCCTTCGCCAGCACCAGTCAGGTTGTCGCCTGAATGAACGACTGAACCGTTGCCGCCTTCAAGCTGGTTGTAGAAAATAAAGTCGTTTGGAGATGCGCATTTGCCTGCAGCGTCTAACAGAAACACACTTGAGTCAAGATCAAAGTCGTGCCCGCCGTCATACTTGTTCGTATCCCAGCCTAAACCGACAACAACCTTTGAAAGACCCGGATTTGTTTTTGTTAAATCTACTTTTTGTCCTTTTGCCAATGAAATTGTCATGTTTCATCCACTCCTTTTCTTTTATACGTATCGGCTGATAATATCTTCTAATCTCGTATCGTTTGTGCCTTCACCGATCGCCGCAAACTTCCACTCACTGCCGCTGCGGTAGATTTCTGCTGTAATCAGGCTTGTTCTGCCGGCGTAATTGTCTCTCAAATTGTACTTGAGCATTTCCTCGTGATTAGATTGATCAACTACGCGGATAAACGCATTTTGAATCATGCCGAAATCTTGTTTTCTTCTGACACAATCGTAAATGTTCACTACAAATACAAGCTTATCGATGTTTGCAGGCACTTTATCTAAATCTATCATAATTTGCTCGTCATCGCCCGCACCGTCACCCGTCAGGTTGTCGCCTGTATGCTGTACACCGCCGCAGCGGCTTTTCAGGTTGCCGAAATAAATCAGATTTTTCTTTTCGGTGAATTTTCCGTTTTCCAGCATCAGCACTGAAGCGTCACAGTCGATATTCGGACCGCCTCCGCCAAGCAGTTTGCTGAAGAACCCTCCGCCTGAGGACACTGGGTCCCAGCCGAGACCGACCATCAATTTTGACAGACCGGCTTTTCCTTTTGTTAAATCAATTCGTTGACCTTTTTCTAAAGAAATTGCCACACGATTCACTCCTACTCATCGAAATGTGAAGATAGTCACATTTATTTTTACGCTCACAAGGAAAATAAGCCGTAAATTACTAATATATACGTTTGTTATTATATCAAAGTTTCGTAAAAGTTAAGAATAATTGACGAAAAACCTCGAAAAAAAACTTCCATATTTGATATATGATTTGCAAATGCTATAAAGTGCGCTTCTTAAACAAACCATTTGACGCGGGCAAGTCATTTTGCCTATTCTTGTGTCACCATCTAAAAACAGACAGAAAGGAAGCGGCCTTTTGATTCATTTAAGCATACTTGATCAGGCACCTGTTTCTAAAGGAGAGAGCCCTGTGACAACTCTTCAGCATTCGGTTGAGCTTGCTCGATTTAGCGAAGAGTGGGGCTATAAGCGTTATTGGTTTGCCGAGCATCACAGCACGAAAGGACTGGCAAGCACAGCGCCTGAAATCATGATCGCCCGCATCGCAGCACAGACAAACACCATTCGTGTCGGATCAGGCGGCGTGCTTCTGCCCCAATACAGCCCATTTAAAGTGGCTGAAACCTTTCGCCAGCTTGAGGCCCTGTATCCAAACCGGATTGACCTCGGCGTCGGTCGCTCCCCCGGCGGCACGACAAAAACCAGACTTGCATTAACGGACGGGGTGAAAAAAAGCTTAACCGAATTTAACAGACAGCTGCAGGATGTCTCTTATTTTCTAACAGATTCCCTTCCTCCCGACCATCCGTATGCCGGAATCAAAGCGGCGCCCCTTATTGGTACGGCACCCGAGCTATGGGTGCTCGGTCTTGGTGAAAACAGCGCAAGACGCGCGGCGCATCAGGGGATTGGATATGTATTTGGGCATTTCATTAATCCCGAGCGAGGAGAAAATGCATTCCGCATCTACCGGGAAAGCTTTCGGCCCTCAGCCCATTTTTCGAATCCGTCCGCACTGTTTACGATTTTTGTCATTTGCGCAAAAACAGCTGAAGAGGCACAAGAACTCGCATTAAGCCAAGATTTGTGGCTTCTTCGCGTCGGGAAAGGCTTGGACAGCCGCGTGCCAAGCATCGAGGAGGCGAAAGCCTATCCCTATACAGCGTCCGATAAAAAACTCATAGAAGAAAACAGAAAGCGGATGGTGATCGGTTCTCCAACCACTGTCAAACAACAGCTGTTAGACCTCACAGACCGCTATGAAACAAATGAAATCATGGTTCTGTGCAATGTGTTTGATTTTGAGGCGAAAAAAGAATCTTATGAGCGCCTTGCCGGATTGTTTCTATAAAAAAAGCAGTATTCCCTAGGGAAAACTGCTTTTCATGTTATCGGCTTCTTTTTTTGCGCTGAGCTTCTTTTTTGATAAACGTCCAAACTCCCTGAACTGCAAATCCGATTAATAGCAAAACGATCAAAAGCAGGGTAATAGACGGACCTGGCGGCGTCCCGAGCTGATAGGATGATGTCAGTCCCGTAAATACGCTGAATAATGAAATGAGTATGGCTGTAATGAAAACCATGTTAAAGCCTTTTGCAATTCTGATGGCGAATGCTGCCGGCAATACAAGCAGGGCCGATACAAGAAGGACCCCGATGATCGGAATAATGACTGAAATCGCAAGGCCTGTGACAATACTGAATGACAACGAGAGAACGTTTGTATTGATTCCCGATGTTTTGGCTGTTGCTTCATCAAACGTCAGCAGGTAAAGCGGCCTTCTCAGTACGATAAAATAAAGCAGGATCAGCAGTGTGATAATACTGATAATATAGACCTGCTGCTGGTTTACTGTCACAAGCGATCCAAATAGGTATTGATCGATGCTCATATTGGCTGTGCCTTTGGAAAGGCTGATTAAAAACATCGCGAAGGACAAACCAGCTGCCATTAAGATGGCAATGGACACTTCTGAATACGTCCGATACGCCCGCCGCATGTATTCAATTCCGATCGCGCCGATGGTCACGACGACTATGCTTGCTGCGGTTATATTGGTGCTGAGAAAAAAGCCGATGGCAACACCTGACAATGAGATATGTGAAAGTGTGTCAGCCATTAAGGCCTGTCTTCTGAGAACGAGATACACTCCTAGTATCGGAGCCATGACGGCGATCATGCCGCCTGCTAGAAAAGCTCGTCGCATGAATTCCAAGTCAAACATTTCCATCCGCCTTTTTCTCCTCTCTCTAATCGAATCACTTTATCTAAAAATTGCTGTACTTCGTTTTGTTCGTGAGTAACCATCACAACTGTGCGATTGTGATTTTTCACGAGGTGATGCATAAATTCGTAAAATCCTTTTCTGCTGTCGTAATCAACAGCTGTCGTCGGTTCGTCCAGCATCAGCAGATCCGGGTTGCTGGCGAGCATTCTGGCGATACAGATTTTCTGTTTCTGTCCGCCTGATAAATCACCGATTTTACGATGGCGGAGCTCCCACATTTCCACCATTTTCAGTGCTTTTTCTACTTCAAGATGATCTTCTTCATTTAAACGTTTAAACCATTTCCCTTTTGTATAGCGGCCTGACTGAACAAGCTCCAGCACCGTGCTCGGAAAGCCGGCATTAAATGAAGAAATTTGCTGCGGGACGTACCCTATGGTCAGGCGTTTCCCTTCTGTATTCCTTTTACTGATCGTCACTGTGCCTTCCCACGGTTTCAGCATGCCGAGCATTACCTTTATGAGCGTCGATTTAGAGGCGCCGTTTGGTCCAGTGATGCCGACGAACTCACCGCTTTCAATATCAAGTGATACTTTATCTAAAACAGGCGTATGGGAATAGCCGAAAACGATATCTTTCAATGAGACGAGATTCATGTTAATCTTCCTTTCTCACAAAGAAATAGTGTGCACCCTCCGGCGCACACTATCTTATGATTTAACCAATAGTGAATCTTTCAGGGCATCGAGGTTTTGTTTCATAATGTCGATATACCCTAAACCTTTATCCTGTTCTTCTTTGCTCAAGCCTTCCAGTGTATTCAGCACTTCTGTCTTCGCGCCGATTTCACTGGCGAGCGTATCTGCGACCTTTGAGGATGCAATTTCTTCAAAGTAAATGACTTTTACATTATGTTCTTTGGCATATGTTTTCAGCTTTGCCAAGCTGGCTGCACTCGGTTCTTGGTCAGGTGACAGCCCTGCAATCGGAACCTGCTTCAAGCCGTATTCTTTTGCCAGATAGCCAAAAGCTGTATGCTGCGTGATAAATTCTTTTTTCTCCGCTTTTTTTGCGGTTGTACGATATAGTTTATCAAGATCCTGCAGTTTTGCAATATATTCTTTACTATTTTTCTCATAGTATTCTTTGTTATCCGGGTCCTGCTTCACGATTTGCGCCGTAATATTTTTAACTTCCTTCTGTGCCAGAACAGGGCTGAGCCATACGTGAGGATCCATTGCATGACTGTGCTCATGCTCCCCATGATCATGCTCTTCGTGTTCTTCTTCAGAGCCTTCCATTAAATCAATACCTTTGCTTGCATTAACGAAAACGGCATGGCCTTGGCCCATGCTTTTTTCAGCTGACGGAACCCATGTCTCCATGTATTCACTATTATAAACGAACAAATCAGCATCCTGAATGTTAGCAATGTCTTTCGGCGTCGGTTCCCAATCATGCGGTTCAACGGAAGATGGGATTAACAGATCCACATCGCCTTTGTCTTTTACAATTTGTTTTGTGAATTCATACATCGGGTAGAACGTTGTGACAACGTGCAGTTTATCATCCTTTGAATCCGCCGACCCTTTTGTTGATGAGTTGCCGCATGCTGCAACTAATAAAAAGCACGCTGCAATCAGAAACAAACCGCTCCATTTTTTAAACATATCGTATATCCCCTCTTTTTCAGTAACTTTAAATCAAAATGATAACGATTTTGTAATCCTATATCATAATAAACCGAAGTCATTACGTTTTGCAAGAATAAATTTCATTTTCATTTATTCTTCCCGCCTGCAGAGCGAATATATGTACTAAAAAAACCCGGCTAAGAATGCCGGGCTACTTCAATCATTAGTTTGTTTTGTCCAGAAGATAGACCCTGCTCTCATAAGGCCGGAACACCATTTCGTCAGCAAGATCATCGTTGTTATAATTGCTGAGAAGCAGTGAGGCCTGAGCTTTGCCGCAGTTCTTAGGCCACTGAAAAACAGCCTGCTCTTTTGAAAAATTATTGACCGACAAAAGCTGCTGTTTACTGTTTTCTCTCATGTATACAAACAACTGCGGATCGTCCGGAAGCAAAAGATCAAAGCTCCCTTTCATGAGGTCAGCGTACTGCTTTCTCAGGCTGATCAGTTTTTTGTAATAGTTTAAGACAGAATCAGGATCTCCCTGCGCTTCCTCCACATTGATTGCGGTGAAGTTCGGATTGACCTTCAGCCAAGGCGTGCCGTCAGTAAATCCGGCATTTTTGCCGCTGTTCCACTGCATCGGGGTCCGGGCGTGATCCCGGCTTTTGGCTAAGATCGATCTCATCACATCATTTGGATCATAGCCTTTTTCAAACACCCGTTTATGATACATATTGATCGTTTGGATATCTTTGTAGTCTTCAATCCGGGTGAACGGCGCGTTTGTCATCCCGATTTCTTCTCCCTGATAAATATACGGCGTGCCCTTCATAAAATAAAGTACGGCTGCCAGCATTTTCGCTGATGCTTTGCGGTATTCCCCATCGTCTCCGAATCTGGACACAATCCGGGGCTGGTCATGGTTGCACCAAAACAATGTATTCCAGCCTTGATGCTCAAGCTTCTTTTGCCATTTTGTCAAAACCGATTTTAAATCAGAAAGCTCAAGGGGCTTCAAATCCCAATGTTCTTTTCCGGGCTGCTGATCAAGCTCCATATGCTGAAAGTGAAAAATCATATTCAGCTCATGCTTATCTGTTCCCGTATATTTCAGGCCTTCTTCCGGTGTGACACTGCCGACCTCTCCGACAGACATGACATCATATTGGGAAAACACTTCATCTGTCATTTCTTTTAAATAGTCATGGATTCGTTCGCCATTTGGCTGAAAGGGCTTCGGCTCTGCCTGCTGATTGATATAGTCCTCATACGAAGGAAGATATTCTTTCTTAGAAATGAGATGGAGCTGATCAATTCGCAAACCGTCGACCCCTTTATCGAGCCAAAATTTCATCATGTCATACACCGCCTGGCGAACTTCAGGATTTTCCCAGTTTAAATCAGCTTGTTTGACGGCATTCATATGGAGATAGTATTCTCCGGTGTGCTCTTCGTATTGCCAGACCGGGCAGCCATAGTCTGAGAGCCAGTCTGTCGGCGGGCCGTTCTTTGTGCCAGGACGCCAATAATAATAGCTGCGGTATTTGCTGTTTTTGTCCAGCTCCGCTTCTTTAAACCACGGATGCTCGACCGAGGTGTGATTTAACACAAAGTCCATCACCAGCTTTAATCCCCGCTGATGCACCTGGTCCAGCAGCTCGTGAAAATCGTCCATTGTTCCGTAAGAATCCATAATCGCCTTATGGTTTGTCACATCATAGCCGTAATCAACATTCGGAGAAGGATAGATCGGGCAAATCCAAATCACATCTGCCCCAAGTTCCTTTATGTAGTCAAGACGGGAAATAATCCCCCGCAAGTCCCCAATTCCGTCTCCATTGCTGTCCTGAAAGCTTCTCGGGTAAATTTGGTACACCACTGCATCCTTCCACCAGTCCGTTTTCATCCCGGAATCCCCCTGTTTTGTCTTCTATTCAAGCTGAGACGGATAAAGTGTCATTCCGCCGTCGACGAAAAGTGTTGTGCCGGTCACATAGCTTGCTTCCTCAGATACGAGCCAAGCTGCTGCTGCCGCCACTTCTTCAGGCTTTCCGAAGGCTTTCATCGGGATTTTTTTCAATTGTTTTTGCCTGCTCTCTTCCTTTTTCGTATCAACATTTGATTCTGTGGCAATGGTGCCGGGCGCTATCGCATTGACGCGGATTCCCTTATCCGCATAATTGAGCGCCAGCGTTTCCGTCATCATCTTGATGCCGCCTTTGGATGTGGAATACTGAACGTTTACAGGGCGCGGAATCTGCTGGTGAACACTTGAGATATTCAGCACATTGCCCTTGATATTGTTTTTCATCATGTGGTTAAGTGCTGCTTTCGCTCCCAGAAAGGTTCCGGTAACATTGACATCAATCACTCTCTGCCAATCTTCAAGACTCATCTCATGCGGCATCGCCTCAACGCCGTTAAAACCGGAGTTGTTTACCATCACATCGAGCGTGCCGAAATGCTCTAATGCTGTGTCCAAGAGCGCCTGAATCCCCTCTTCTTTTGACACGTCCGCCTCAACTGCGACGGCTTTCCCTCCGTTCTGCTTAATGATTTCCAGAGTTTCATCGGCTCCAGACGGGTCGCTGTGGTAGTTTACAACAACATTCATTTTCTCCTGTCCGAACCGTTCCGCAATGGCTTTCCCGATTCCTTTTGAAGAACCTGTCACAATCGCTGTTTTTCCGGTTAAATCTTTGTACATACTTGATATCCTCCTCTGATTTCTCACTATGCAGTGGAAAATACCCTGTTTTTCCGAGTTGAAAACAGCACAAAAAAAGCAGAGAACCTGTAGTTCTCTGCTATTTCCTATTGAAAACGCTGCTCGGCAAGCTTCTTTTTAATATTCATCAGCCTGCGGTAAAAGAAAGCGGCGGACTCGTAATGTTCCAGCTGATTGAAACGTTCCGCTGTATCATGCAGCAGATCTTCGGCGTCGGCAAGAAGCTGCCTGGATTCCAGCAGGTCAAAGCATTCTGTAAGCACGTTCAGGTCGCCGCTTCCAAGATACAACTCATGAATGAGGCGGAATTTCGTCAAGTACATGTCATCCTCCCATTCAGCCGCGCTCTTTATCCCGCGGTCATACGCCTCTACTGCCTTGTCGTATTTTCCCTCTTTACAGTAGATATGGGTCAGTGAAAATACAGCTTGAACAGCTTGCTGAAAGTTGTGCTCCTCAAAAATGGCGGCGGCTGTTTTGAAATAGCCCTCCGCTTCTTTGTAATCACCCAGACTGTACTTACAGTGTCCGACATTATAATAGGCAGCGGCGATCATGTACGCTTCTTCAAGCTGCCTGGCATGATCTAAAGCGCTGCACAAGTGGGTCAGTGCTTTTTCATGATGATACACATCGGTCAAATTTCCGGCGATGATAAATTCACACTGAACCCGGCGGCGACCGTACAGTTCATATTTCGTATAAATATCAAGCGCCTGGCTCGCATAATTCATGGAAAAATACGTTTGTTTGATGTGATAATACACTTCTGCGACTTTAAAAAGAAACTCAGCTTTTTCGATCTCATCCTCGACATACTCGAGCTTTTCCTCGGCATGTTTATAATGGTCGATCGCTAATATGAAATTTTTTTGCTTGAATTCGTACATTCCTCTGAAATAATAAAAGTAGTATTCCAGTAAGCCCGTGAGTTTTTGCTGATTGCTTTCAATTTCGTTCAGCATATCAGAGAACGGAGGCTTGGTGTCGCTGTCTTTCACCGGCATCAGCTTATCAAGCATGATTCGATGGCGGAATTCCATCAAAGAAAAATATAAAAGCAAGTCCTGGTTCTCTTCCATATCTTCTAAATCGTATTCAATCTCCTGCTTTAACGCTTCTGCTTGATCTGCTTCAAAAGCGCGAATGAGCTTGTACCATTCATTCAGCTTTACTGCTACTTCTTCTGATGGAATCTTTGCTCTCATCGGTCTGCCTCCTTCCTCCTGCTACTATTTATGTTATATTTTATCATAGCTGTTCGCTTTTAGAGAGAGTCAATCACTTAAAAGCGTTAACATTCAGCACATCTTGAGAAAGTGAGACCGATATGAAGTTACCCGCAAAAACATTTGTCATCTTATGTATTCTATTTCTTCTAGATCTTTGTTTTAGTTATATTCGGCATGAATGGCATTCTCAAAACGCCTTGCAGGACATGCCTGTCCCCTCGGATCTTCATCCGATTGTGAAGCAGAATGCCGATGCACTCAAAGCCGCTGCAGCGAATAAAGGCATTACCGTCGTCATTACTGAAGGATTCAGGTCCTTTAAGGAACAAGATGAATTATATAAACAGGGACGTACAAAAAAAGGGAATATTGTCACCTATGCAAGAGGAGGGGAATCGTATCATAACTATGGTTTAGCGATTGATTTCGCCCTTCAAAAAAAGGATGGCAGCATCATATGGGATATGGAATATGACGGCAATCAAAACGGAAAATCAGATTGGCTGGAGGTTGTCGAGATCGCTAAGACACTCGGTTTCGAATGGGGCGGGGATTGGAAACGATTCAAGGACTATCCCCACTTGGAGATGATTCCTAACTAGACACCCCTCACAGCCTTTTCTTTTTCCTTTTGTGCGCATCAATATAGGAAGGGTAAACCGGCTTATAGACAAGTTTGTAGTGCTGGTCACTGCCTGCTGTAAAATCGGGCTGCCATTCCAGCTTCACATCAAAAGCGGCTAAAAATGCTTCTCTCGCTTCTTCAGCGGAAACATCCGGCCTGTGATTTATCGCTTCCAATTGTTCAGGTTCAATATCAGGCGCCATAAAAGCGTCAATCAACCCAGTTTCCGGATTGACAATGATGCGGGCAGCGCCGAACCGCAGCGGCACTCCTTTATACCAGACAGAAAAATGGTTGCGGACTCTCCCTCTTTCATCAATTCGGACGGGATTCATCCTGAAAAACTCAGTCGCTCTCGGATAGAGGGCATACAAAAATTGAAGCGCTATCTCTTGGCATTCTTCCGTGGAGCATTGGCGGTTGTTCGGCCGCTCCATAAAAGAAAGCGCTGCTTTTAATTTTCCGGTTCTTTTATCCGTCTTCATTTTGATTGTGTTTTTATTTCTCGTTTCAAAATAGCTTCCTATGCTTAAATCCTTACGCTCCGGCGCAGCGCCCCTGCGCCACGTGCTTCCAATTTGTTCTCCAAAGTCTCTTTCACTGACTTTCTGCATATCAGAGGTAAAACCCAGCAAGGCAAATATATCAACTTCTTCCTTGTTCTGAAGCTGCGGCAGTGGCGCCGTGTTTTCTATTCTTTCATCTGCGATATGCTGGTCGGGCACAATTTCGTCTACATCTGCGGGATAGCTGTATCCCGGGAGAATCGGTTCATAAACAAGCCTTGGTTCCTGTTCGCCATCAATGACATCGTACATCAGCTCAAAAGACATTGTGTTTAAGTAATGGGACACAACCTTCTCTTTTGCTACAAATTCCGTCGGAACTTCAGCTTTATGCCCTTCCCCGTAATATAGAAAGTGGACAATCTGACCGCTGCGTGTCATATCAATTAAAAAACCTGAATTGGGAATCGGAAGCCCCAGCTCTATTTTGGTATAGACAAACCGGATGTGCTGCCCCCGTTCTTCCTTGCCTTGAAAATGAAAATTCATAAATGTGCCGGGATGATTGGCAGCGGCAAACTGAAGAGCCGTCAGCTTCAGCTCGGCATCTGGAAGTTGTTTGTCTGTCTCGGAGCGGACAGTTGTTGAAAAGGTGAGCAAAGCGCCGTCATTTCTAAGTTCAACTGTAATGTGCTTTTCCGGATCTTTAGGGTCCTTCCAGATAAAATATGCCTGCCCGTTCTTCTTTTGCTTTTGGTCGTAATCTTCTATCTCAAGCTCATAATGCGTCGGTACATTTCCGATCTCCTGCGCCTTCTTTTTCAGCTGTTTATTAACCAATGAAGTCATCCCTTTCAAAGAGTCTACGACAAAGAGAATCCTGTTTATTATATAAAAAGACCTTTCTTCTTTTAAAGTGAAGAAAGGTCCTTTTCTATTATTGTCATTGTTTTTCGAGATTCTTTCTGTTACTTTCATCACATACTCTCTTCTATATCCGAGGCAATTGCGTGACTTTTGGCTGTTTTACCATGAGCTGAAGACAGGCTCTCCTGTATGTGCATCGATAAAATGCGGATACACCGGCCTATAGACGAGCCGGTAGCTGTGTTCTTCATTATCGTGATATTCTCTTTCCCAGCCCAGCTCAACTTTAAAATGCTGCCAAAAGATAGACTTGGCTTGTTCAACTGAAATGGCCGGCACAGGATCAATGGTTGCCAGCTCATTTGGGTCAATATCCGGTCCCATATAAACGGTGATATACCCTGTCTGGCGGCTGACACAAATTCTGATCTGCCCAAATCGGATCGGAACTCCGTGACAATGCGCTTCAAATGTAAAAACAGCGACTGCGTTTTCTTCTTCATCTTTTTCGTCGTATCTGATCCTAAAATATTGATCGGCATTCGGAAATAAAGCAAACAGAAAGCGAACCGCGATTTTTTCGCACTCTGCCTCAGTTACTGTCAACGGCCCTTCTTTCTCCATAAATGACATGACGCCTTCGAGTTTTCCGGTTTCTTTGTTATAGATGGTTTTCAGCACTTGATGAGTCCGTCCCTTAAACCAGCTGTCCATGCTTTTATCCGCCGGCTGATACACAGGGTCATCCGGATTCCGCCAAACGATTCCGATTCTCCCATCTCCCAAATCCGCTTCCCGCTCTTTGACAAACCCATTTTCAATACCAATCATGCTGTCAGGATCGGCCTTTTCGCGGATGCCCTCGAATAAAGGGAGAGGAAAGCTCTCCGGCTCCCTGTAATCATCGTCATCATCAACTCCTCCTTGTTCTTCTTGAACCAAATCCGCAGGTACGGTAATCGCCCTACATTCAGGCTCATACACCAAATGCGGCTGATCATCTCCGTTTTTGTAAACAGAACGATGGAGAACCTCAAACAAAAGGTCGAACTCCACGTCCTTCTTGATAAAGGCAAGTGCCTCTTCAACATCCGCGACCCTCTTTGGCTTGATGATGCTGCCTGCTTCGCCGTAATAGCGGAAGTAAACGATCTCTCCTGATAAGGAAACATCAGCCATAAATCCGCTCATGGGGAGAGGAAGCCCAGCCTCCATTTGAACATATGAAAATCTCACTTTATCGCCGTATGCACGGTCATTTTCTTCACGAACAAAGGCAGAGAGTGCCCCCGGATGATGAGTCTCGACAAATTGGCGCATGATATCCTCTAGTTTCTCCTCAGACAGCCTTTCTCCGATTTCAGGCTCAATATCACAGGAAAGGGATTCCAGCTCCCCGTCCGGTCCAAGTTCCACGATAATGCCGATATTCTCATCCTGAGGATCTCTCCAACAAAAATAGGCTCTTTTGTCATCACCGCCATAATCTTCAATTTCCAGTTTTAAGTGTGTCGGCACCCGGCCGATTTCCAGTGCTTTTT
Source organism: Bacillus sp. 204(2023) (assembly GCF_037027505.1). Lineage (NCBI taxonomy): Bacteria > Bacillati > Bacillota > Bacilli > Caryophanales > Bacillaceae > Bacillus > Bacillus sp. 204(2023). The sequence goes on along the minus strand of NZ_JAXCHE010000003.1, from coordinate 113,859 downwards.
GTTTCAGTCCCTCTTTCTTCACAAAGGCAGCCCCTTTCATCCTTCTTAAGTTCCCTCCAACTAATCAAAAAGTAATAGTCTAAAATACACAGTTTTCTGAGTTTACCAGTTTTACCAGAACATTTTTCACCAAAAATAGGATGATGAACCTATTCAATATAAAAGCTAATAATCTTAAAATTAATTCCGTTGTAACTTTTTATAGGTCCATTCATGACAAAGGAGGGCGGAGTTTCCAGAAAATCCGGTGAAAACCGTGAGAAAAGAACCGATTTTTTTGGTTATATGATGCTAATCCATTCAAAAAGATCCATTTCTCAAAGACAAAAGACTCCCCTTTCCTAAACCATTTGAGGAGGAAAAATGAATGTTTCAGAAAAAAACGTACGCTGTTTTCCTAATTCTTCTGCTGATGATGTTTACAGCTGCTTGTTCCGGCAGCAAAACAAGCGCGGAGAAGAAAGAATCAGAAACAGAAAAAAGCTCAGATATAGCTCAAGTCAAAATCAAGGATGTCTCTTACACACTTCCGTCTAAATATGATAAGTCCACTTCAGATGACCAGCTTGTGTTAAAAGTCAATGTCGCGGTGAAAAACACAGGAAAAGACCCGCTGAATGTAGACAGTATGGATTTCACATTGTATCAAGGTGATACCAAAATGTCTGACACAGACCCTGAAGACTATAGCGAAAAGCTTCAAGGCAGCACGATTAACGCTGACAAATCCGTTGAAGGAAATCTTTTCTTCGTTGTAGATAAAGGCAAGCAATACGAGCTTAACTATACGCCGGAATCTTACGGTGATAAAAAGCCAAAATCAGTTACTTTTAAAATTGACGGAAAAGACAAAAAAATCCTGGCGACGGCAGATAAGCTCCAAGATTCTGCAAAAGCGTTATCAGCTTATGTTGATGTCCTTCTTTTCGGCAAAGATAACGCCGATTTCGAAAAAATCACCGGCGCTAACAAAAATGAAATTGTAAATGATTTCAATGAATCAGCCAAAGACGGTTATCTCTCAGCTTCCGGCCTTTCCAGCACATATGCGGACAGCAAAGCGCTTGATAATATCGTGAACGGCATTAAAGAGGGATTAAGCAAAAACTCTTCCATTCAAGCAAAAACGACTTCAATCTCTAAAGACGAAGCAATTGTTGAAGCCACAGTTAAACCTGTAGATGCATCTTCTCTTTCAGACCGTATCGAAGACAAAGTGAAAGACTACTACAGTAAAAACTCTAGTGCCAGCTATGAAGAGGCAGTGAAATACGCGCTTCAAGTCTACCCTGAGGAATTTAAAAAGCTTGGACCTGCTTCATCTGAAAAAACAGTTGAAGTGAAAATGAAGAAAAATGACATCGACCAATGGCAGCTTGATATGGATGATTACAGAGCAGCAGAATTAGTCGAAGCATTCATCAAAGAATAAAACACCAAAAGGAAATAGCCATGACGGCTATTTCCTTTTTATTTAAAAATGTCGCTGATGAAATTCACTTCGTCTTCGGTGAGTTCAATGTTCAAGGTTTTCAGGTTATCCTGTAATTGCTCAGGTCGTTTAGCTCCTGGAATAATGGCATCAATCGCCGGTCTCGTTAACAGCCACGCCAAGGCGACATGTGCCGTATCCGCTTGTTTTTCCTCCGCTACTGCTTTCAGCTTATCTACTTTTTTAAGATTGTGGATAAACGTTTCACCCTGAAATTGAGGTTTATCCTTTCTGAAATCATCAAAGACTGTGTCTCGCGTGAATTTTCCTGTCAGCAGTCCGGACGCAAGCGGAAAGTAAGGAATAAAGGAGATGCCTTGTTTTTCACAGTATGGAAGAAGCTCTTTCTCGGCATCACGCTGTATGAGAGAATATTCGGCCTGGAAGACCTCCAAATAGCCATCAGCATTAAAATCCTGCAATTGCTGATAATCGAGGTTCGAAGCGCCGATTGCTTTGATTTTCCCCTCATCCTTCAGCTCTTTCAAAGTGCCCGCCACTTCAGCGAGAGGTGTTTTTCCATCCGGAAAGTGAACATAATACAAATCAATGTAATCTGTTTTCAGCCGCTTCAGGCTCTTCTCGACCTCGCTGCGAAGAAACTCCCGGCTATTGTCTAATTCAATGCTGCCGTCCACTTCTTTATGAGCTCCCTTGGTGGCGATGATGAGCTCATTCCGCACGCCGCGTTCCTGTACGACTTCGCCGATTAATTCTTCAGACCGCCCCAATCCATATATAAAGGCGGTATCGATAAAATTGACGCCGCCATCCAATGCCGTGCGCACTAAATCCTTCCCTGTTTCATCATTTAGATTTGGAAATAGATTATGCCCGCCGACCGCATTCGCGCCGAATCCGATCCGCTTCACCTTCAGCTTCGTTTTGCCGAGTGTACGTGTTTGATCCATTGTTCCTTCTCCTTTGAAACCAATTTTGATGAAAAATAGTGCAGGGTCACTTTTTGTATTAGCTATCCTTTTTCTATTTTCCTTCTTTTTTCAGGATATACAAAAAGGAGAAAGTGTATTTCTCCTTTTGCAAGTTTATTTTGGAAGAACCCATTTGTCTTTCAGGAAGCAGGCTCTGGCTAGTAAAAAGAAGATGGCGATGAGCACGGCGATGGTTCCTGACGTAGACAAAATGGCAGCCGGTTCAACCATCCCGAATAAAAGCTGTTTAAATAACGCATGCAGGTTCAGAAACGGGATGAGAAAGTATGATAAGTCAAATTGGTTCGGTGCCTTGCTGAAGATGAAAAACATCGGGAACACAGGCAGAAAGACGACGAGAGACATATAACTTTGCGCTTCTTTTACCGAGCTGGACATGATGCTGATGAAAAGCTCCATCGCAGAGATCAGCAATGCAGAGAGCACAATGATTAACGCTGAAGCGCCGATTACACTCCACATATGATCTCCCAGCTGGAAGGCCGTTTTTAAATTTTCGGTAAATAACACGGTGGACAAAATCAAAAACACCAAAGCCAATACACCTGAAGCCACGCCAAAAGTGGAAACCGCAAGCCACTTGCCGACCAGCATTTTGTTTCTGCTGACTGGCGTTAATAGCAGCGCCTCGATTGACTTCCGATCCTTTTCACCGGCCATGATATCAAGAGCGATCGGCATTGCGCCGGAAACAATGGAAGTCAGAATCAGCATGGGCAGAATGGCGGAAAGCATAATAGCGGAAGTCCCTTTCTCCTCATCCGCTTCCTTTTGCTGAATCGTAAATGGCTGGATGACCGATTGATCAATGCGCTTATTTGTTAAACGTTCCTGCACAATTTCATTTTTGTACTGATCTAAGGCAGACTGCACAAGCTGCATGGCATTTGACGACCCTTGATCGATTGAATTGCCGTAAACTTCAACCTTAAAAGGTGTCATGCTGTTGACATATGAGTCGAACTCTTTCGGGACGTTCAGATAGGCATCTGCTTTTCCTTCATCAACTGCCTCTTCAGGCTTTGCAAATGTTTTTACGCTGATTTCGTCAATCTCATTAAGCTTGCTTTCCAGTGCGGGCGGAAGCGAATGGCCGACAGCCAGCGTGTACTGCTCCCCTTTGTCGGACAGCATGCTTTCATAAAAGAAGACAAGTCCAAGCATCATAATCATCGGCACTAAGATTGTGAGTAAAATCGTTTTTCTGTCGCGCAAAGCGTCGATCATTTCTTTTTTATAAATATGGCTCAGCATTTAAGAAATCCCCCTGACAAGCTTAGACATAAAGATGTAATTCAAATCCTCACTGCGCTCGCTCTCATATAGTGATTCAAGCGTCCCTCGGTAAATCACCTCTCCGCTGTGAATCATGATGACACTGTCACAGAGCGCCTGCACTTCCTCCATAATGTGGCTGGAAAAAAGAATCGTTTTTTGTTCTCTTTTCAGCTGCTGTATAAATTCTCGGAAGATGTTGCTTGACGTAATATCAAGCCCAGTTGTCGGCTCATCAAATAAAATGATGTCCGGATCGTGAATCAGCGCTCTGGCAATGGCGACTTTCTGCCTCATGCCTTTCGAAAACCCGCCCACTCTCCGGTTCATATAATCGCGCATGCCGAACCGTTTCGATAAATCTTCTATTCTTGCTTTGATCTCGTGGCGGTTCAGCCCATACAGCCTGCCGAAGTATTGGAGATTTTCTTTAGCGGTCATCCTGTCGTAAAGCCCAGTTTCTCCTCCGAATAAGACACCGATTCTTTGTTTGACCTCAGCCGGCTGCTTGACCGTGTCAAAGCCGTCTACTGTGATTACACCCTGTGATGGTTCAAGCAAGGAAGCAATCATTCTCAGCATCGTGGTTTTGCCGGCACCGTTTTCTCCGAGAATGCCGACGACTTCTCCTTTTTCAATTGTTAAACTTACATCTCGCACCGCTTTGACTACTTTTTTCTTATCCTGAAACCTGCGGCTGCAATCGGTCAGTGTAATCATGTCACAATCTCCCTTATCTTTATTTCTAGTAATGACTATATACGAAAAGCTGGATTAGTTGGATAAAGTTGTCGCGAAGAGTTCTTTTTATGTCGCGAAATGGGATAGAATAAAGATGATTCTATGTAACTAGGGGAATGATAATGGTAAAAGTCGGACTTGTAGATGATTATCGAGTAGATTTAGAGAAGCTGGAAGCGATCGTGTCCAGAATGCAGGACGTCGAAATTGTCTTTTCCACCGATTCAGCGAAGGAAGCCTACAGGCGGGTAAAGAACGGAGACATTGATCTGCTGCTTGCCGATATCGAGATGCCCCATATGTCTGGCTACGAGCTTGCTGATTTGATCAAATCCCATTCACTTGATGTGGATGTGATTTTTGTTACCGGCCACGGCGGTTATGCGGTTCACGCCTTTGACCTGAATGTCCATGATTATATTATGAAGCCGTACTATGCCGACCGTCTGGCCGCTTCCTTCGACCGTTACTTGAAAAAGAAAACGGAAACGAGTTTGAATGGGCGTATATTGATAAAGCAAAAGTCTGAAATGCACGTCCTGCAAAAGAAGGATATTATTTTCGCAGAACGGACGGGACGTTCGACGACGATTGTGACAACCGCCGAAGAGGTGCAAACGTATCAAACATTAAATGATATTAAAGGCGACCTGCCCGAAAAAGATTTTCTTCGTTCGCATCGTTCCTTTATTATCAACATTCATTACATAAAGCATTTTTCCGCTTATACCAAGCATTCATTCACAGTTTCCTTTGAGGGAACGTCTAAAAAAGCGATGATCACTAAGCAGCAGCTTGATTATTTTCAAAACTACTATTTTTGAGGAGTTTAGTACGTGATTACCCTTTTTCAATGTCTTTATCTGATTTTATTTAGTTTCATATGTTATCAGGGAGCTGCTGCTTTTTCACACAGCACAGCCGCCTCTTGGCTCACCGCTGTTTTAGGCGCAGCTGCTGCAGGATTGTACATTTGGAATACGAAGCGGGTGTGGAAACACTGTTCCTCAGGGCTTTGTGCATGGATTGCCGTGATTCAAGTGATGTCGGCGGGAGTGGTGCTGATCGGCACAGACATCATGCAGGCATTATGTGTAATCGCGATATTTGCAGGGTGTGAAGGGCTCCGTATCGGACAGTCTGCTTTGCAGGCAAGGCTTTCTGATCAAATTGATAAGCTGACTCAAGCTGAACAGCACGCCAATCAAATGCTGATTGATGTCAGAAGCCGGAATCATGACACAATGAAACATATCACTGCAATCAAATCAGCTCAGCCCAAGGCAGATACACAAGCATATATTCAAAACTGGGCGGATCAATACAGTCAATATGACCGATTTTTGAAGGGAGAGAACGCGTACGTTGCAGGGGTGCTTTATGATTTTTTAGAAAAAGCCCGCGCCTCGAATGTGAGTGTTTCGCTGCATATTCATACACCGCTTTCTTCCCTTCCGTTTTCGCCTGCTGATCAGGTCAGCTTGGTCGGCAACATATTAGAAAATGCGCTCGACAGCGCGGCGGAGGCCCGAGAAAAAGCAGAGATTAAACTGGAGACTTCACTGCGCAGCGGACTTTATGTACTGACTTGTGAAAACAGCACTCCCGGGATGGACCCAAAAGTGCTCGATACAATCTATCAATCGTTTGGCCGCTCAACGAAAAACGGCGCTCATGAAGGCATGGGCACATATATCATTCAAAAACTGGTGAAGAGCGCTTTTGGCAGGCTGGATTTTACCTACCGCCACCCCATCTTCCGGTTAGAAATCAAAATTCCGTTTCAGAAATAAAAAAACCTTGAAAAGCCCGGCTTTTCAAGGTTTTTTTCATTATGAGGATAACGCTTGTGCAAAACGATCTGCTTCATCTTGCAGCGTGCTTTCAATTTCTTTGTAACGGCTGGAAATCGTTGATGCACTAACTCCGTATTTTTTCGCCAGTTTAGCTTGAGAAACGGACGCGCCGTTGAGAGAGATCGCGTTTACATAATATTCAACTGCCGCCGCAAAAGCTTCCGGCTTTCTGATGACAGGTGATTTTTTCTCGCAGAATGTTTTCCAGATGTCAATAACAGCTGGGATCAATTCAGTCGGATACTCTTCCCCGCTCATGCCTTCTTCAATAGCCGCAGCGGTTTCTTTCTCCAAGTCGTTTGCCCACTCAACAGTGCTTACTTCCGCTTTCTCTGCTTGTGGCTCTTCATCTTTCTCAGCTAACAACGCGAACAGAACGTTGTTGAATTCCTGCTTCATGAAGTCCTCCGGCGTTTTGCCTTCCTTCACAGCGGCATCCGCATATTTCTTCACCTTGCTGATCAGCGCTTCTGTTCTCTTCACCGGGAAGATCGTGAACTGCATGAAGAATTCTGCTTTTTCCGCTTCGTGGATTGGGTATCCAAGAATCAGGCTTCCCACTGGAGGAAGGTCTTGATTGCCGGCGTCCATTTCCACTTCGAATTGTTTTGCCGTAATGACATCTTCAAAGTGAATGATGCCTTCCTTCAGGTCCTTCAGCAGCAATAAAGCAGGCGTCATGCTCTGCCATGATTCTACGATCTCACGCGTTTTCGGACGAGTGATCGAATCGCCTTTTTTCTGAAGGTACTCTTCGAAGATTGTCTTCTCACCAGCAAGCGGGTGGAAGAAGATTCCCCAGATTCCTAAGTTAAATACGCTGATGTCTTTCGTCTGTCTGTCCATAGCAGAAAGAAAACCATGCTGGTTGATAAAGCCTGAAATGCTTTCTCTATGTACTGTGAAGGCATACTCCACTAAGTCTTCCTGAATTTGTTTCGCTTCTTTTGCCGCTAGTTCCGCCGGGAAGTCGACAACTTTACTTCCGCAGCATTTTTTATATTTCTTGCCGCTGCCGCATGGGCAAGGGGCATTTCGTTTCACTTTTCCCACAATAAACCCTCCGAATTCTGTTGTAACTTTTCTATTTTAACAAAAATAACTTCTGAGGGCTTGGTTTCGGGCTAAAAAAGAATTTGGTAATGTGATAAGCTGGCTTATTATGCCAATTTACCTATGACATTTTCACCAACTTTTGTGATTTAAGGCTTATCACCTATTCCCACTTTAGGCCCTTCTTTTTTACAATCATTAGGTGTTTATCTAAAATTTTAAGGAGTGTTTAAGTTGGAACTAGCTGGTTTTATGCTGCGCGCCTGCGCTCTTGTACTTGATGTAATCATTGCCGCAGCAGTGATTTTGGCAGCCGGATTTACGTTTGGCGATGGGTCCGCCGGTGTCATTATTGTCGCCATATTGATGCTGATTGTGTACCCTTTGCTGATGCCGCTGACAAATTGGAAGGGCACACTGGGCAAAAAAATCATCGGGCTGCAAATCGTGAGGGACGAAACACACGAGAAAATTTCTCTCCTACAGGCGATTGTCCGCTACATCATAGCGTGGGTGCATGTGTTCTCCCGCCTGATCTATTTGACTGCCGCATTTACGAAGAAAAAACAAACCGTTCATGATATGGCTGCGAAAACCATTGTGCTGAAAGCAGAATAACCTTGAAGAATAGAATTCTTCAAGGTTATTGATCTCATTAGTTTGTATTCTGGCCCCCGCCGTTCAGCCCTTCTTTAATCAGGCTGTTGACTTGGCTGCTGTACAGAAGGCCGATGTGTCCAACGCCATGGATTTGAACGTTTCTAGCACCGTCTAATCTTGATAAATAATTCATGACAATCATATCGGCACTGCTGTAAATGGATGTGTATAAAATCTTTTGATTTGGATCTGTTCCCGGAAGCGCCTTGCCTGTCGTCAAACGGTTGGCGCCGCCAAGCGTCACGACGTTTTCAACTTTATTTCCGCCGTCCAGATTTTTTATGTAGTAAAGTGTGTTCGCGCCCCCCATGCTGTGAGCGACAATATCCACTTTTTTCGCACCCGTTTCATCTAAAACCTTTTGCACAAATCGTGATAATACCGGGCCATTGTTATAATTTGTGCCTGTTTTGTCCCAAAAATCAACTGCATACAGCTTGTCCCGCGACCAGCCCTGAGATACGAGATAGCTCTTAATTCCCGCAAAATTGAATGATGCCCCTCCAATACCGTGAACCATAACGACTGGATTGTGTTCAGCGGCTTTTGCTGACGGCTGCAACGCAAACAGCGATGTAACAGACAGCATCAAAATTGTTACAAGTGCAATGATCCTTCTTTTTACAAATTTCATAATATCCTCCTTTTTTTGTAACAAATTCTCCAATTATATTACGTTACCAAATTAATTAAGTAAAGGGTAATTTTGGCTTATTTTTAAAGAAATTTTAAGATTCAGAGGTCATTATTGGTCCTAAAAAACCAAAAAAGAAGGCTTATTCGCCTTCTTTTCTTCAATACTCATTGAAATAAGCTTGGATTTTTTGAGGATCATTTGTTTTGGTAAGCGCAAGCATCAGCAACATCCGTGCTTTTTGGGGGTTTAAAGAGTTCGATGCCAGCAGGTCCTTTTCCTCATAGTCTTTGTTTTGCGTCACGACACCATTTCCCGTGCGGGTAGAGCGCACCACTGTGACGCCTTTTTTGACTGCGCTGTCCGCTCCTTTTTCGGCTGCATCAGATAAAGACCCGTTCCCAGAACCGGCAAATACAATCCCCTTTGCTCCGGCTTTTACTGCAGCGTCAAACAGGTAGCTTCCGTCATTTTGGTATCCATAGATAATGTCAACCTGCGGCAGCTCATCAAGATTAGAAACCGAGAAATCCGTGTCCTTCGTATGCTTACGGGTAATCTCATTATTAAAATAGATATCATCTGCAATTGTTCCGACGAAGCCCATTTCTTCTGATTTAAATGTATCTGTTGTGGTTGTGTTTGTTTTGGTGACATATCGTGCTGAGGCAATTCGGTCGTTAAGAACAACAAGCGTCCCTTTCTCTTTTGCCTCAGGGGCACCTGCCACTTTCACTGCATTGTACAGGTTAGAAGGCCCATCAGCGCTGATGGCTGTGGAAGGTCTCATCGAACCGACAATAACAACCGGTTTATCACTTTTCACGGTAAGATTCAAAAAATAAGCGGTCTCCTCCAATGTATCTGTTCCATGAGTCACGACGATTCCGTCTACATCTTCTGAAGCGAGCAAGTGGTTGATGCGTTTCGCCAGCTTCAGCAATATTTTATTATCAATATTTGTGCTGCCGACGTTAACAATCTGCTCGCCGCTGACGTTTGCAATGTCCTTCATTTCTGGAACTGCCTCGATCAGTGATTCAATGCCGACAACACCTGCTTTATATTCAGTTGTTGAGGTTTTCGATTGATCGGCACCAGCTATCGTGCCTCCTGTCGCTAAAATTCTAATATTCGGCAGATCCTTTTTTTCAGAGGCAGAAGCCGAAGAGACTTTTTGTGTCTGCGTTTTTTCTTTCGGGGATTCTTTTGTTTCAGGAGAATGTGAACATCCGGTAAAAACAAACAATAGTGCGGTAAAAAGTACAAGCATTCGTTGTTTTTTCATCTATTTCTCTCCTTACATCCATATGATGATTAATCATTGAATATTTTATCTATTCAGTCAAAAGATCAGTCAGCTTTTCTCTCATTATTTTTTGTTGTCATATCCTTCTTTTTTTGTCTTTTCATACAATGAATTTTTCTTGACAATTGATGATTGAATCAAGATAATAGACCAGTCACTATATTTTTGATTGCAATTCAGTAAGGTGGGAATGTTATGAGTTATGGAGATTCCCGTGAGAAAATCCTTTCGGCAGCTACCCGGCTTTTTCAGCTGCAGGGGTATTACGGCACGGGGCTGAACCAGATTATAAAGGAAAGCGGCGCGCCTAAAGGCTCTCTTTACTACCACTTTCCCGGGGGTAAAGAACAGCTTGCGATCGAAGCCGTAAATGAGATGAAGGAGTATATCCGTCAGAAAATCGCGGACTGTATGGAAGCCTACACCGATCCAGCGGAAGGCATTCAAGCCTTTTTGAAGGAGCTCTCCTGCCAGTTTTCATGTACGGAAGACATTGAAGGCTTGCCTGTGGGCTTGCTAGCGGCTGAGACGTCATTGAAAAGCGAACCGTTGCGCGAAGCCTGTCATGAAGCCTACAAAGAATGGGCCTCTGTGTATGAGGAAAAACTGCGGCAGACTGGCTGCAGCGAGAGCCGTGCAAAAGAAGCCAGCACTGTGGTTAACGCGATGATTGAAGGCGGTATTCTTTTATCTTTGACGGCAAAAAACAGTACGCCGCTCCTTCATATCTCCAGCTGCATTCCTGACCTGCTGAAGAGATAAAAAAACGACATACTACATGCAGTTGATAGAGAGGGGAAATGATTTTGGAAACAACAGCTAAAGCATCTCAGCAATACAAAGTGATGCCGATTATGATTTCCTTGCTGTTGGCCGGTTTTATCGGCATGTTCAGTGAAACAGCGCTGAATATTGCGTTAACCGACCTTATGAAGGAATTGAACATTACAGCGGCAACCGTCCAATGGTTAACGACGGGCTACCTGCTTGTACTCGGTATCCTTGTTCCTGTTTCAGGACTGCTGTTGCAGTGGTTCACAACAAGACAGCTTTTTACCGTGTCACTTATCTTTTCAATTATAGGAACCTTGATCGCGGCACTCGCGCCAAGCTTCCCGTTTTTATTGGCGGCAAGGATCGTTCAGGCACTTGGAACCGGTCTTTTACTGCCCCTAATGTTTAACACAATCTTGGTGATTTTCCCGCCTCATAAACGGGGCGCCGCAATGGGAACGATCGGTCTTGTCATTATGTTCGCGCCCGCCATCGGCCCAACTTTCTCAGGATTGGTTCTGGAGCACCTCAACTGGCACTGGATTTTCTGGATCTCTCTTCCATTCCTTGTGCTGGCGCTTGTGTTCGGTATCGCATATATGCAGAATGTATCTGAAACGACAAAGCCGAAAATCGATGTATTGTCTATCATCCTGTCGACGATTGGCTTCGGCGGCATTGTGTTCGGATTCAGCAACGCGGGTGAAGGCTCCGGGGGATGGTCCAGCCCGACTGTTATCGTGTCGCTGATTGTCGGCGTTGTCGGCCTTATCCTATTTTCAATCCGCCAGCTGACAATGAAGCAGCCGATGATGAACCTCCGTGCGTTCAAATACCCGATGTTTATTTTGGGTGTGATCATGGTGTTCATTTGTATGATGGTCATTCTGTCATCTATGCTGCTTCTGCCGATGTATCTGCAAGGCGGCTTAGTCCTGACTGCATTTGCATCTGGTCTTGTTCTCTTGCCGGGCGGTATTTTAAATGGATTTATGTCCCCTGTTACAGGCCGCTTGTTCGATAAATACGGGCCGAAATGGCTTGTCATTCCGGGATTTGTGATTGTCACAGTTGTACTATGGTTCTTCTCAAATGTAACGACCACTTCAACAGCTGTGCTGATTATCATCCTGCACACCTGCTTGATGATCGGGATTTCTATGATCATGATGCCTGCACAGACAAACGGTTTAAACCAACTGCCGCGCGAATTTTATCCAGACGGCACCGCCATTATGAACACGCTGCAGCAAATGGCCGGCGCTATCGGAACAGCGGTTGCGGTCAGCATTATGGCTGCAGGACAGCATGATTATATGAGTACAGTTAAAAACCCTGCCGATCCGGCAGTCATCCCGCAAGCTTTGACAGCGGGTGTACAGCACGCATTTGTGTTTGCAATGATTGTTGCCATTATCGGTTTGATTGGCGCTTTCTTTATGAAGCGCGTGAAAGTAGATCATTAATATGAAAAGCCCCTGACTGTTGTTCGGGGGCTTTTTTTATGTTTACTTGTGGATCGTTTTCGCCGCGATTTCATCAATCGCGTACCGCATTTCCTCCTTCGTATTATAAAAATGGGGAGCGAGACGGATAACATTTTCCCGCGGCGCACAAATCACTTTTTTCTTCTTCAGCAACGCCGCCGTTTCCGATACCCGCTCATCCCGGATCGCAACCATGCCTGGCTGATCCCCACCTTGTGCCGCCGCCAGCTGCAGGCCTTTTTCAGCGGCATATTGAACTGCATCGGCACAGATCGTTTTCACATGATCCCTGATATGAGAAACCCCAATATGATTCAGCAGCGATAAAGCCGCTGCAGCTGCGTATACGCTGATAAAAGCTGGGGTGCCCGTTTGAAAACGGCGCGCGTCTTTTGCATAAGCCCCATCAAATCCGCTCTCTCTTCCGAACCAAGCTGATGCTTTCGGCTTCAGTGCGTCAGCCAGCTCCTTTCTCACATAAAGAAACGCCACACCCGGTATGCCGAGCAAATACTTTCGGGTGCCTGACGCCAGCATATCTACGCCCCATTCCTTCACATCAATGGGAATATGCCCGGCTGATTGATAAGCATCTACAAACAATAAAGAGCCCTTACTCTGAGAAATCTCGGCAATCGCTTTTATATCCTGAACATAGCCGTCACGATAATGAACGTGAGGAACACACGTCAGTACTGTTTCATCCGAAATATGCGTTTCATATTGTTCAAGCGGCAGCACGCCGTCTATTGATGGAATGACGGATACGGTATAATCGGAGTGTGCCTGCCAAACATGAGGCACCGCCGGAAAATCCATATCTGTATATACAACGTGCTTCTTTCCAAATGCAGTTAAGGACGATGCTACAGAAACCAGCGCATCAGAAACTGACGGCACAATCGCCACTTCATCCGGTTCAGCCCCGATCAGCTTTGCAAACTCGTTTCTCGCAAACTCTGTTTTTTCGATCGCTTCTTTCCAGTTCGTCCCCATATACAGCAGGCTATCATGATAATCCTGGATCGCCCTTGATACAGGCTCTGCCAATGCGCTCTGAGAACAGCTGGCAAGCATCGTATGCGTCTGCAAGGTTGGGAATAAATGACGATACTGCTGCGGCAAATGCTCCATTATGATTCACTCCTTTACATTATTTTGATGAAAAACCCATAAATAAACAATAGAATAAAAGAAAAAGGAGATGGGAGAATGAGAAAAAAAGTGCTGATCACAGGCTTTGACCCTTTTGACAAAGAAACCGTCAATCCATCATGGGAAGCGGCGAAACGGCTTAATGGCTTCGAGACGGAAGAAGCCATTATTACAGCGGAACAAATTCCAACCGTCTTTAGATCCGCTCTGGACACTCTGCGCCAAGCCATTCAAAAACATCAGCCGGATATCGTGATTTGTGTCGGCCAAGCAGGAGGACGGATGCAGATTACACCGGAACGAGTGGCGATCAACCTTGCAGATGCGCGAATCCCCGATAACGAAGGACATCAGCCGATTGATGAAGAGATTTCTCCAGATGGGCCCGCCGCTTACTGGACAGGGCTTCCCGTGAAACGAATGACTGCTAAGATGAAGGAACACGGCATTCCAGCTGCGGTTTCCTACACAGCGGGGACCTTTGTATGCAACTATTTGTTCTACGGGTTAATGGATCACATTAGCCGGACATCCCCGCACATTCGCGGCGGTTTTATTCATATTCCTTACATTCCGGAGCAAACAATCGACAAAACAGCGCCGAGCCTCAGCCTGGACATGATTGTCCGGGCATTGAGAATCGCCGCTGTTACGGCCGCACAATATGATGAGGATGTGAAGTCACCGGGCGGTACGCTGCACTAAGCGGCCGCCGCTGTTTCTTCCCTCAGCCTCTTTTTATAGACAAACGCCGATAGGGTGACACTCACTTCAAACAGGACAAGAAGCGGGATCATCACGAGAAAATCAGAAATAAAATCAGGCGGTGTAATCAATATGGACACGACAATCAGCAGAAAATAGGACAGCTTTCTCGCTTTGGCCAGTCTGTAAGGATTTAAGATGCCCAGCCTTGTTAAAAACATCACCACCAAGGGCATCTCAAACAAGAAGCCGAACGGCAGGCTCAAATTCACCATAAACCTAAAGTAGCGGTCAGCCGTAAACATCGTTTCAAAGTGGCCAGAGGATAAATGAGTCAAAAAGCTGAGCACGATCGGAAACAAGACAAAGTATCCGAAGGAGATGCCCGCCAAAAACAACACAAATAAACCTGGTATGTACATGAGCGTCACCTTGCGCTCCGTTTTCGTCAGCGCGGGTGCAACGAAACGCCACAGCTGGTACGCGGCAACAGGGATAGAAGCCGCAATGGCACAAATGCCGGAAAGCATCATATACACCCAGAGGATTTCACTCGGCCCAAGCACAGCCAGCTTTCTATCCAAATCCCTGATCAGCCAGTCATAAATGTCCTGTACGAACAAAAAAGCCGTGATGAGAAATAGAAAAAATGCCGCAAGGGTGACGATAATCCGGCGGCGAAGCTCTTCTAAATGCCCGATCAGATGGGTTTCTTTTTTATCCATTCAAAAAAGCCCTCCCTTTCATAAAAAAAGAGGCAGACCCGGTGTCTGCCTCATCAGCATTCAGCCCGCGTTTTTGTCCTGCTTTACCGCTGTCAGCTCAGCTGATTTCTCTTCTTTTTCATCACCAGACACAAGTGATTTTGTGGCGCTTTTAAATTCCAGCAGTGTCCGTCCGGCGGCACGCCCGATTTCCGGCAGCTTGGAAGGGCCAAAAATAATGAGGGCGATGACGAAGATCAAAATCAAGCCCGGTATTCCAATGTTTGAAAACATAATTTCCACTCCTTAATTCGTGATTTTTGCCCGCTTCTTAATCATTTGTTTTTCGTGGGCTTTGTTGTGCGCAAAGAAACGATCCTCTTCGACCTCATCGGATTGCTTCACCCCGCCTTGGATTGTTGTGGATGATACCTTTCTCAACCCAGTTTGGTCTTTCTGGTAAACGAATGAAGCCCTCGTGGAAATGGCTGCGCCCGGCTCGGTCACAAACGGCATCACCCGATAATCGGCTTTCCACTGGTGAGGCGTCACTGTACAGCGGACATATCCGCGATAGTCGTTAAAGAACTTGATGTGCGGATTTTCTTTTAAAATTTGGTCCGTATCCGCCCGCTTATCCGCTCCGTTCCCTCCGGAAGTGATCGAGGTTCCGACAAATTCGGCTCCGAATATTTTTGAACTTGTCTTCTCGAAATCGACATGCAAATTCGATGCCCAGCTTGCGTGTACATCACCTGTCAGTACGACAACATTATTCAGATTTTTGCTTTTAATGAAATTGATCACCCGTTCGCGCTGAGCCGGGTAGCCGTCCCACGAATCCATGCTGTAGATCGGACTTGCGCTTGTCCCGAAATTCCACTTGGCAAAGAAAATCTGCTGTGCCAGCACATTCCAGTGGGCAGTCGAGCTGCTCAAATTGTTGAAGAGCCACTGCTCCTGTTCTTTTCCAAGCAGGGTCCGATTCGGATTGCGCGATTCATCAGAAGGCGGCTTATTGCCATCGTTATTGGCTTGGTCGTCCCTGTACTGGCGGGTATCAAGCACATTGAAGGACGCCAGGTTTCCGTACGTAAAGTGCCGGTACAGCTGCATATCTGGGCCATTCGGCAAAGAGGAAATGCGAAGCGGCATATGTTCATAGTATGCCTGGTATGCTGCCGCGCGGCGGAGCACGAATGCTTCAACCGACTGTCCTTTTTCAGGTATTTTATTGGCATAGTTGTTTTCAACTTCATGGTCATCCCAGGTTACAACCCAAGGGAATGCCGCATGTGCAGCTTTAAGATTGGCGTCAGAACGGTATTGAGCGTGACGGTTCCGATAGTCTTGCAGCGTAATGATTTCCGCGCTGTTGTGCGTGCGGACATTGCCTGTTTTTGATACATATTCATTTGGGCCGTATTCATATATGTAATCACCGAGATGGAAGACAAGATCAAGCTTTTCCTTTGCCATATGCTTGTAGGCCGTATAATATCCGTGCTCATATTGCTGGCAGGAAGCAAATGCAAAGGTCATTTGCGGCACATTGGCGCCAGGGGCAGGCAGTGTTTTTGTTTTTCCGACAGGGCTTAGTTCATGGCCGGTTTTGAAACGGTAATAGTACACTTTGTTTGGCTCAAGCCCGTCCGCTTCCACATGAACGGAATGGGCAAGACTCGGTTTAGCCATTTCAGTGCCTTTTCTTACGATTTTGCGGAAATGCTCATCCTTTGCGACCTCCCATTTGACAGGCACCGCTTGCTTCGGCATTCCCCCGCCGTTCAGCGGATCTGGTGCCAGGCGCGTCCAGAGCACGACACTGTCAGAAAGCGGATCACCTGACGCTACCCCTAATGTAAACGGATAGCTTGAGAATTTAGGCGCAGCATTTACTTCAAAAGCCCCAACCGACTGGGCAATCGTTAATCCAAGAGAAAGTCCTGCAATCTTCCCCGCTCCTTGAATAAATTTACGGCGGTCAAACGTATTGTTTTGAAAGCTTTCCTCTTTCAGTTTCTGTACCCATTCATCAAAACGACTGTCGTATGCCATTCAAGATCCCCTCTCTCCTCATTGATCGTCTCCATTATAGGAAATCATTGTTAAACGACTGTGAAGAAGTGTGAACCGATTGTAAGCGCTGAACATCAAAAACAGGTCTTCCCTCACAAGCCTGCCGCTGAAACATGCCGAAAGCTGGCTGAATGACGCGTTTTCTGCATATCCTGTCGTTTGCAAGCCGCCCATTCGGCCTATTTTTCTTCACATGATCTTAAAAAAACAAAAACACCGAGCCATTTCGCAGAATGACTCAGTGCCTTATCAGTTATTTCGAAAACAATCTGCTGAAAAAGCCCTTCTTTTTCGGCTTTTCAGCAGGAGGCTCTTGTTCTCTTACAATCCCTTTTTCCTTCGCTTCTTTCAGCCAAAATGGAAATTCAGCAAGCAGAGCATCATAAAGCTCATCATCAGAAATGCGGTCAATCTCTTCGATATGCAGGAAGTTCGTGTTTTCAATGACACGCCCTTCTAACGTATCCAGTTTATTGAGAAAATCAAAATTTCCGTTTCCGATGCCGACAAACTGCCAGAACACCGGTTTATCAGAAGAAGCTTCAATTATCGGTTTGATTGACTTTTTACAGCCCCCGTCATTGATAAAAACAATGAAAGCAGGATACGAGCTCGGTTCCTCCGCAACATATTTGCGCAGCACGTCCTTCATGACTGGCGGCTCATCATTTCTGCCGAATTTATGCAAGCGGTCATTATTTAAAATTTCACGATCGACATAGCCCGAAAAATCCTTTTCTGAAACTGGCTTTAATCGGGAAAATTCATTATCATACACCCATACATCCAGCAAACCGTTATCATCAAACTGATCAGCCACTGCCAAAATCCGCTCCACCACATTTTGAACCGTCCCGTTTTTGTAGAGCGGTCTCATCGATCCCGTCATATCAAGAACCAGTCCAACACGAGCCGTCACCTTCGTTAACTGCTTTTTCTCCAGTACGATCTTTACACTTTTCTTTTGCAGGTCAATTGTTGCCATTCTGTCATCTCCGTCAGCTCTTTTTTCTTCGATTATCTCACAGGAATATTTTCCATTGCATCTTTTCAAAGAAAAACACCGTTCAACTTGAACGGTGTCCTGTCTCTAAAATGTGTTATATACATTTTCACACGTCTCCGCCGTCGGCTGATAAAAGCAGTGTGACTTAAATCTGGCCACAAACGGCTGGTTATACCACTGGGCTGGACAGTCCCCCTCCGGCCTGAAATACCATAAACTAAATTTTGCAGGCCAGCGCCTTTCACCATTAATCGACCGGCGTGCAAGGGCACGCTCGCTATCCCGCGCTCTTTGATAAAAATATCCATGAGTCACAGCCTCAAACGCGTGTGGCTGATAAATCATCTGCCTGATGGTACGGAGGCCTTTAAAATCTGAGCAATTCGCCCGCAGCCGATTAATTCCAACGTTGCCGACAAGCAGCATCCCCTGCTTGCCTTCACCTTCCGCTTCCGCTCTGAGCAGCCTTGCCATCAAATCGACATCCGCACTCGTTGCTCTCACGACCGCCATCACGTCACCTCCCCTTGATCTCTTTTCATCATATTTCATTACTTCAGAAGTGATGACGGAGGGACAGGAGAAGTTTTTAAATTTATTCATCTAAAAACAGCAAACATAATGGGCTGTTGGGCATCAAAGCAGCGTCCGGTGCAGTACAAGCTTCACATTTCCGCTGTCGAAGCGCCGCAGACTCAATTCCTGGATTCACATCATTGACCCCTCCCCAGCAGATTTACACCCGCCTCCGAAAAGAAATAAGGTTTAACTTTTTACATTTGAGGAATTATACATAACAAATCAAATGACAAAAGGAGGAATTGTAATGACACATGTGAAAGCGCTCGCTATTAAAGGTATTATGACGATTATTGTGTTGTATCTGGTGCTTGGTCTGGGCTTTGGGTTCACGTTTGGTGATACGCTGCTAATGACGATTGTGTTAGGGGTTATTTCTTATTTGCTGGGCGATCTTTATGTATTGCCGAAATGGAATAATATGATTGCAACTTTGGCTGATTTTGGTTTGGCCTTTCTCGTGATCTGGCTGATGGGCATGCCGCTTTCTATGGGGATGACTGGCGGTGAAGTTGCATTGGCGGCTTTATTCGGCGCGATTGTCATGGCAATCGGTGAATATTGCTTCCATTTCTATATGATGAGCAAAGAGATTGGCAAGAAGCATTATCTTGAAACAAGAACAGACTCATAATGGAAAGGCCGGTGCTGACAGCATCGGCCTTTTATACCATATTGGGCGCCTTTGTTTACGCATCCTGCTTGTCCGCATTCCTGATCGCCATGTAGGAAAAGAACAATCCGAATGCCGCTAACGATAACGGGATATACACAACAGATGAAATCGAGAAGCCCGGACTTGTTGAGCTGATGAGCATCACAATTACTACAGATGAAATGATGGTCGCCGGAACCGAGTGTCTACGCATCCCAAAAAAGATGGGAACTAAACTGGTTCCAGCGGCGCCAAAAGCGAAAACCGCCATTTTGACCGCCTGTTGAGAAATGATCTCGGAAGTAAGCTCTCCCGGTATGAAATGGTAGATCGAGTTCAGCCAAAAGAAACCGGCGGCTATGAGTATATTTGAAAGTAAAATCGTGATAAACGTCAGTCCGCCCGCGATCATGAGCTTAGCGGTGAGCAGCTTTTTACGGCTGATCGGGTACGTGAACATCACAAGAATGGTTTTGTTTTTATATTCCGAAATCACCAATTTTACGATCAGCACAGCGCCAAATACGATAAATACCGCTCTGACAAAGGTACCGATGATGAGGAATGCTTCATCCGTACTTTGGAACGAAACCCCGCCATCGGCTTTTTCGGAATAACTGATCAGCCACATAAAACCCATAATGATCACGTTGGCAATAAGGGCACCTCTGATATACCAGCCCATTTTCATTTTTCTTAATTCGATTCTGATCAAATTCATCAACGTGTCTCTCCTCCTTTACGCACTGATGCTATTGCCGTTGATCAATTTGATAAAATAATCCTCCAGCGACGTATACTTTTTGTTCATTGATTCAATGTCTACATCATTTAAAATCAATGCTTTGGATATGGCAGCCTGAGAGGCTTCAGCCTCGTAAATTCGAATCGTTTTCTCATTTAATATTTTAAAGTTAGTTAATTGCAGCTCTTTCTCCAGCACAAAGCAGGCCCTTGTCTGATTCGATGTAACAAGCTCGATGTATTCAGTGTTCTGGCCTCTGACATCTTCCATTGACACCTCTTCAAGCAGCCTGCCGTCCCGAATGACGCCGATCGTATCCGCAATTTGTTCGATTTCACTCAGCAAGTGGCTTGAGATCAGCAGCGTCATACCGTACTCTTTGCTCAGCACTTGAAACAATTGCCTGATCTTTTTAATGCCGAGAGGGTCAAGCCCATTCACCGGCTCATCCAGAATAAGCAGATCCGGCTTTGTAAGGATGGCACGCGCAATTCCAAGGCGCTGCTTCATCCCGAGGGAAAAGGTTTTGACGGGTTTTTTGTCGATTTGTTTTAAATTCACCATATCCAGCACTTCTTGTATGGCTTTTTTATTGTGGTATCCCATATATTCACAATGCAGATCTAAATTTTCTTCAGCTGTCAGGTTTTCATAAAAAATCGGATATTCAATCATGCTGCCGATGTTCCCCAGCACCTCATATGACGTGTGGGTGAACTTGTTCCCAAGGATGATGATTTCACCGCTTGTCGGTTTGACAAGGCTCGTCAGCATTTTCATGATGGTTGTTTTCCCCGCGCCGTTCGGGCCGAGAAAGCCATAGATTTCACCTTTTTTAATATGCATGCTGACATTGGATACGACCTCTATGCCCTGATACGTTTTGGTCAGCCCGTTTGTTTGTACGATATAAGTCAACTTTGTTTCTCCTTCCCTCTCTTTTCCTGTTTTCTATTGTAGCGGCGAGCCCTGTCATTTTTATTTCTCAAACCTTAAGAAATTCTTACGATTAATATGTCATGCGTTTCAATGTGATCGTAAATGCAGTCCGTTCGTACGGCTTGCTTTGGACGGATATGGTGCCTCCCATTTTTTCTGTAAGCCGTTTTGTGATGGTTAAACCCAGTCCGCTTCCTTGAAATGCTTTATTTCTGGATTCTTCAAGTGTGTACAGCCTCTCAAACACGCGCTGCTGATCAGTTTCACTAATCCCTTTTCCGCGATCCCATACGGTGATGGCGATGTTCCTCTCATCATAAGACAGCGTCAGCCCGATTAACTTGCCGGCCGCGCCATATTGAATCGCATTGGACAATAGGTTTTGCAGAATTCTGTCCAGAGCCTCTTCATTCGCCTGCGCATACACCGGCGTATCCGGGATATCGATGGCTGCTTGAAAGCCTTTTGACTGAACAGCGTCATAATAGTGCAGGATATTTCGTTTGCATATGTCGTTCATATGTACTTTGGTGATCGGGATCTCTTTATCTTCAGATTCTAATTTCGCTAAATCAAAAAAGGAGTTGATCATCTGAATGAGTTCATTCGTTTTCTGGCGGAGCTTCTCCAGCAATCTTTCCCGCTCTTCGTCCGGCATGTTCGGGTCACTTTGAATGGCTTCGACATAACCGAGAATGACCGTTAACGGCGTTTTCAGGTCGTGCGACATATTGGTCAGCATCCGCTTCATGGATTGCTCTGTTTTGGCAAATTGGGCGCTGATCTGCTGACGATTCTCAACGATAAGATTGATGTTAACAAGCAATTCTTTGAGCGCATGATCGTCTGTAGGAAGCAAAATTTGTCCTGCCGAATCCCGGCTGAGCATGTAGCTAAGCTGTTCTGCCGTGTAAGCCAGATTCCCGTCCCGCTTCTTTTTCATTATGAATTGAACCACATTCAGACACGCCAGAGCGATGACAGCGGCCACCCATAGCACTGTCATTCTAAAACTCTCCTAATTTATAACCGATGCCCCATAGCGTTTTAATATATTGAGGGGAGGAGGGGTCATCCTCAATCTTTTCTCTGAGCCGCCGCATATGTACGTTAATGATGTTCTGATCATCAAAGTACTCTTCATTCCAGACGGAACGGTAGATTTGTTCTTTCGTAAACACTTTTTTAGGATTTGATGCAAATAAGCACAGCAGCTGCCATTCTGTTGACGTCAGCTGGAGCGGTTGTCCGTTTTTCAAAACGGAAACATTGTCTACGTCTATCGCAAGCTGGTGAATCCGGATCACCTTATTCACAGCCGGCTCCTCTGCCGAATATTGCGTCGCCCGCCGTATCGCGGCTTTTACTCTGGCTGTCAGCTCAATCATCGAAAACGGTTTGGCGATATAATCATCCGCCCCAAAGCCCAGTCCCAATGCCTTGTCCACATCTCCGTCTTTTGCCGAAATCATTAAGACCGGTATATTGCTTTTTTCCCGGATGATTTTCAGAAAATCCATGCCGTTCAGCTTCGGGAGCATGATATCAAGGAGGACCAAATCGTATGAACCCTGCTGAAACAGCCGGATGCCCTCTTCTCCGTCGAAAGCATGCACAATTCCAAAGCCTTCTTTTGTTAAATAATGATCCACCAGTTCACTGATTGAGTGGTCGTCTTCTACAAGCAATATGCGCTGCATCTTCTCACCTAACCTTTACAAAATCAAAAAACACACACGTAATTACACTTATTGTAATTGAAAAACGTGTGTGTTTTATAAAAATTATTCTTTTTTTCCTGTTTTCAGCTTCCTGTATTCTATGCCCGTAATGACAAAGAATACGGCAGCGCATCCAATGACTTGAATAAGCCCGAGCCGTTCACCGAGAAATAAAGCTCCATAGAAAATCGTCAGGATAGGCCCTGCCATTGAAATGGCGGCGGCTCGCTGTGCCCCGATTCGTTTTATGCCCTCAAGCATTAGCACAAATGGAATCACTGTGGTAACGACTGCAATTACCGCGAACAAACCATACATAGAAAGCGGATATGCTGCCATTGGCGTATTCATGCCAGCCGCCGATTTTATCCCTGTGTAAAGCATCATGGCAGCTCCAGCAGCTGTCATCCCGTATGCATTGAGACGGATACCCCCGATTTGATGGACGAGATGCCCGGAAAGGACAAGATAACCAGCATAGACGGCCGAAGATAACAAAATGAATACAGCTCCAATCATATTCGCCTGGAAAAGCTCAGCATTCCAGCCGCCCAGCGCCAAGAAAAGCCCAAACATGACCGCCAGAACTGCGAAAAAGTCCTGAATTGAGGACATTTTCCGGTCACGACACGCGGTGAATCCAAACACAAACAACGGATAGCTCATCAGCAATATACGTTCAACCATTGCGGATACATGGTTCAGCCCGATAAAATCAAGCAAGGGAGACAGAAAAAAACAAAACACTCCCGCGCCACAAGCCTTCCATAGGTCTCCTTTTTTCTTACCGTCTGGCATTGGAGGTCGGTATATTAAAAAAATCAGCCAAAACAGCGGAACAGCCAGCAGCTGCCTGTATAGCAGCACGGCATCTGGCTCAGCACCCATTTGGTATGCCCATTTTATCCAAATCGATTTAGACGCAAAACAAACTGTTCCGATCAGCAAAAAAATCGTACCTGCTGCGGCCTCACGAATCTTACTCTGCTCTTCTGCTCTCATCTCAGCTCAGCTTTTCTCCTTTACTTATTCAAATGCTTTTGGATAAAATCCAGAAGCGTATATCCTTGAGCAGTCAGAATAACACCTTTTCCGCTGCAGGCCGGGCAAGGTGTTCCTTCGATTTCTCCCGCTCTTTCACATTTAGGACATGCGACCTCAAGATCATCAGTTGCAATGACCATTTGATATCCTCCTTTCTAACTCATCTGCTATGCCACCACCAGCCATCGTCCATTGGCCGTCACCTCCTTTAAGAAACACAAAAAACCCCCGTCCTATGCAAAGGACGAGGGTCTCGCGGTACCACCTTTATTAACAGCTATACAGCCATTCACTCTAAGTACAGAAAACCTATGTTTCGATACTCCTCTCTTGGTAACGGGGAGAGAAACCCGGCATCGCCTACTATCCGTTCAGCAAAGCAATTCAGAAGCCCATTCGGCATCAGGGGAGGATCGGTTCACACCTGCCACCGACTCTCTGAACCTCCATTCTGACACGTACTTGCTCTTCCTCACGATTGTTGATCCGTTCTATTATTTGTAGAGTTTATAATACTCGGTTCATGAAACGAAGTCAATTCTTAATCCGATGTTACACCGAGTGCTTCTAGCGCCATATTGACGTGCTCCTCCTGCTGTGTTTGCAGAGCGAATTTAGCTATTTCCAACGGGTATGCCGCTTGCATCTCTGAGATGTGTTCCTGCATTTTTGCCCATTTCCGGCCGCCTGCTTGATCATAGTATTCAAGCAAACGGGCAGTTTCTTTTTCTCCGAAAATGGTTTGATAAAGAACAAAATCCTTAGCTGGGTCAGCAACCTTCGCTTCTGTCCAATCCAGAATTCCTGTGACACGTCCATTTTGATCGATAAGGATATGCGGCGGGTGGAGATCGCCGTGTATCAAAGAAGAGAAACCCGGCCAGTATGCATCATCATCTATCCACTTTTGCCATCTTTCCCAAAGCGTCGTAGATACGCCAAGCTTATTCTTCACATCAACCATAGAGTCTGCTGTCATTTGCCTGAAATCTTCTGGCCTTATCACTTCTATTCCGGATTGCCCAGCAGATATTTGATCCGTGCCATGTAATTCAGCCAGTATGTCGGCAAGTGTGCGGACAAAGTCGTCTGACGGCGGCTGATGATCCATATTCCATACATATTGCTTTTGTTCCAAGTCAATTCCAGCAGCCGGCGTTCCTTTTAACATGGGGTAAGCGATCAATTCCGGTGTATGAATTCTCCAATCCGGCACATCAGCAGTCAGATTCGCGCGGAGAAAGGCAAGCGTTATGCCTTCTGCAGATGCTCTTTCCACAACATCACTTCGCCGCGGTTTTCGCAGCACCCATGGCATACCTGTGTCGTCCTTGGCAAATACAACTTGAAAGTCCATTCCGGTTTCATTCAATTGCGCGTTCTCAGAATGAACCGTCAAACCTTGGCTGCGTGCAAGCCCGACAATCTCAGTGATAAGCTGTTTTTCGTTAAGGTTTGTCATCCCATTTCCCCCTTATCATGCTCCGGCCTGCAGTAGAGAGAAGGGATGCTAGAAGGCACAAAAAAAGGGCAGGCACGCCACCCTCTTTTTTGATAACCATATAAGGGCTCATACATAGGCGGATTCATCCCGATTCTCTCGCATTCAGGCGAGAGTTGTTCACTATTGAATTCTTGTCACTCGGAATCTAATGAATGCCATGCTGTAACCCCTCCGTTCTTTGTACGTAAATTATCATATTCCAATTTCGATCTTCTAGAACAATGAATCAAGTCACTGGAGCAGGATTAAACAAGCACAAATCATTATGAAGACCCCAACGGTCTGCCCACGTTTGTTTGCGGCCGCTTGCCACATCCAAAATCGTCCTGAAGATCTCCCAGCCTACGTCTTCGATACTGGCCTCTCCTGTCGCGATTCGGCCGGCATTGATATCGATTAAATCCGCCCAATGCTCTGATAAGGAATGCCGTGTAGATACTTTCAGCACCGGTGCAGCAGCAAGGCCGTATGGTGTTCCCCTTCCTGTCGTAAACACCTGCAGATTCATGCCCGCAGCCAGCTGCAGGGTACCGCACACAAAATCGCTTGCCGGTGTCGCCGCGAACAGCAGGCCTTTTTGCTCTGCTCTTTCACCAGGGCCGAGCACGCCGGAGATGGGGCTTGTGCCTGATTTCGCTACCGAGCCTAACGCTTTTTCCACCACATTGGATAATCCGCCTTTTTTATTGCCTGGTGACGGGTTTGCGCTTCGGTCTGCGTCTCCCCGCCGGAGATAGCTGTCATACCACTTCATCTCTTCGATCAGCGATTGTCCGACCTCTTCACTGACAGCCCGCGGCGTTAATAAATGAATGGCATCCCGCACCTCTGTCACTTCAGAAAACAAAACCGTTGCACCTGCGCGAACCAATAAATCAGCCGCATACCCCACGGCAGGGTTCGCCGTCACGCCGGAAAACGCATCACTGCCGCCGCATTGCAGGCCGATAACCAGATCCGAAACAGGGCATGACACCCGGGTTCTTCTGTTCAGCCTGATTAACCGTTCCTCCGCCATTTCCAAAATGGATTGGATCATCGCCGCAAAACCTCGGTGATCCTGGAGCGATAGAATGTCATCATCATTTTCGGAGGCAATTCTTTCCGGGAGGAGCTTTTCACATCCCAAACCGATTACCATTACTTCTCCGCCGAAGTTCGGATGCTTCGCGAGATTTTGAATGGTGCGGATCGGAATAACAGCGTCGGGCGCATTGATCGCCACGCCGCATCCGTATTGATGATGCAGCGGCACAACGTCATCGACATTTGGGTATTTCGGCAGCAGCTCTTCTTTTATTCGTTTGACTGCATAATCCAAAACGCCAACAACACATTGAACACTTGTCGTGATGCCGAGAATATTTTTTGTCCCCGCACTGCCGTCCGCATTTCGGTATCCTTCAAACGTATAGCCTTCAAGAGGGGGCAGCGGCTTCGGCACTCTGTTTGCGAGAGGAAGATCGCCTAACGCCGGGGGATCGGGCATTCTCACAAGGGATTCCCGTATCCAGCTTCCGCGCTTGATCGTCTCATCAGCAAATCCAATTACCTCTCCGTAACGCACGATCTCGTCCCCTTGATTGAGATCGGTGAGGGCCACCTTATGGCCTTGAGGAACATCCTCTTCAAGTACGAGCCCGCATGAGAAAACAGTGCCCTTTGGCAGTCCTCCATCATTTACAATAATCGCGGTGTTATCTATTTCATGCACTTTGATGTAAAGGGGCGCTTGGTTCTTCCTGAGGTTCATCGCCATATGAAAATCACTCCTCATATCTTAGTAAGCGTTTTCTAAATTGGTTTTAAAAAAACCGCAGCTCTTACGTTTCAACTGCGGTTGCTCACCATTATTTTTCATCCATTCCTTTTAAAATTTTGTCACGGACAAATTTCAGATGTTCATACATGTGGTAATGTGCTTTGTACGGATCTCTTTTGGCAAGGGCGTCGTAGATTTTTTTGTGATATTCGACAGTTACATCTCTCTCCCTGTACGGAATTTGGCTGTCAATTTTCGCATGGGTAATCAGCAGGGACTGAATCATCCCTTCAACGACGGGGTTATTAGCGCTTAACGCAATAATTCGATGGAACTCTTTATCCGCTTCACCATAAAGATTGTCAGTGCTGTTGGCAATATCGTCGATCGTCTTCTGCAAACGCTGAAGCTCTTCCTCATTGATTTTTTCCGCGGCAATTGTCACGAGTCCGAGTTCTAGCGCCATCCGCGCTTCAATGATAGCCGGAAGATTATCAGTGGCCAAGGCAAGCATGACGGAAAACGGCTGCATGCCGATTTTATCGTTGAAATATGTGCCCCCTCGTGTTTTTCTCGTAATGACGCCCAGCGTTTCAAGTGAACTGAGTGCCTCCCGAAGCACCGGCCTGCTGACATGCAAAATGTCCATCAGTTCCATTTCTGTCGGCAATTTGTCTCCGGCCCTCAACTGTCCGCTCGATAATAAATGGACAATCCGTTCGATGACCTGCTTGGCTAATGTTTTCCGATTGACTGTATCGACTTTCAAATCCTCTAAACCTTCGTACACGAACAACTCTCCCTTCAGTTGTTCAATTGTAAGACAAAATAGTGGATATGACAATATTTACAATCAAACTTATCGCACAAGACATGGACGCTTCCGGTCAAATTCCCAGTTGCTGATCAGGAACTGCATTGGGATCGCGTCATTCCGTGCGCCTAAATTCATTTTCCGATAGATCTCATGCGCTTTTTCCACTTGTTCCATATCAATATCGACGCCTAGTCCAGGCTTATCCGGCACCTTGACACAGCCAGAAGAAATCTCAAAAGGCTGTTTCGTTAATCGCTGCCCGTCCTGCCAGATCCAATGGGTATCAATCGCCGTGATCCGCCCCGGAGCCGCGGCTGCCACATGGGTAAACATCGCAAGGGAAATATCAAAGTGGTTGTTGGAATGCGAGCCCCATGTCAAACCCCAATCATGGCACATTTGCGCAACCCGCACCGACCCTTGCATCGTCCAAAAATGCGGATCAGCCAGCGGTATATCGACCGCATGGAGCTGAATCGCGTGACCCATTTCCCGCCAGTCAGTCGCAATCATATTTGTCGCAGTCGGAAGCCCTGTCGCGCGGCGGAATTCAGCCATTACTTCACGAGCGGAGTAGCCATTCTCATCCCCGCACGGATCTTCCGCATATGCGAGCACATCTTGCTTTCCTTTGCATAATGCAATAGCTTCCTCTAATGACCATGCCCCGTTCGGATCAAGAGTGATCCTTGCCTCTGGAAAACGTTTCGATAATGCGGTAACAGCTTCGATTTCCTCTTCTCCCCGCAGCACCCCGCCTTTCAGCTTGAAATCCTGAAAGCCATAGCGCTCCTGTGCGGATTCGGCAAGACGCACAATGGCCTCCGGCGTCAGCGCTTCCTCATGGCGCAGACGGAACCAGGCACAATCTGACTGCTCATCGCTTTGATACGGCAAGGTCGTCCGATTTCGGTCGCCGATGTAAAAGAGGTAACCGAGCATTTTTACTTCATCACGCTGCTTCCCTTCGCCCAGCAAAGCCGCGACCGGTTCCTGAAGAAACTTTCCAAGCAAATCTAACAAAGCCGCTTCCAGTGCGGTGACGGCGTGCACAGTGGTGCGCAAATCAAACGTCTGGTTTCCTCGCCCTCCCCTGTCCTGATCGCCAAACTGCTTTCTGACCGTTTGCAATATCGCCTGGTACGCACCGATAGATTTTCCGACAACAAGCGGCTCTGACAGCTCCAGTGTGCGGCGAATATGCTCTCCGCCAGGCACCTCGCCGACTCCCTGATTTCCGCTGCTGTCTGTTAAGATTACGATATTCCGGGTAAAAAACGGGCTGTGTGCTCCACTTAGATTCAGCAGCATGCTGTCATGTCCCGCAACAGGAATCACCTTCATTTCAGAAATTGAGGGAATATTCGATCTTTTTTCTTTTTGAACCTGCTCTTGTATCGGTGAACTCATGCATTTTCCTCCCTTTATAAAGCGCTTTCATAAATATTAGACAGGCAACGATTGATCGGGGTCTTGTTCTTGTTTCTTTAACACGACCCGTTTGATCGGCCCGACCAGCAGCAAATAGCTGAGGATCGCCGCAATCGCGTTAGCGCCGACAAACACAAGCGCGCCATTGAAAGATCCAGTGGCATTGACAATGTATCCGATAATAATCGGTGTTGTAATTGAGGCAATATTCCCGAAAGTGTTGAACAAACCGCCGCTTAATCCTGCACATTCTTTCGGAGACGTGTCCGACACGACAGCCCAACCCAATGCGCCGAAGCCTTTTCCGAAAAACGCGAGCGACATAATGACAACGACGAGCCATGCTGAATCTGTGTAGTTGCAGACAATCATACTGCAAGACAGCAGCATGCCGGCAATGATTGGCACTTTTCTTGCAAAGGTCAGTGAACGGCCTTTTTTGAGTAAGATGTCTGACACAATGCCCCCAAGGACGCCGCCGGCAAATCCGCACAGCGCCGGCAGGGAAGCGACAAACCCAGCTTCAAGAATAGACATGCCGCGGGCCTGAACCAAATATACCGGAAACCATGTGAGAAAGAAATAGGTGAGAGTCGTAATACAGTATTGCGCGATGTACACACCAATCAGCATGCGGTTCGTTAACAGCTGTTTGATATAAGGCCATTTCGATTCTGTTTCTTGTTTGCTTTTACTGTCATCCATGGAAATCAGCCCGCCGCCCTGTTCGATGTACGCAAGCTCAGCTTCATTAACCTTTGGGTGTTTTTTCGGTTCATACACCGTTTTTAGCCAGATGACAGCCAGAACAATGCCCGCAATACCCATGACAACGAAGACGGAATGCCAGCCGAAAGAGTGGGTAAGCCAGCCCATTAAAGGAGAAAAAATGACGATTGCGAAGTATTGTGCTGAATTAAAAAAGGCTGAAGCTGTCCCGCGCTCGGAGCTTGGAAACCATGAGGCAACAACTCTGCCGTTTCCGGGAAATGAAGGCGCTTCTGATAAACCAACCAGAAAACGCAGTGCAAACAGCAGGATAATCGCTGTGCCGGCGGAGAAAAAGCCAATCGCCCCTTGCAGCAGCGTAAAAAACGACCAGAAAAAGATGCTTAACGCAATGATAGTCTTTGAACCAAAACGGTCCAGCAGCCAGCCGCCCGGAAGCTGTCCGATGACATAGGCCCAGCCAAAGGCAGAAAAGACATATCCCATGGCGACCGAGTCCAATCCCAAATCGTGCTGGACGGAATCTCCGGTGATGGAAAGCGTCGCTCGATCCGCGTAGTTAATAGAGGTCACAAGAAACAGCATAAACACGATGAACCAGCGCACGGACGTTTTTTTGCCCGCCGGTCTAACATTCGCAAAGTCTTTTTTCATAGTATCTTCTCCTTTTCAAAGTAGAGAATCATATGCTGGCTGTGATAAAGCCGGGAAAGAGACGCACGTCTCTTTCCAGCACCATTACGGCTTCACAAAAACGGTTTTGATCGCTGTGAAAAAGTCCTTCGCTGCCTCACCCTGTTCTCGGGAGTGGGAGCTCGACTGCTTCATGCCGCCAAAAGGCGCCTGCAGCTCAACACCTGCGCTTTCTGCATTGATCCGAACCAGTCCGGCATCGATTTCATCAATGAAAGAAAGCATTCGGCCGATGTTTTCCGTGAAGATGGATGCACTTAAACCGAACTTCACATCATTGGCGATGTTCAGCGCCTCCTCCATCGAGTCCACCTTGATCAAGGCGATCACCGGACCGAAAATTTCCTCCTGGGCAATTGTCATCTCAGATGTCACATTGTCAAAGATGGCAGGCTGAACATAATAGCCGTTTTGATACTTTCCGTTCTCCAGCTTTTCTCCTCCTACTAAAAGGGAAGCCCCCTCCTGTTTGCCTTTCTCAATGTATGACAGGCAGTTATCAAGCTGATTCTTGCTAGCA
This sequence comes from Bacillus sp. 204(2023), assembly GCF_037027505.1. Lineage (NCBI taxonomy): Bacteria > Bacillati > Bacillota > Bacilli > Caryophanales > Bacillaceae > Bacillus > Bacillus sp. 204(2023). Next base: position 82,837 of record NZ_JAXCHE010000003.1, on the reverse strand, counting down.
ATCGGTCCCATCCAGACATCCTCTTTTAAGCTGTCTCCGATTGTAATATCTTTTGTGCGGTGGAGCAGTTTTTCTTTAAAGCGCTCGTAAATTCCGCTTTGTACGATGACACGGCTTGTCGCGGTGCATTTCTGGCCGGTTGAACGGAAGGCCCCCGTTATGACTGCTTCTGCCGCAGCTTCAAGGTCAGCATCATCAGCTACGATGACAGGGTTTTTGCCGCCCATCTCAAGCTGGTACTTGGCTCCCCTCGCTAAAGCGGCTTGCCCGATGATTTTTCCGACTTGATTCGAACCGGTAAACGTAACAGCGTTTACACCGTCATGCTCAGCAAGCCCCTGCCCGACAACAGAACCCGGGCCTGTCACCAAATTGATGACCCCTGCCGGGAGCCCCGCTTCCTCAAAGCAGGCAATGATCTTTGCGCATGTCACAGCTGTTTCTGTCGCCGGTTTGATGACAACGGTATTGCCGTATACCAATGCCGGCGCCATTTTCCAAATCGGAATCGCCACTGGGAAGTTCCACGGAGAAATCACGCCGACCACACCGAGCGGAACACGGGTGGTAAACATGAGCGCGTCTTTGTCAGTAGACGGAATGACGTCACCCGTTTTTCGCATGCCCTCTCCGGCATAATAGCGCAGAATGGCAATCCCCCGGGCTGTTTCTCCCTTCGCTTCCGGCAATGTTTTACCCATTTCACGCGTTGCACAGGCGGCGATTTCCTCCAAGCGCTGCTCCATGATATCCGCTGTTTTGTATAAGTATTGGCCGCGCTCGGCACCCGTCAGCTTTCTCCAAGCCGTTTTGGCTTCATTGGCGGCGGCGACGGCACGTTCCACATCTTCAGCCGTTGAATTCTGTACATATCCGACAATATCATTCACATCGGCAGGGTTTTCGACCTTGACCATATCGCCTGATTGAGACTTAACCCACTCTCCGTTAATAAAGTTGAGGTACGTGTTTTGTTCCGTGATCACAGACATGCCCATTGCCCCTTTCGTGTTTTTTCTGGTCAAACCGTCGCGGCTTTTTTCGGAAAACGGTCAGCCGCCTGCTTCAAAATTGCTTCCAATTGCTGATAATGATCTTTTTCAACCGGGCCGACAGGCGGTCTGGCTGTATTCCTTACATTCAAACCCATGATTTCCATACCGGCTTTAATCAAGGATACGGCGTAGCCTTTCCGTTGTTTGCGAATGTCGTTGATCGGCAGAATCACATGCCGATAGAGTTCCTTCACAAGCTCGTCATTTCCGTTTTTCAATGCATCATAGAACATTCGCGAAATATGCGGGATATAATTTGAAATCGCTGAAGAGTAAGAGTGGAACCCGATCGGCAGATAAACCGGCATCGTCACTTCAGCCATCGGCATTCCGTTGAGCCATCCCAAGCGGTCGCCGATCGTATAGACGAGGTTGATATTCAAATCCATATTTCCTACCCCGTCTTTGACACCGACAAGCTGTTCACATTCGGTCAGACGTTTGATCTGTTCAACAGAGAGAACTGCGTTATCGCGCTGATAAAGAATCGCGTTCAAGTCAGTGCTTTCAATAATCGTTTTCGCGTACTGGTACAGCCCCTCCTGTTCGCCATGCACCAAATACGGAGGCAGGATCAAGTAGCCGTCGGCGCCTTTTTTCTCCGACAGCTGCGCCCATTCAAGCGCTGTGCTGAGGTTGCCGCCCACCCCCGTGTAGACCGGCACCTTTCCTCCGGCTGCCGAGACTGCGACTTCCACCATTTGCTCATATTCCTTCTGGCTGAGAGATTGGAATTCACCAGACCCGCAAGCAATAAATATCGCTTCCAAGCCCTCATTCAGCAAAAACTCAATGTTTTGAAAAAGAGCTTCTTCCTCCAGTTTTCCTTGTGTGTTAAAAGGAGCAACCGGAAAACCTAAAATTCCAGCGGGTGCTTTTCTGATACGGCTCATCAACATAACCTCCTGTTATTTGGGTATACAGCCTCTATCTGTAAGCGCTTTTATTGATTTTTCTTCCACATCCGCTCCTTCCCATATATCCTTTTGTTTAATTGTAAGACAAATAAACAATAAGTCAATATCTATATTTTCTGATATTTTATAAAAAAGCGGAAAATCACTGTCCGGCCGGAATTCTGCGCAGCAAAAAAACAGCCTGGTCAGCCGGCTGTTTGGTTTATATCCTTCTTTGTTTCATCGTCTCATGCAAAAGCTTTGCTTCTAAAAAAAACACGTGGATGAATTTTTTCATATTTATTCTAGCAGGTGCAAGGGGTTTTGCATCCTTGGATTGGAGTTCTTTCATTTTCTGGCTGACAACCGGAAAATCAAAGAATTTCGATGCATAGGTTTCAAATTTTGGATTCGAAAAATCAGTTGTGCCCAGTGAAGCAAAATGGTGCAGCGAATGAATAATCGCTCTGCGGATACGCTGCTCCGAGGCTTTCATTTCGCGATTGACTTCCGTCTGTGAGGCTCCTGCTCCCAGCTTCCGTACCGCTACTTGGGTGAATATTTGTTTTAGCGAAGGGCTTTGTTTTTCGTGCGGCTCGGATTGCTCGTGTTCTGCTAAATACTGCAGGACCGCCATGAGATCATGTGCGCCGCCTTCTCCCATCATGCCCAGCTCGGACAACAGGAATGTTCCTGCCTCTTTTAAACCGCTGTCACTCTTCTGCTGGGGACGCGCTTTCCGTTCAGTCCGATTGACAAGCCGGCTTAGAGAATGCTGAATGGCTCCAATCGAGTGTTCAAGCTCGATCCGCTCCTTCACCTTTTGGAGAACCGTGACAATTTCAATGCGGTTAATCGGCTTATGGATAAAATATTCGATGCCGAGCGAGTACGCTTCCCCGACCATTTCCTTCGCCTCCACTTGAGAGATCATTACGATTTTGCCGGAGTACGTATTCTGGATCTGACGAATCGTCTCAATGCCGTCTCTTCCGGGCATTAACAGATCGATTAATAAAATATCAATCTGCTTAAATTGCAGCATATGCCCTTCCACTTGGCTTCCGTCGTCTGCTTCACCAACAGCTTCCCCGAGATCTTCGTCCTCAATAATCTGCCTTAAAATTGACCGCACCGCACGGTCATCATCTGCAATAAAAAAACGCATAGCTTTCGGTTCACCCTTTCTGAATCAAATGCCGGACAGGCAGCCTGATGGCAAACACCACTCCCCGCTGCTGATTATCAAACGTGATATCCCCTTCTAGCTCTGTCACGATTTCCTTTACGTAGGAAAGTCCGATACCTGTAGAAGGCGTGCCAAATTCGTCATATTTTGAAGTAAAGCCCGGGTCAAACACAATGTCTCCGATTTTCTCGGAAATCCCGGGGCCATTGTCTTCCACCTGGAATTCTACCATACTCTCATTTGGCTTACGGAGCCTCAGGCTGACCATTCCCTCTTCATCCATAGCCTCTACCGCATTTGCTGTTAGATTATTAATGATCGAAAGCACGATAAATACGTGATATTCGTCATGCTCTCCCTCGATCGAGCAGTAAAAATCAATCTGCTTCCCTAGTGCTTCAGCGTACTTTTCATTCATTCGAATCACGAGCTGCAGCAAATCAGAAGCCCTCATATAATCTCTCAAACTCTCATTCGAAATCAGTTTTGAAAGCCCTGCGAATATCCGCTGGTTGTCCTTTTTCACTTCATGAATCTCTCCGGCCAGTCTCAGGATTCTGCCGCTCAGCTGAACATCCTTGCCCTTCATTTCCCGATAGAGCTGATACGAATCGTTTGTCACTTTCTCTGTCGTTTTCAATGTCTTTTTTAGGTGCACCGTTTCCTCATATAAATTGGAAACGATCATCAGCATGTGCTCGTGCTGCTGCCTTGTCTGTTTTTCTCTCGATTGTGTTTCATACAGCTTCAGCACACTATAAAAGCTCATCACAATAAATGTGTGAGAAATCGCAATCACCGCAATGTCAGTGATTTTCTCAGGCGTGACAACCGTATGAAAAATGAGAAATTGCACAGCCAGCTCGACAAAATCTGACACAACTTCAATCATAAACCCAATGAAACCGAGCATAATCGGCCGTTCACGGAAACGATTGGCCTTTAATATGGAAAACAGACAGGCGTAAGTCATATAAAAGAAAAAGCCAGACGCTTGATCATACAGAATCGGAGTCAGTCCATTGTGTCCTCCGCCCCATAATTCCAGAAAGACGCGAAAGATGAAAACAGCCGCTCCAGTCAGAAAACCCGGCAGCACAGCGGGCACTTGCCGCAACAGCGATAAAAAGAAGAAAAAAACCGGTGCCCCAAAGCTGACCCGGAATTCTTCATTGAGGGGATAAAATTTCAGTTCACCGGCCAGCGGCACCGTTATCAGCATGAGGGCCAGTATATATCCGTCTTTTTCAATAAACCGTTCCAGTTTTATGTTGATCACATCCTCGCTTTTTATTTTGGGGAATCGGGAGAAAACCTGCAAATTGCTTTTGACCCAGAACATGAGGTTTTTATAAATCTTACTGCTTATTTTCAAAATGTTTTTGTCGTATTTTGTATGATTCCGTAGTCTCCATTATACAGTAATTATACCTTCCGCTATTATGAAAGCGTTTAACGCCCCTTTAGCCTTCGTTTTGATACACCTCAGTCCTTTAAGAAAAAAATCAGTGAGGAGGAATTCGATGAAAGAATTGATAAAAGAGCACCAGAAAGACATAAACACGGCGTTACAGCTTCATGATTGGGTTGAATACTATCGCCCTTTTGCCGCCAATGGACAAAGCGCAAACTATATCCCCGCTTTAGGAAAAGTCAATGATTCACAGCTCGGCATCTGTGTATTGGAGCCTGATGGAACGATGATACACGCCGGCGACTGGAACGTCTCTTTTACCCTGCAAAGCATTTCAAAAGTGATTAGCTTTATTGCCGCCTGCATGAGCCGCGGCATTCCCTATGTGCTGGACCGCGTAGATGTCGAGCCGACAGGCGACGCCTTTAATTCAATCATTCGGCTCGAAATCAACAAGCCGGGAAAGCCCTTCAATCCCATGATCAATGCGGGGGCCCTCACCATCGCTTCGATTCTTCCCGGAGAATCGGCATACGAAAAGCTCGAGTTTCTTTACTCGGTGATGGAAACTTTGATAGGAAAACGGCCGAGAATTCATGAGGAAGTATTCCGTTCTGAATGGGAAACCGCCCACCGCAACAGAGCGCTGGCCTACTATTTAAAAGAAACAAACTTTTTAGAAGCTGAAGTAGAAGAAACACTTGAGGTGTACTTGAAGCAATGCGCTATGGAGAGCACCACAGAAGACATTGCGTTGATCGGCCTGATCCTTGCTCATGACGGGTATCATCCGATTCGACGCGAGCAGGTGATTCCAAAAGATGTGGCAAAATTGGCCAAGGCATTAATGCTGACGTGCGGCATGTACAACGCTTCAGGCAAATATGCGGCGTTTGTCGGCGTGCCTGCCAAAAGCGGCGTCTCCGGCGGCATCATGGCGCTGGTGCCCCCAAGCGCTAGAAGAGAACAGCCTTTTCAATCCGGATGCGGCATCGGCATTTACGGGCCTGCCATTGATGAATACGGCAACAGCCTCACTGGCGGTATGCTGCTGAAGCATATGGCGCAGGAGTGGGAGCTCAGCATTTTTTAAACATGAAAAAAGAGGTGATTGTATGCAGCAAATCCTGGAACATATCGTCGGTATTGCAAATGATCTTTTGTGGTCAAAGCTATTAATTGTTTTGCTCCTTTCTCTGGGAATCTATTTTACGTTCAGGCTTAAGTTTTTACAGGTTCGCATGCTGAAAGAAATGGTCAGGGTATTAAGAGAAGGTGCTGCTTCCCGGTCGAAAAACACCATTTCTCCGTTTCAAGCCTTTTGCATCAGCATGGCAGCCCGTGTCGGAACGGGAAATATTACGGGCATTGCTATCGCCATTGCACTCGGCGGGCCCGGTGCAATTTTCTGGATGTGGATTATCGCCATTATCGGATCAGCATCCAGCTTTGTGGAAAGCACACTGGCTCAGATTTATAAAGTAAAAGATATAAACGGCTTCCGCGGCGGGCCGGCTTATTACATGGAAAAAGGGCTGAACAAAAGGTGGATGGGCGCGCTGTTCGCTGTGTTAATCACCTTATCGTTCGGTATCGTCTTCAACTCGGTTCAATCCAATACAGTCAGCCTTGCCTTTGAAAACGCGTTTGGCACAAACCGCCTGACATTGGGACTCATTTTAATTGCTGTATTCGGCACGATTATTTTTGGCGGAGTCAAGCGCATTGCAAAGCTGGCTGAATCCATTGTCGTCGTATTGGCTGTCCTGTATATCGGAGTTGCGTTTTTCGTCATTTTCTCCAACATTACGCAGCTGCCAGGTGTGCTTGCGCTAATCGTGAAAAATGCGTTTGGTTTTGACCAGGCCGCCGGCGGGGCTTTGGGCGCGGCACTCATGCAAGGCGTCAGACGGGGAATCTTTTCAAACGAAGCGGGAATGGGAAGCGCACCGAATGCCGCTGCCACCGCCACAACAAGCCATCCCGTCAAACAGGGGCTGATCCAAGCTTTTGGTGTACTGACAGATACACTGGTCATTTGTACAAGCACTGCCTTTATCATCCTGTTTTCGGATGCTTATCATACTCCGGGTCTGAGCGGAATCGCCTTGACACAAGCCTCCCTCAGCTCCCATGTCGGATCATGGGCATCAGGCTTTCTCGCCATTCTGATTTTGTTATTCGGATTCTGTGCTCTAATTGGAAACTATTATTATGGCGAAACCAATATCGGCTTTTTGAACAAAAGCAAAAAACTGATTTTTGTCTACCGTATCGGCGTGCTGGCAATGATCGTGTTTGGCTGTGTTGCCAAAGTCCAGCTCGTCTGGGATCTTGCTGATTTGTTCATGGGTTTGATGGTCGTCGTGAATTTAATCGCGATTTTCTTACTATCAAAAGTTGTTTTTACGGCGCTGAAAGACTATACACGCCAGAAAAAAGCAGGCAAAGATCCGGTCTTTTATAAAGATGTGCTCAAAAACCACAATGGCATTGAGTGCTGGCCGGTTTCAGACACAAAGACTGACACGCACAACAAACAAATATCATAAGAAAAGGGTGTTCAGACATATGGGCTGAACACCTTTCTCTTTTTGCGTTTATTGACAAACACGTAAACCTCCATTACGATTTTCATATCTTTTTCAAAAAAATCTGAAAGAAGGCATCGGTACATTCTATGAATCCTATCCAACACATACTAGATACATACCCGCTTATTGTGCTAGACGGCGCCATGGCGACCGAGCTTGAACGCAAGGGCTGTGATTTGAATGACAGTCTGTGGTCGGCAAAAATCCTGATGGAAGAGCCGGAGCTGATTAAACAAGTTCATACTGATTATTTCGCGGCAGGCGCCGATTGTGCAATCACTGCCAGCTATCAGTCTACATTTGAAGGCTTTGCCGCACGCGGGCTGAGCGAAGCGGAAGCACGCCGGCTCATCGAGTTGTCCGTCAGCATCGCAGCTGAAGCACGTGATGAATTTTGGTCGCTTGAAGAGAACCGTTTGAATCGGCCAAAACCGATCATTGCGGCTTCTATAGGCCCTTATGGCGCTTATCTTGCAGACGGGTCTGAGTATCGCGGCAACTACGCAATATCAGAAGATGAACTGATTGAATTTCATCGCCCCCGGATGAAGGCGCTGATTGAAGCCGGAGCTGATGTTTTGGCATGCGAAACGATTCCGTGTCTGACTGAAGCCAAAGCGATTGTTCGGCTGTTGAAGGAATTTCCTGAAACGTATGCATGGATCAGCTTCAGCGCTAAAGACGGCCTGCATATCAGTGACGGAACACCTGCAGCTGACTGCGCATCATGGCTTGATGAACACCGCCAAATTGCAGCGCTCGGCATCAACTGCACGCCGCTTCAGCATATCCCTTCCTTGATAGAGGAGTTAAAAAAGAACACGTCAAAACCGATCATTGTCTACCCGAATTCAGGTGAGCAATATGATCCGGAAACAAAAACGTGGAACGGCGCAGCATGCGCAGAATCTTACGGGGCGAGCGCCCGCACCTGGCATGAAAAAGGGGCGAGGCTGATTGGCGGCTGCTGCCGGACAAAACCCGAAGATATTCAAGAAATTGCGGCTTGGGCCCGCTCTTTAAAAACAACTTGACTTATCGGAATAGTTTGTATATTCTAACTTAAAGCCGGTTCGCCGGAGTCTCGTGTCACTTCCTGACATGAGATTTTTTATTAGGAAGGAAATAAATCGCCGATAGAAAGTTGGAAAAAGATGAACTCTGCCCACAACAAGAATGAGACAACCTTTCAGAGAAGTATGAAAAGCCGGCACCTCTTTATGCTTTCCTTGGGAGGTGTCATCGGAACCGGGCTGTTTTTAAGCTCAGGTTATACCATTCAGCAAGCAGGCCCGGCTGGAACGATACTCGCCTACTTAGTCGGTGCCGGCATCGTCTATCTGGTCATGCTATGCCTCGGTGAGCTGTCAGTCGCCATGCCTGTGACCGGCGCCTTTCACACCTATGCAGCCAAATACATAGGGCCGGGCACCGGATTTACGGTCGCTTGGCTATACTGGCTGACATGGACCGTGGCATTGGGATCAGAATTCACAGCAGCCGGCCTGTTAATGCAGCGCTGGTTCCCCCATACATCGGTTTGGATGTGGAGTGCCGTCTTTGCGCTGTTCATTTTCTTGCTTAACGCATTTTCGGTCAAGTTTTTCGCTGAATCAGAATTTTGGTTTTCCAGCATCAAAGTATTAGCCATTGTATTATTTATTCTTTTAGGCGGCTCTGCCATGTTCGGCATCATCCCGATCAAAGGCGGAGAAGCCGCTCCGATGCTGTCCAACTTCATGGCGGAAGGCGGGCTTTTCCCAAATGGATTTGTCCCGATTTTGATGACGATGCTGTCCGTCAATTTTGCCTTTTCGGGAACGGAACTAATCGGAATCGCAGCCGGTGAAAGCGTTGATCCTGACAAGACGATACCAAAAGCGATTAAAACAACGGTCTGGCGTCTCTCACTCTTCTTTGTCGGAACAATTTTTGTGCTGTCAGGGCTGATTCCGATTCAAGATGCAGGTGTCATCAAAAGCCCGTTTGTCGCTGTCTTTGACAGAGTCGGTGTACCATACGCAGCCGATATCATGAACTTTGTTATCCTGACAGCGATCCTGTCAGCGGCTAATTCCGGACTCTACGCTTCTTCCCGGATGCTGTGGTCTTTATCAAAAGAAAAAACGCTTCATCCGACATTTGCAAAGCTGACGTCAAAAGGAACCCCTTTTAACGCGCTGGTGTTCAGCATGATCGGCGGCATTCTGTCGTTGCTGTCCAGCGTATTTGCGCCAGACACTGTATACGTTGTGCTCGTGTCGATTTCCGGTTTTGCTGTCGTTGTCGTGTGGATGGGTATCGCTGCTTCTCAATTCATGTTCAGAAAACGTTATATCGAAGCGGGAAACAAGGTTACTGATTTGAAATACAGAACCCCTTTGTATCCGTTCGTGCCGATTGCCGCGTTCCTGTTATGCCTGGCTTCCGTTGTTGGCATTGCCTTTGATCCGAATCAAAGAATCGCACTCTATTGCGGTGTTCCGTTTATGGCCATTTGCTATGCAATGTATTATGTAAAGAACCGCAAAAGCCAGCCGAATGCTGATATGACTCATTCAAAATAAAAAGAACCTGCCTTCGGGCAGGTTCTTTTTCGATTTTCACACTTCCACTGTCCAGTTAAACGGGCCTTTCACCTTTCCAAGCTGAATATCTGTTATCGTTTCATACAGCTTTTTTGATAGCTCCCCGATTTGCCCTTCGCCTACAATCACCGTTTTTCCATGAATGTTGAGTTCACCTACAGGCGTAACGACGGCTGCCGTGCCTGTGCCGAAGACCTCTGTCAATTCTCCGCGTGCAGAGGCCGCATACACCTCATCAATCGATATTCTCTCTTCACGAACCGGAATGCCCCAGCTTCGAATCAGTTCAATCGCAGACGCACGTGTAACCCCGCTTAAAATGCTTCCGCTTAAAGCAGGTGTGACAGCTTCCCCGTTTATGACGAAAAAGATGTTCATGCTCCCTACTTCTTCCACATATTTCTTTTCAATGGCGTCCAGCCACAGCACCTGGTCATAGCCCAGCTCATTCGCTTTCCGCTGTGCCTGAAGACTGGCGGCATAGTTCCCAGCCGTTTTTGCAAATCCGACTCCGCCGTTGACCGCCCGCACATACTCATCTTCGACATAGATTCTAACCGGCTTCAGCTGATCGTCGCCATAATAGGAGCCGACAGGCGAAAGCACGATCATAAATGTATAGCTCCTGGATGCCTTCACACCGAGACTCGGTTCTGTGGCAATGACAAAAGGACGAATATACAGTGACGTTCCTTTTTTCTTTGGAACCCAATCTTTCTCCAGCTCAACTAATTGTGTCAATGCCTCAAGCACCAGCTCTTCGTCTAAAGGGGGCATGCTCATGCGCTCACACGATCTGTTCAGCCGTTTGATATTTTGATCCGGACGGAACAGGAGCACCCTGCCATCCTCTGTTCTGTATGCTTTTAATCCTTCAAAAACAGCCTGGCCGTAATGAAAAACAGATGAAGACGGATCGAGCGTAAGCGGTGCGTACGGTGCAATTCTTGGATGATGCCATCCAATTCCCTCTTCGTAGTCCATCACAAACATATAATCTGTAAAATATTGTCCAAACCCCAAGGAAGACGGGTCGGGCTTTTCCTTATAATATACAGTTTTTTCTCGTTCGATAAGCTTATTCAATCTAATCAGCACACCTTTCATATAATTGTTTAAATATTCAGTCTTTTTAAGGCTGCAAAAAACATACAGCCCTTCCTTTCATGATACGCCGCTTCACACCTATAAATTTCAGAATATTCTTTAGGATCATCAGCTATTATACACCACATTCATTGTCAGATGAAGCTGAAATTAAAGAAAACAGCCAGTTTTATCTGGCTGTTTGATTTAGATCGCTAAACAAAGGACGACAATGTGGCAAATCAGCAAAATATACACTGCGAATACAAATTGCCAATTGATCTTCCGCGCCCATGCAAACACCACCATCAAAACAGGCAGCATCACAGTCCCCGCCAGCTTGTTAACCGTCAGATCCGGACTGTTCGCAACATCATAATGAATCGGCATCTGCGTCGGCAGAAAAGGGTAAAATACAATTGAAAAGATGAATGCAGCAATCACTGCTCCCCACAGCACTTTTCCATTCGTAAATAAAAACATAGAACCACCATTCCCTTCTTAAAACACATTGCTTTATGAATGATATGACTGTTCTACGGTGAATTTCGTTCGGTCTCCCCGGGTAATAATTTGCGCATATTCCACCACTTCTTCATTTTTATCATAGGTAAGGGATTCTGATAAAAACGCAGGCGCTCCGACATTGGTTAATAAGTGGCCGCTGATCGTTTCATCCGTTAAAATCGGTTCGATCGATTCCGTGCCCCTGCTGATTTCAATATTGTATTTTGTCCTTAACAATTCAAACAGCGAGCCGGTGCATTCTTCCTGCGCCAGCCCCGGTGCCGCCTTCCAGGGAATATATGAGGTATGATACTGCAAAGGTTCCCCCTCGGCGTATCTGACTCTGACAAGCTTGTTGACAGGTTCATTCTCTTTCATTTTCAAAAGCTCGGCAATGGAGTGATCGGCAGGAATCACAACAAGCTCAAGCACTTTTGATTCAGAACGAAGGCCTCTCATTTGTTCTGCAAAGCTCGTAATCTTATGCGGAATCGGCGTTTGTATTTTTGCCGCCGATACAAATGTCCCTTTTCCTTGAATTCTTTTAATATATCCCTCAAGCTCCAGCTGCTGAAGGGCCAGTCTCACAGTTGTTCTGCTGACATCATATTGTTCGCAAAACTCACTCTCCGTCGGCAGCTGATCATTCGCCTGATATTTGCCCGATTTAATTAACTCAATGATTTTAAACTTGATAACAGAATATAAAGCTGTCATTTCATTCTCCCCATTCTGTATGCAATCCGTGCTTTTTGATTGAGACCATAATACCATTTGCCATCCCAATATGAAAGATTTGTATCCTTCTTTTATAACAAATTTTCAGAAATTAATATTGACAGTTTGATAAGGGCGGTGCTAAATTCGTAATGACAAGTATTATAAATTGGTCATAACAAATATGGTGCTTGTCTATCTCTTTGAGGGGGTGTCACATGAAGATTCTGATCGCCGAGCACTACGAAGAACTCTGTAAGTTAAGCGCTGCCATTATTAAAGAACAAATGCAAGCTAAGAGAAATGCCGTTCTCGGCCTGGCAACAGGAAGCACACCGGTCGGCTTGTATAAGCAGTTGATTTCAGACTATCAGGCAGGCGAAATTGATTTTTCAAAGGTTACTACATTTAATTTGGATGAATACGCTGGTCTCTCTCCATCTCATCCGCAAAGTTATAACCATTTTATGCATGAGCATCTTTTTCAGCATATCAATATGCAGCCTGATCATATTCATATCCCGCAAGGAGACAATCCGCAGCTTGAGGCGGAATGCAAAGTATACGAGGATCTCATCCGCCAAGCGGGAGGCATTGATGTCCAGATTCTCGGCATCGGCGCCAATGGCCATATCGGTTTCAATGAACCGGGATCTGATTTTGAAGACCGGACACGTGTTGTGAAGCTCTCGGAAAGCACGATACAGGCAAATGCCAGATTTTTCGGCGGTGATCCGGTGCTGGTGCCGAGACTCGCGATTTCAATGGGCATTAAAACCATCATGGAATTCAGCAAACATATTGTGCTTTTAGCAAGCGGCGAGGAAAAAGCAGACGCCATTCAAAAGATGGCTGAAGGTCCTGTCACGACAGAAGTACCAGCCTCCATTCTTCAAAAACACAATCATGTAACCGTTATCGCCGATTATAAAGCAGCTCAAAAATTAAAGAGTGCATCATTCTCATAACACAATAAAAGGAGACTGTCATGTTTAAAAAGGCATTTCAAATTCTGCAGCAGCTTGGCCGCGCGTTGATGACTCCGGTTGCCGTCCTGCCGGCAGCAGGTCTTTTGCTCCGTTTCGGAGACAAGGATTTACTGAACATTCCTATTATAAAGGATGCGGGCGGCGTTGTATTCGATAATCTCCCGCTGATTTTCGCCGTGGGGGTCGCGATCGGATTAGCCGGCGGAGAAGGTGTAGCCGGACTTGCCGCTGTCATCGGATACTTAATTTTAACCGTCACCCTCGACAATATGGGAAAATTACTCGGCCTTCAGCCTCCGTATGAAGGAGCCGAGCACCTGATTGATATGGGGGTTTTCGGAGGAATCATTATCGGGCTTCTCGCCGCCTATTTATATAAGCGGTTTTCATCAATCGAGCTGCATCCGGTCCTTGGATTTTTCTCTGGAAAACGCTTTGTCCCAATTATTACTTCCGTCAGTTCATTGGTGATCGGTGTCATTTTCTCATTCGTTTGGCCGCTGATCCAAAACGGAATTAACGCAGCCAGCAGTTTAATTGCCGATTCAACAGTCGGACTGTTCTTTTATGCAACGATCTATCGTTTGCTGATTCCTTTTGGCCTGCATCATATTTTTTATACGCCTTTCTATTTTATGATGGGAGAATACACAGACCCGTCAACAGGCAACACCGTAACCGGCGACCTGACAAGGTTTTTCGCGGGAGACCCGACAGCCGGGCGCTTTATGATGGGGGATTTCCCTTACATGATTTTCTGTCTGCCGGCCGTTGCTCTTGCCATTATCCATACCGCGCGTCCGGAAAAGAAAAAAATGATCTCCGGCGTGATGATTTCTGCGGCACTCACATCTATGCTGACCGGAATTACAGAGCCGGTTGAGTTTTCTTTCTTGTTCGTTGCGCCCGTGCTCTATTTGATTAACTCTATTCTTGCCGGCGTCATCTTTGTCGTTTGTGATTTATTCCATGTCCGCCACGGCTATACGTTCTCAGGCGGCGGGATTGACTACGTCTTGAACTACGGACTGTCAACAAACGGCTGGGTTGTCATTCCTGTCGGGATCGTGTTTGCTTTCATTTATTATTATTTGTTCCGATTTGCGATTCTGAAATGGAATTTGAAAACGCCCGGCCGTGAGACAGATGAAGACGGTCAGAATGAGGAGAAAGCTCCAGTTGCAAAAGACCAGCTTGCCTTTCACGTGCTGCAGGCCTTGGGCGGACAGCAAAATATCGCTAACCTGGATGCATGTATCACAAGGCTTCGTGTGACCGTTCATCAGCCAAGCCAAGTCAGCAAGGATGAATTAAAACGGCTTGGTGCAGTAGGTGTGCTGGAGGTCAACAACAACTTCCAAGCAATATTCGGAACCAAGTCCGATGCCTTAAAAGACGACATCAAAACAATCATGGCCGGAGGCGTCCCTTCCACCGCCGCCGCGCTGGACACGGTAACTGACAAACCGCAGAAGCCCGATTCCGGTGAGACCTTTATTTATCCGATTAAAGGAGAAACAGTCTCTTTAGGGGATGTGCCTGATCAAGTCTTTTCAGAAAAAATGATGGGCGAGGGATTTGCGATTATTCCATCAGAAGGAAAAGTCGTTGCACCTGCGGACGGCGAGATCGTCTCGATCTTTCCAACAAAACACGCCATCGGCTTTATGAGCGCCGGAGGCACTGAAATCCTGATTCATGTCGGCATCGATACCGTCAAACTGAATGGGGAAGGCTTTGAAGCACATGTCACAAGCGGACAAGCCGTCAAACAAGGCGAACTGCTTCTCACCTTTGATCTCAATTACATCAAGCAGCATGCCGCTTCAGCCATAACACCGGTTATTTTCACAAATACCTCTGAAGAAGATCTAAAGCACATTCAAATGAAGTAAAAAAGTCCCCCCTGCGGTGGGGGACTTTTTCGCCAACATAATGAAAGCGCTATCAAAATAAAATAACTTGAAAAAAGGTGTTTGCATTTGAATCACGAATGATATGAATATGCCTACATTCTATCGTTCTAAAGGGGGATTCATTTGAAAAAATTAATCGCGTTTCAAATTTTAATCGCTTTGGCTGTCGGCGCGGTGATCGGCCACTTTTTTCCTGATTTCGGGATGGCACTGAGGCCTGTCGGAGATGGATTTATCCGCCTGATTAAAATGATTGTTGTGCCGATTGTATTTTCTACCATTGTCATTGGAGCCGCAGGAAGCGGAAGCATGAAAAAAATGGGCAGTCTCGGCATCAAGACGATCATTTGGTTCGAAGTGATTACAACGTTGGTATTAGGGCTTGGACTTTTATTAGCGAATGTCTTAAAACCAGGTGTCGGGCTTGACCTCTCCCATTTGGCAAAAAAAGATATTCATGAACTTTCCGGCTACACAGACAAAGTTGTTGATTTCAAGCAAATGGTCCTGGATATCATCCCTACAAACATTATTGATGTCATGGCCAGAAATGATTTGCTTGCCGTTATTTTCTTCGCCATTTTATTTGGTGTCGCCGCAGCTGGTATCGGCAAAGCTTCTGAACCAGTAATGAAGTTTTTTGAATCTACAGCTCAGATTATGTTCAAGCTCACACAAATCGTCATGGTCACTGCTCCTATCGGCGTGTTAGCCCTGATGGCTGCTTCTGTAGGCCAATATGGCATTGAACTCCTCCTCCCTATGTTTAAGCTGGTTGGCACCGTATTCCTTGGCCTGTTCCTGATCCTCTTTGTCCTCTTTCCGCTTGTCGGTCTCATCTTTCAGATTAAGTATTTCGAAGTATTGAAAATGATATGGGATCTGTTTTTAATTGCATTTTCCACCACCAGCACTGAAACCATTCTCCCTCAGCTGATGGATAGAATGGAGAAATACGGCTGTCCCAAACGAGTGGTATCATTTGTCGTTCCCTCCGGCTTGTCATTGAACTGTGACGGCTCCAGCTTATATTTATCGGTTTCTTGTATCTTTCTCGCACAGGCCTTTCAAGTAGACATGACATTGTCCCAGCAGCTGCTCATGATGCTTGTGCTTGTGATGACCAGTAAAGGCATTGCAGCTGTACCCTCAGGATCGCTTGTAGTTCTTCTGGCGACTGCCAATGCTGTAGGACTGCCGGCTGAAGGCGTTGCCATTATCGCGGGTGTTGACCGCGTCATGGACATGGCGAGAACAGGCGTGAACGTACCGGGACATGCGATCGCCTGTATCGTGGTATCAAAATGGGAAAAGGCCTTCCGCCAAAAAGAATGGGTTTCCGCAAACAGCCAAACCGAAAGCATATAGAAAAAAGAACACCTCAATCCGAGGTGTTCTTTTTATTATTCAGCAGCAGCGTGATCTTCTGTTTCAATCGCTGCCAGTCTTGCGTTTACTTCTTCTTCTGTCATATTATGCTCTTTCACATACAGGTTTCTTGGGTTCGTGCGGCATTCGTGGCTGCAGCTGCGCATATATTTATACTCATTTTCCGGTGTGCATATCATTTTTTTATTGCAAGATGGATTTGCGCAGTTCACATACCGCTCACACGGTTCTCCTGTAAAGTAGTCCTTGCCGACAATCACATGCTCAACACGGTTGACAGGCACGCTGATTCTTTCATCAAATACGTAGCACTGGCCGTCCCAAAGCTTGCCTTGCACTTCAGGATCTTTTCCGTATGTCACGATTCCGCCGTCAAGCTGTGCTACATCTTCAAAGCCTTGCTTCACCAGCCATCCTGAAAACTTTTCACAGCGCACGCCGCCTGTACAGTACGTTAAAATCTTTTTGCCTTCAAGCATATCTTTGTGTTCTTCAATCCATTCAGGTAATTCGCGGAAGGCTTCGATGTCAGGACGGACCGCACCTCTGAAATGGCCAAGGTCATACTCGTAATCGTTACGCGCGTCGATGACAATTGTGTTTGGATCCTGCATCTTCTCATAAAATTCTGCAGGCTTCAAATGCTGGCCTGTTGTTTCGTTCGGATCGACATCATCTTCAAGACGAAGCGTTACAAGCTCTTTTTTATGGCGGACGAAGATTTTTTTGAAGGCATGGCCTTCTGCTTCATCAATTTTAAATACCATGTCCGCAAAACGAGGATCAGCTTTCATTGTTTCCATATATTTTTCAGTCTGTTCAACCGTACCTGATACCGTACCGTTAATTCCTTCAGAAGAAACAAGGATACGGCCTAACAAACCAAGCTCCTTACAAAAAGCCAGATGCTGCTCTCTAAACGCCTCTGGATCTTCAATCGGAACATATTTATAGTAAAGTAATACTCTGTATTGTTTTTCCATGTTTTAAACACCCTGTTCAATTATAGTTAGTTGCTATGCACACTCTTACTATATCATACAGGAAAATGCCGCAAAGATGAACAGATCCGCCCAGACTGATAAAAATATCCAAGCTCTTACAAACCTAAGCGGCACAAGGGTTTCTCACAGTAGACAAGTATTTTCCATTCATTTACTAATCAATGTAGTTATCTGAAAACTATCAAACAAAAGGTGCACTCCGCCTGTTATAGCACAGGGGACACCGCTCACTTGATGACTGACGGCGTGATATGCTCCAGCCAAATGACACCATCATATTGTTCCTTCAGGATCATCTGCTCTTCCATGTACCCCCAATAGAGCGCAGTCCGCGGGGTATACATCCACGAAGTGCCTTTCTTGTTTTTTGTATGGAGAAAATCAACAAAAACAGCCGGTCGGTCTGCCGCTTTCAGCAAAGCTTCAAGACTTCCAGACGGCGGCGGGCTTGTAACCGGCATAACCGTCTTATTATCAGAACTATCCAGACTTGCACCTGAGTAAGCATAAATGCCAATCGTATATGTTTGTTTTTTCAGCCGCTCCGGCAAATAATCACCCATGTTAGGGCCGTTTAGCTGTACCCAGTCCTTTATCATCTTCGTATTCTGTTTGCGTAGATGGTAATTGTGGCCCCAGACAATGATTTTCTTTTTCGGATAAAGGGTGTCGGCTACCCACTGAAATTGTTCAGCCATCATGCGGTCTCTCATAAAAAATGAAAAATCCTCAATATTCTCCGGATACTCCTCTAGTTTTTCTTTCATTTCTTCCAGCATATACGTTTCCATCACGTCAATTCTCAGCTGAAGAGAATGCATAAACATCTCAAAAGCTTTCGGCTCTTTTGGAAGGTTTTCTTTTAGCTCTGAAGCATGTATTTTAGTGAACTTGATCAGCTTCTGATAGTTTTTCACAAGCTTTTCCTTCTTTTTCGAAAATTCATCAAACGTATTGCTGTCTGTCACTAATGTTGAAAAATCATTTTCTGATTGGGAGAGCAACTCTGCTTTCTCAGAGTCCACCGGTTTTACCCATTGAGTCGCAGCATCCTTGAATGAATTCTTCATGCTTTGAATATCAAAACCGGTAAGGATCAGCGGATCGCCTTTCTCTTTTTGCTCTTTCATGTAATCAAACAATTCAACGACATCTTCTGTGTGCCATACAGCGTAAATGGAGTTTTTCATCGTGCTTTTAGGGGTTAATTGGTCGATATTAAGGTAGGATGCATTTGTATCAGGGAAGCCAGACTCAAAGGCCAATACATCGTATCCCAGCTCTTCGTGGAGATATTTGATCATTCTGACCTTTGTGGCATTCATTTCGCCAGCGCCGTGTGTGGTTTCTCCTAACTGAACGATTCGTTTTCCCTTCAGCACCTTCTTTAGAAAGCGAAGGTCTTTGTTTGAAGCATTGGAAGCATCCAGCGGCTGTGCATGTCGTTCAATCCATGAACCCCAATATTTTTCTTCAGAAGCAGCACGGGCAGAGGCTGAAAAAGAAGAAAACGCCAGACAAACGATCAGCAGCGGCAGGGTCATTCTCACTATCATTCGTTTCAATTCTATCTCTCCTTTTCTGCTAGGTTCTCTAGTCATTACGAGATAGATATAGAAAAAGTTTCCTTTTCCTGCCAACAAAAAAAGCTTCTCTGTTGAAAGAAGCTTTAGCTGGATTCTCTCATCACCTGATGAAAGTAAAACCGATACGTATTTCGTAAAAATGTCTCAACCGGAAGCTGCACATCCGCTTGGTATTTGCTGATGATGAATGGAAACCGCTCGATTCCTTTTTCGCGCAAATTGTTCGCTTGTTCATTATCTATTGCCTTCTCTTGCAAAACCGCTTCAACGATCGGCCAGCACACTTCTCGCACTTGCCGCAGGACGGCTTCATCTCCGGTGTTCTGATAATCTGTAATCCAGCTGATGATTTGTTTCTCCATAAGTCTCACCTTTCTTCAAAAAAAGAGGCGCTGCGTTTATGCAAGCTCCTCTTTTTACTCTTCATAACCTATCAGTTCTCCGACTTGAACTTCTTGGCCTTCTGCTAAATGGGCGGACGGCTGGAACGCGTCTTTTTCAAAAATCAAAATGACGGTTGACCCGAATGAAAAGTATCCCAGCTCCTCGCCGATCTCCAATTCAGCACGGGTATTCGTCTGCACGATAGAATTAATATTCATCGCGCCGACAGGAATCATCAGGACATTTCGGCTGCCGCTATTCAGCTCGTACACAAACCGGTAATTTTTCGACAGCACATCTTTCCCGTATTTTAAGCCTAATTGATTTACCGGGTATGAGCGATTTCCGAGCTCGGCCAGCTTTTGATACCTGCAGCTGATCGGAGAATGGAAACGGTGATAATGCCTCGGGCTTAGATACAGCACGACGAAGTAACCGCCATTGTATTGATGGTCTGCGCTTTTACAGCCGGTCAGCTCAGCGAATGAGTAATCTTTTCCCTTCACCGTAAAGGTTTGATTCGGGTTGATGATTCCTACCGTCTGAACCACACCGTCAACAGGGCTGACCACCGCATGCGCCTCTTTTGACACAGGGCGCCGCTCCAGATTTATTTGTCGAATAAACAATTCAGACAGCGATCCGTAATCAGCAGCCGTACCGTCCACATCATCCCAATTCAGCCGAAAATGTTTTGAGAAAAGCGGAATGACCGGTTTGCTGATTTTTGACTCGCAAAATCCTTTAATCAGATAGGATGACAGACGATGATTCGTCAGCTCTATCAATGATCGATACAGAATCTTTACAGCCGTATTAAACATGAATAATCCCTATAACCCTTCCGATTGTAATAAAAACAAAGCACCATAAAAAGGCGCCGATTGCCGCAAACGCAACATACGTTTTCAGATCCATTTTGCCGATCCCCGAAAAGTAGCACGTCACATGTCTGACGCCAGGAATAAAATAACCTAAAATTAGAGAATATGGACCGTATTTCTTCATCCATTTTTCTACTTTCATCATTCTTTTTTCTTTTAAGCCGACCCACTTGCCGTACTTGTCGATAAACGGGCGTCCAGCTTTTCTGCCAATCATGTAGCTGATCAGCATACCTAACAAAGCCCCGACAAAACTGATCAATATCGAAAGCTCATAATTCAATACATCGGTATGCGTGAAATAGCCAACAACGGTCATCATCACTTCATCTGGAATCGGCAATCCTACAATTCCTAATACCAGCATCAAAAAAATAGCGAGATAACCGTAATCCGCTATGAGCTGCTGAACTAATTCCATCTCCCAGACTCCAGGTTTTCTGCCGCATGTTTTTTAAAATGAGGGAATTTTATTTTACTCACCATCAAATATGAAAGTCCGCAAGTGCCGATTGCCAGAAGGATCGGGTTATAGGTGAAGCTTAAAATAACGAGACACATGCCCGCAAACGGAATCGGCATACCGATAAACGTCGGGAGCTTGCTTTGTTCAATGTTAAATTTAGAGAGGCGAAGCATTCCGCAAATGCTGTACGTCAATGCGCATAAGATCCCGATAAATGGCAGGGTATACAACGCGACACTGTAAGCAAGCATAGCAGGAGCCACCCCAAACGTAACCAGATCGGCAAACGAATCCAGTTCTCTCCCCATATCAGAAACGGCATTCAGCTTACGAGCAGCCATCCCGTCAAAGAAATCAAGGAACATGCCTGTAAAAATAAAAAGCACTGCTGAATGAATGTTGTGATATAGCAAGGAATGAATCGCCAGCAATCCACAAATGAAGTTTCCTATCGTAATCATACAGGGGATGTAATTCACAGTGTAACCAAACCTCCAATTGTAAAACCATCTATATTATTTGACGATAGTGATCGAATAGCGTTACAGGAAAAATTTTTCTCCAATAAGCATGATAACATAGAATGCTCCCAAAAAAAGCAGCATTCAAATTCTATTATTATACAACATTTGTTACCTTTTGAAAAATGAATGCCAATCTTTTCATGTTCCTTACTATTTTATCCCCCCGCATAAAAAGGACAAGACGCGTTGATTGACGTACTCTGGCTGCTCCAGAGGTAACAGATGTCCGGCGTTCTTTACGATTTCAGCCTGAATTCCCGGCACCAATACCGAAGCCCGCTCAAAGGCCATTTGCTGATGGTACATGACCTCGTGCTCACCGAACATCAGCAGTACCGGGACTTGTATCGATTTCAATTCCTGGTCTGTGAACACGTACGGAAAGCCGTTTTCTGTCGGCTTCAGGCTCCTTTGTTCATCCTTCCATTCCACGCCCGCCGCAATTTGTCTTTGCAGTAAAGGATGCAGATCATAACTGTCGCCTGTGATCCACTTGATATATGATTCAGCTCCTCTTGCCCCTGTAAGCTCTGCAGCGTATTTATAGACATCTGGATGAAATGAAATAAACGCTTCAGCGGGACTCATAACAACCGCCCGCTCTACTCTTTCAGGCGCGCGGAGTAAGAAATTCACGATATGGGACCCGCCAAGCGAAAGGCCGGCCAGGTGTGCCGTCTCAAGTCCAAGAGAATCAAAGACATCTTTCATCCATTCTGCAAAATCAGCTCTCGTTTCCATGGCTGCTGATGGTATACTTTTATTTTTGTCTCCTATTATATCGACCGCATATGTACGAAATTGACGGCTCCACGCTGCGATATTCGGATACCACATCGCAGAGCTGAAAAGGCCTCCGTGAAGTAAAATGAGCGAAGGTGCGTCCTTTGGCCCACTTGCAATGATATGTGTTTTTCCAAAACGAGTAGAAACATAGAATGCTTCCGACTCAATCGGCCACAAAGAAAGGCTTTGATCATATGCCTGGTAAAAGCGCAGACCACTTTCAACCGCGGCAAACTGCATTGAATCTTGTATCATCTTCTTCTTTTTCCTCCGGGTATGATTAATATAAAATAAAGGATAACGCCCTTTTTGTCTCGTAAGAAAAAATACCTATTTCTTATTATCTCACATAATAAATTTCCAGTATATAGTTTGGTTTCCTGCAATAAATAAAAAAGGCAGTTCCCTTAAAATCAAGGAAACTGCTATTCTTTGAAGACTAATGGAATGGCATGATCTTTTTTATCCTCTGTTAACGAGATGTGATGGGTTATTGATGTTTCACCCTTCGTCAACGCGACTGAGTAATCGCCTTTTCTGCCGGTATCCCATTTGATATCACCGTTTTTGTCTGTTTTACCGAGTATCTCGCCAATCTCTGTACTCGGCTCCTCATCTGAAGAGGGCGCTTTGACAATCGTCACTTGAACCCCTTCGACCGGCATCCCCTTAGCATCCTCCACATGAAGAGTGACAGGAATAGTCGTTTCTTTTTGAGAAGAATGCGTCTGCGAACTGCATCCGCATAAAAACAAAATAGACATGAATATGGCTAGTTTGCTATATTTATTGATTTGCCCAATATTGAATATTGTTGAATACATCGTTCGTCACCCTTGTTCCCAAGTTATATGACGATCCTCCGTTCGTGTGAATGGCAATAGCTGTCTGCCCTGTATCACTGTAGTTTCGATAAACAGGCGAGCCGCTTTGGCAGCCGTACGTATCGGTTGTATAGGTCAGCTTATACGTTTCAGCGGAGCGTATCGGCTTTGTATCAGACCACATCGTGCCAAAGGTTTTGTCACACGGGAATCCTGTCACTGACGAGGAAAGGCCCACGGGACTGCTGCTGTTTGTAGTCCGGTAGCCGTACCAGCCAACCGTGTTTCCAGGAGAACCGTTTAATTTAATAGCTCCGTAATCATAATTGGTGTCTTTGCTTTCCGTCCATCCTTTGACGGAGTAAAACATCGTGCCTGAATAAGTACCGTACGGATATGAAGAACCATTGCGGCCCGGCGCGGCGGTTATCGTCGAAGCCCATCCATGATCCTGGCTGTACACACAATGTCCAGCCGTGACGACTGTATTTGGATTGACTAAAAATCCGGTACATCCATAAGTGCTTGAAGTGTTGGGATACTTGATTGACAATTGAACGGTTGCTCTATATGGAAAAGATGTCGTGCTGGAGATTCTGGTGCGTTCATCAGTTCCGATAATGCTCGAAGGCTGTAAGGTTTGAATATTTTTCTCCAGTTCCGTTTGGCCGCCGTATAACGATTTACTTGTTTTTCCGGTTCCCTCATAAGGGGCAGAAACCTGTTCTGCTTTTGACGTTTGGTTTTTCGTAGCATCAGCTTCTTTACCGGTATTCGATACAGAAGTTTGCGGGTTCTCTGCCGCTTTTGCCGGTACGCCAAAAGAAACCGCTGCTGCCAAAGCCAAACACAAAACCGTTAAGTAAGCGAACCATTGTTTTCTGAATCTTGGAACTAATTTCATTTTGTCATCTCCCTCCTTTAGTGTCAACCACCGTATCGATGGAAGACTTTTACATTATAATCAGGTTTCTGATTCTTATGATAAAACTTTTACGGAGAAAGAAAAAAACAGGCCTTGTACCATGACAAGGCCTGCTCAAACTCTATTTTATCGTTAGCTGGTCCAACGCTTTCTTTGCATTCTCTCTTGCCGTTTCAACTGTATCAGCAGCAGAAAGCGCAACTGCCATCCGACGTCCGGCTTTCGTTATCGGCTTTCCAAAGACGCGCACTTGAGTCTTTGGGACTGCCAGTGCGTTTTCCAATCCTTCAACAGTGTAATCCGCTAATTCTTCCGGCGCTTTGAGGGGCCTGCTGGCGCCAGGAGAAAGCTGTGTGATTTCTGTAATCGGAAAGCCGAGAATCGCCCGGACATGCAGTGCAAATTCTGACAAATTTTGCGTCACCAGCGTGACAAGACCTGTATCATGCGGACGAGGAGATACCTCACTGAAATATACCCTATCTTTCGCAAGGAACAGCTCAACACCAAACAGGCCGTATCCGCCAAGCTCATCCGTGATCGTTTTCGCAATATGCTTCGCTTCTTCTATTTGCTGCTCTGTCATATCATGCGGCTGCCATGATTCGATATAATCCCCGTCCTTTTGCACATGACCGATCGGCTCGCAAAATGTCGTACCGTTAACCGCACGTACGGTTAAGAGTGTGATTTCTGATTCGAATGGGATAAACTCCTCAACGATTACGCGGCCGTTTTTCACCCGTCCGCCTTCCATCGCCGTCTCCCAGCAGCTCTCTAAATCCGCTTCAGAGCGGCAGATACTTTGGCCTTTTCCAGAAGAACTCATCAATGGTTTAACGACACAAGGAAAACCGATCTGTGCTGCCGCTTGTATAAATTCATCATATGTATTCGCAAATTCATAGCCAGCCGTCGCAAGTCCGAGCGTTTCCGCCGCAAGCCGTCTAATGCCTTCCCGATCCATCGTCAGCTTGGCCGCACGGGCATTCGGGATGACGTGAAATCCTTCCTCTTCAAGCTTCAGCAATTCATCCGTCGCGATCGCCTCTACCTCAGGCACAATCAAATCCGGCTTCTCTTTCTCAATGATGGTTCTGATCTGCTCTGGGTCCAGCATATCAACGACATAACTGTTATGCGCGACCTGCATCGCCGGAGCATGCTCGTAACTGTCAACTGCCACCGTCTGTACCCCAAGACGCTGGGCTTCAATCACTACCTCTTTACCTAATTCACCTGAACCTAACAATAAAACCTTCTTTGATTGATACATCTTTGCCCCTCCTATCTGTTCCAAACCATTATAACTGAAATATTTGAAAAATAAATTTTTATTAAAAAAGATAAAATTATTATTGAGGGTTAAAATCTTTTAAATTCTTAAACGAAAGCAGATCAATAACGGTCTGCTTTCTCTATTCCTAAACAGCAACATCATACAAGAAATCCCCCAAAATCATGCTACACTTAATCCAAGACCACCACACCGACAGGAGGCATCCCATGCAAAACGAAACCCGCACACTGCAGCTTGACCCACACCTTCATATAGAAGCCTACCGTTTCAAGGGAATTATGCAAAAGTTCCCGAACCACTTTCACGATTATTATGTGATTGGATTTATTGAAAAAGGGCAACGGTATCTGGCCTGTCAGGATCAAGAATATATCATCAATCCAGGTGATCTTCTCCTCTTTAACCCCCGTGACACGCATAGCTGTGAACAGATTGACGGCCGGACGCTTGATTATCGGTGTATCAATGTCATGCCGGATATCATGGAGAAGGCAGTGAAAGAGATTACTGGCGCCGGGCATCTCCCTTATTTCTCCCAGCATGTGTTATTCCGCCATGAGCTGACAGCCAGCCTGCAGGAATTGCATATTTTGATATCCGAGGAAAAACAAGCTTTGCGTAAGGAGGAGCTGTTTCTTCATCTATTAGAGGAGCTGATCCGCCATTATTCAGATGTCACGTTCCTTAGCAGCGTTCCAGAACCATCAGACGAAGTCAAAATGGTTTGTGAATTTTTAGAAGAGCATTATGCCGAAAATGTCACACTCAATGATTTGAGTGAATTAACAGGCTGGAGCAAATATCATTTATTGCGTTCATTTACAAAACAAAAAGGCATTACCCCTAATAGCTACATGGAAACAATCCGGATTAATCAAGCCAAAAAACTTCTTGAACAAGGGGTAAGGCCGATTGATGCGGCATTTCAGACAGGATTCAGCGATCAGAGCCATATGACGAAGTTTTTTAAACGGCAGGTGGGGCTGACACCGAAGCAATACATGAAGATTTTTGAAAAGGAGCTTCACAGATGAACATACAAAGAGAAACTTCGGGGCATATCGCAGCCATTGTGACCATTCTGATTTGGGGGACGACCTTTATTTCGACAAAAGTTCTGCTGTCTGACTTCTCTCCAATGGAAATATTATTTTATCGGTTTTTGATGGGCTTTATCGCTCTTATCCTCGTCCGTCCCAACATGATTCCGTTCAGAAATTGGCGGCAGGAGCTGTTGTTTGCCGGGGCTGGTTTATTTGGCGTAACCTTATACTTTCTATTAGAAAATATAGCTCTCACCTATACATACGCATCCAATGTCGGCATGATCGTGTCCATTATACCGATGATCACTGCGGTTTTGGCCCATTTTCTGCTCGAAGGCGAAAAACTGCGTCTGACTTTTTTGATTGGATTTGTCTCGGCACTGATCGGGCTTTTATTGATTACGTTTAACGGCAATGTGGTACTGCGTCTAAATCCGCTCGGAGACATCATGGCTGCCGGGGCTGCTCTCGTGTTTGGCGGATACTCGATATTCATGAAAAAATTAAGCGCTTACGAATACCACATCATCGAGCTGACACAGAGAGTATTTTTGTATGGCCTATTATTTATGGTTCCCGCTTTATTTTTGTTCGACTTCCATTTTGACCTAAGCCGATTTTCTTCTGCTTCAAATATACTCAACATGCTTTTCTTAGGGATTGGCGCTTCTGCCCTGTGCTTCGCCACTTGGAATTATTCAGTTGGCGTGCTCGGAGCCGTCAAATCCAGTGCGTATATATACATGGTCCCGGTTATCACAATCGCCGCTTCCGTCCTGATCCTGCATGAAAACATGACATGGATCGCTCTTCTAGGAGGCGCCCTTACGCTTTTAGGCCTCTACATCTCGGAGATGAAACCGAAAGTGAAGCTGATGGAGAACGGATGTAAAATGGATGCTTAACGGCATCCATACACGGGGTGTATGGGCAGACACAAACGGCGCTCACTGCGTTCCAAATCGACTTTATCAAAATCTATCTAACAGTCTTTGCTTACCGACTGAACTTTATGTAATTCAATAACTCAAACATTGAATACTTAATTTGTATCTTTTTGACGTTGCAATATATAACAACGCTACTTCTGGACTTAAAACTTCGATTACATTTAAAAAAGGCCCTGAAGCAGGAGCAGTTGCAGTACTCTTCCGTACATTATTAATAGTCTTGATCTCCATGGGTCCTTTTAGAGGACTCATGGAGTTATTCTTAAGGGAGGATTCTATATGAAAAGTAATATTCATAAATATCAGGAGATCACAAAAAAAAATAGAAACTGACTTGTACCCTATCAGTCAAAACGATAATGATTTACTTTTGTACCTAATGAAACAAGACTCTTTCACACTCAACCAAATGAAAGTGTGTTTAATTGAACCGCAACTCACATTCAAACACACTGTCAAAATCGTATTTACAGTAACATTAATAACGTTATATATTTATTTTTTCAGTTCTCATTATAATGATTTAATAGAAATGGGTGTACAAATGTTTTTTGTGTTAATTGGCCTAATATGGGTATTTGGTGTTTCCCCATTTTCAAGAAAAGTTCAAATTTCTGAACGCTTCAAACAAAAATCCGAAAACGCCCGCATAGTCGGTATGATCGACTACGTATTAGAACAAAAATACAAAAAAAGCATCTCTGAATAATCCCAAATCAGAGATGCTTTCCCTTTGTCCTCATCACTTGTCTACCACAGCCGCACTGTCACGCGTAACCGCCGCTGGCTCCCTCAGCATCACATTCATTACGCTCGCAAGCACGAGCATTCCAATCGACAAATAAAAAGCCAGTGTATACTCACCCGTTACCGTGTAGATGACGCCGGGCACATACGCACCTAGTGCCGATCCGATCTGATGGGCGAGTGACAGCCAGCCAATCATGAGGCCGATCGAGTAGTTTTGAAAGTACTGGGTGGCGAGCATTTGAGTCGGTGCTACCGTTGCAAAGTCCACTAATCCAAACAGAATCGCAAAGGCTAAAAGCAAGTAAGGCTCGTGGCTGTAAATAAGAATCACGATCGACAGCGCCCGCACCGCATATAAAAAGCACAGGATTTTCCGGCTGCTCCACCGATCCGCTACAATTCCGGACAGCAAGATGCCAGCAATATTAAAGCCTGCCAGCAGACTGACAGCAGCACTCGTGACTGTCGTTGAAAAGCCATGATCATGAGAAAACGGAATCAAATGGGTATCCATCAGCCCCACGGTCGTAAATCCACAGATCAAAAACGGAAAAATCAAGAACCAGAATTGCCTCATACGAAACATCCCGGCCACTGAAAGAGCTGTTGTTTTGGGTGCTGTTTCTTTTTCTGATGCAGCCAGTCCGCCTATCGGCTCTGTATTCTTTTCTGAAGGATTGTTCCGCAGCATCAGCAGCGCAGCCGGAAAGACAATCACGATTAACAGCAGTCCCAACACCACAACCGTCAGCTTCCAGCTAAACCAATGGATCAACATGAGTGAGCCGGGAACGAGAAGCATTTGCCCCGCGCCAAAGCCTGCTTCCATGATCCCAAAGGCTAGTCCCCGCTTTTTGCTGAACCAATTGACGACCAATACACTTGCCGCCACATTCGATGCTCCGCCCACTCCAAGCGAGACACCCAGCCCATAAAGCAGAAACAGCTGCCAAGGCGAAGTCACAAGGTATGTTAAGAAAATGCTGACTCCTGTCAGTAACGCACTCCATGCCAAAACAGCCCGGGCACCCCATTTGTCCACAAGCCGACCGATCACAGGCTGTGATATGCCATAAACAATAAAACTCACCGTCGAAATCAGCGAGATGGTGCTTCTATCCATTGAAAATTGCCGTTCCCACGGCTCCACAAACGCACCAAACGACAGCCGCACCCCCTGAACCGCCAATAAGATCAAAAAGGTGACGGAGACGATGATCCACGCATAATGCAGTCTTTTCATGACAGCTCCAAATCCCACCGTTCTTCTGTCAGCTGCTGTCCCCATAATGGCGCTTCTTGTTTTACTTCACTTATCCTGAATCCAAATTTTTCATAGAGCGGACGAGCCTCAGCCATGGTGCTCACCGTCCAAAGGAAAATGCGGTCAAACTTCATGTCTTGGCAGTATGAAACCAGATGCTCCAGCAATTGCGTGCCGAGCCCTCTGCCCCGAAAATCCGCATCAACCAGAAACCATCTGAGCTGGACTGTCTTTTCATCATGCTTGACCAACCCGACAGAGCCGGCAAATTTCCCGCCGCTTTCCGCAATCCATATTTTTTCGATGTCAGCATCAAATGTCTCCTGAAGATAAGCTAAAAACGTGTCATCCCAACCGTGAGCCTCCGTGTAAAATTGTCTTTGTTTCTCAATAAGGTGTTGAAGATCCTCCGAAAGAAAATAATCTCTAATCGATATCTCTGATGCTCTGGCAGAAAGCGACTGTGAAAGAATCGCTTCAATCTCTGCCATCGCCTCGGCAAGCTTGTGCTGCTCCTTTTGGTTGATTTCCTTCAGCATCAGTTCTACTTGTTCGTTGGCTTTCTCCTCCAGCTTTTTATAAATCGTTTTTCCTGTTTCTGTGACAAAAATATAATGGTGGCGGGCGTCATCTTTGCTCCTCTGTTTATAGATCAAATCTTCTTTTTCAAACTGCTTCACAATCCTGCTGACATATCCCCGATCAAGCCCCAGTTTATCCTGAAGAGCTTTTGCCGTACAATTAGGCGTATTATAAATCTCAAATAAAATCCGTGTTTCTGTTAAGGAAAACGGGCTGTCGTAAATGTGCTCATTAAGGAAACCAAGGACGTTTGTATAAAATCGATTGAACTTTCTGAATTTTAACCCGACAGATGATTCTCTTGTTTTCAAATCAATCCCCACTTTCTAATATTGTTGACTAAGGCAATTATAATCACATATAGTTGCTTTAGTCAACGATATGTTAGAAAGTGAGGTCTTTTTAATTTCCTGATTCCTTCCTTTTCCTTACCACAATCAATGTGATATAGGATAAAGCCAGAGAAACCAAGCTATAGACAACAGCCCATCCCAAAAATGATTCATTAAAAATGGTAAAGGTGAGCACAAGAGAAATCACCAAACTAAGCATTGGCATCAGATACGGGTTTTTACAAATACAGGTCCCGACAATCGATAGCAGCATAATTCCTAACGGTAAAATAAAGAATGCGATATCTAATTCATCCACCTTTAAACAGCCTCCCTCCAGATTTTTATGTTACTAGTAAAAAAACATAACTGTATTTAGTAAAAGGATAATATTTACTTCCCTAAGGCCCAATTTGAAAATTACCCGTTTACATTCGCTCCGGACTATGATAATTTAAGAAAGCGCTATCATGATAAGTTAATAGCTTGGATGGAGATGAGGAGAGCCAGGAATCCAACCCCTTTTGACAAGGGGTGTTTTCTGGCTCTTTTTGTTTTTCGGGAAAGGAGGCACGCCACACATCCAGCACAAACAGCAAAGGGGGATAATTGTTAATGCTTAATATATTTAAACCGGCTCCTCATATTGAGAGACTGGATGATTCAAAGATGGATGCGGCATACAAACGGCTCAGACTGCAAGTATTCATTGGTATTTTCATTGGCTACGCAGGCTACTACCTGCTGCGGAAAAACTTTGCCTTTGCCATTCCTTATCTGCAGGAACAGGGATTTTCGAAAACAGAACTGGGTTTGGTGCTGGCCGCTGTGTCCATTGCGTACGGCTTCAGCAAATTCATCATGGGAATGGTGTCTGACCGCTGTAATCCGAGATATTTTCTGGCGACAGGCCTATTTTTATCAGCAATCGTTAATATTCTATTCGTTTCAATGCCTTGGGTGACTTCGAGCGTCACCATCATGTTTATTTTTATGTTTATCAACGGATGGTTTCAAGGAATGGGCTGGCCGCCATGCGGCAGGACGATGGCTCATTGGTTCTCCATAAGTGAACGCGGCACCAAAATGTCGATCTGGAATGTCGCACATAACATAGGCGGCGGTATTCTTGCTCCGCTTGTCACTCTTGGGATCGCGATGTTCGTCACTTGGAAAAGCGTGTTTTTCTTCCCTGCCATCATCGCCATTATCATTTCATTTTTAATTGTTTTATTGGTTCGTGATACGCCTCAATCCTGCGGACTCCCGCCAATTGAAGAGTATCGGAATGACTATCCAAAACACGCTTTTAAAAATCAGGAAAAAGAATTAACAACAAAAGAAATTCTTTTTCAATATGTGCTGAACAACAAATTTCTTTGGTACATCGCTTTTGCCAATGTATTTGTTTATTTCGTGCGATACGGCGTGGTTGACTGGGCGCCTACTTACTTAACAGAAGCCAAAGGCTTTTCTCCTGAAGACTCGCGCTGGTCGTATTTTCTTTACGAATACGCAGGCATACCGGGAACGATCTTGTGCGGCTGGATCAGTGACCGATTCTTCAAAAGCCGCCGGGCACCGGCAGGCGTTTTGTTTATGGCGGGTGTTTTCATTGCCGTATTGGTGTACTGGCTGAATCCGGCCGGCAATCCGCTCGTAGACAATATCGCCTTGATCAGCATTGGCTTCTTAATCTACGGACCTGTTATGCTGATCGGCCTGCAAGCGATCGATCTAGCACCGAAAAAAGCAGCCGGAACTGCAGCCGGTTTAACCGGATTTTTCGGATACATCGGCGGATCCGCTTTCGCAAACGCCATTATGGGCTTTGTCGTTGACCGCTTTAACTGGAACGGCGGCTTTATCATGCTGATCTCTTCCTGCATTCTTGCCATCGTCTTCTTGGCTTTGACGTGGAATACAGGAAAACGGGCAGAGCATGTTTAAGAAAGACACATAAAAGATTAATCATTTTCCAACACGCCGTTTACATCCGTTTTTTAATATGAAAGACAGGTAGTCTTTATTAACAAGGAGGAGAAATCATGAAAAAAAATAGAATACTAGCCTTAGTTGTTCTGTCGCTGGGATTACTCTCATTTATGGTAACGCCAGTGTCGGCAGCGTCAAAAGGAAACCTGCTGTCACCTGACCGTATCCTGACCGTCGCGCACAGAGGGGCTTCTGGATATGTGCCTGAGCACACGATTCTGTCTTACGAAACCGCTCAGAAAATGAAAGCTGATTATATTGAATTGGATCTGCAAATGACAAAAGACGGGAAATTGATTGTCATGCACGATGAAAAATTGGACCGTACCACAAACGGAACGGGCTGGGTGAAAGACCATACGCTCGCAGACATTAAGAAGCTTGACGCCGGTTCTTGGTTTAATGAAGCCTATCCTGAAAAAGCAAAGCCGCAGTACGTCGGCCTTAAAGTTCCTACATTAGAAGAGGTATTAGACCGTTTCGGAAAGCACGCGAACTACTACATTGAAACAAAATCGCCTGACACCTACCCAGGTATGGAAGAAAAACTGATTGCTTCTTTGCAGAAACATAAATTACTAGGCAAACATTCTAAGCGCGGCCAAGTGATCATTCAATCGTTCAGCAAAGAAAGCCTGGTAAAAGTCCATCAATTACAGCCAAACCTGCCGACCGTTCAATTGCTGGAAGCCAAACAAATGGCGTCAATGACAGATGCTGCCCTGGAAGAAATCAAAACATACGCTGTCGGTGCGGGCCCGGATTATAAAGCTTTAAATCAAGAAAACGTCCGTATGGTACGCAGCCACGGCCTCCTGCTTCACCCTTATACAGTCAATAATGAAGCTGATATGCATCGCCTGCTTGATTGGGGCGTAACAGGAGTGTTCACCAACTATCCTGATCTTTTCCACAAAGTAAAGAAGGGTTATTAAAAGCAAAAAACCTTGCGACAACTATCGCAAGGTTTTCTTCATATTTTATTCTTTTCCGGCAGCAGCTTCTGACTGTCCATTAAGCAGCTGAGAATTTATCTCTTTCGCATCCTTTAAGTATTCTGTCTGGTAGCCGCTCTTCAGCGCCCACACATAGAATACAAGTGATACCATCGCAATCAGAACCATATCCCAGCCATAATGAATGACATTCAGGCCGCCGAATTTATCACTGCCCAAATAAGAAATGACCATCATGGCCAGCAGATAAAACACCATCCAGACGCCGGCTTTGAAGTTTCGGCCAAACCCTTTCCATTTCGCCTTCGCCTGATAATAGAAATAAATCGGAAGACCGATCAGGATAATAAACAGAACCTGTCCTGTTAACGGCCAGCGCGCCCAATACAGCACCAGTGACGCAAAGATAAATCCAAGCGGGGCAATCACGTTCAAGCCTTTTAAACGAAGAGGCCTGTACAGGTCTTTCCCCGTCCGTCTCAATGTCATGACTGTGATCGGGCCGGTGATATAAGAAATTAACGTAGCAACGGAAATAATTTCCGCTAATACGCCCCACCCTCTGAACAGGAACAAAAAGATGAACGACACAATCAAGTTAAAGAACATTGCTTGTCGCGGAACGCCGTAAATCGGATGAAGCTTCCCGAATATACTCGGCATGTATTTGTTTTTTTCCATTCCGTAAATCATTCGGGACGTTGTCGCCGTATACGTAATCCCCGTTCCAGACGGTGATACAAATGCATCTGCATATAACACAATAACAAGCCAGTTAATATTCAGCGCAATCGCCAGATCAGCAAAAGGAGAATTAAAATTCAGATGGCTCCAGCCGTGAGCAATATCAGAAGGATTCACAGCTCCAATGAAGGCGATCTGCAGCAGGACATAAATCACTGTCGCAACGAAAAGAGAGCCAACAACCGCAATCGGGATTGATTTCCCCGGATTTTTTGCTTCACCCGCCATATTAATCGGGCTTTGGAAACCATTAAACGCAAAAACGATACCGGAAGTGGCAACCGCCGTCAGCACACTTGCCCAGCCATTCGGCGCAATGCTTTGACCGCCAGTAAAGTTTTCTCCGTGGAATCCGACAAACAGCAAAGCACCAATCGTAAGACCCGGAATAATAATTTTAAAAATCGTAATTAATGAATTCGCTTTCGAAAATAGATTGACTGTCCAATAGTTCAGCAGAAAATAAATGAGAAGCAATACAGAGGCAAATGCTAGTCCTTCCCCAGTCAGCGTTCCATTCTTCACCAAACCGCTTGTCCATTTCGCCCATTCCCAAGGCCAAGAACTCATATATTGAACGGAGGCCACCGCTTCAACCGGAATGACGGACACAATCGCAATCCAGTTGGCCCAGCCCGCAATAAAACCGATAAACGAACCGTGTGAATATTGCGTATATTTGACCATTCCCCCCGCTTCAGGGAACATAGAACCTAGTTCACTATAAGAAAGAGCAATAAATAAAATGACGACCATTCCAATAACCCATGAAATAATAGCAGCTGGTCCTGCTATTTGAGCCGCACGCCAAGCCCCGAACAGCCAGCCTGAACCGATCATCGACCCGAGCCCGACCATCATGAGGGAAAACGTTCCCATTCTTCGATGCAATTGATTCATATCGTAAACACCTTTCATGTATGATGACATTCTCTTGCTAATTATATTATTATTCTGATTACTTTACTTTGTCAATATTTATCGAATTTTGACTGAAATCTATAATAAGTCAATGTATATTACCTTCCAATACAGGAATGAAGTCACTAGTTTCTTCTTAAATGGAATTTACTGTTAATCACAATGATAAAAACACAACAGGTTTAGCAATTTCCAAAACGGGAATGAAACAGGAAACACTATTCTTAAAATAGAAAGGAGTATCACCATGAAACAAAAGCTGTTACTTTCAGGTCTCGCTGTTTCAACTGTCGGCATCACTTCTTATCTATTAAAAGACCCGTCAAATCGCCAAAAGGCAAGGGAATTCATTCACAGCATGAAGATGAAAATAACAAAACAGCCCGATATGGAAACGTTCCCAGTTGATAAAGCCGGCCACCCGGACCCGCAAGATATCGAGGATAACAAAATGGTATCAGAAGGCTCCATGTATCCCGTCCAATACTACGATGAAAAAAAGAAGTAATCAAAAAGCTCTCTTCGATAAAGGAAGAGAGCTTTTTGATTTAACTTTTTCGTCTGATTCCGCTCATTACGAAGCCGCTTTCAGGCAATGACGGCATTCTGGCGAGACTGTAATGCAGTGATTGTTCCGGAACATCGTATTCAATCTGATGGACGAGGAAATCCAGGCTCGCTTTCATGACTTCAATTGTAATGCCTTCCCCTGGACAGCGGTGGCCTTTCTCGGCGTGTCCCCCGCCTTGAGGAATCATATCAAACGGATTTTCTTCCCGCTCCGCAAATCGTTCCGGCCGGAATTCATCGGGATGATCCCATAGACGAGGGTCGTGGTTCGTTCCATATACATCAAGCAGCACCGATGTGCCCTTCTTAAACTCACAGTTATTCCATACAAAATCTTTTTTGACAAGCGCCCCTAAAAACGGGCCGAACGGATAATATCTGCGGACCTCCTGCACAAACATTTCTCTTTCCCGGCTGTTTCCAGACCGCAGCCATTCCTTGTACTTCGGATGCTCATGAAGCGCCAAAGCTGAAAACACAAGAAAGTAAGAAATGGCGACAATAGGCCGGAGTACATTAATCAGCTCAATGGCTGCCATGCGGGAATCCAGCTGGCTTCCATCTTCTTGTGTGTGAAAAGCCATTTCATGCAGCGCTGTTCCGGGAGTCGTTTTCAGCAAGCCGGCTCGAGCATCTTCAATCATGACTTCAATCCACTCTTCCGCACGCGGCCTTGCTCTTCTTCCCTTCCAATGCCGCGGTCCCACAGCACCGAACGCGTCGACCATGTCAATGAAGTCATCCGCTCTCTCTTTGACTTCCGTTTCCTTCAACGGAACACCTGCCCAATAGCACGCTACCCGGCACAGGATTTCTTTTGCTTCTTCAAATAACACAACCTCATCTGCCTTCTCCCATCTTGTGACTGCTGCTTTCCACTCCTCTGTCATCAACTCAGCCAAACGTTTTTGATGCGGCGGTGTCATTAATGATAGAAAAAGCATCTTCCGATGGATATGCGCGCTGCCATCCATTCCCTGAATCGCATTAACACCAAACAGCGATTTCTGCACCCGCTTAGGCAAAGCGTTCTGCCGCTGGAATCGATCCGTATCATAAAACACCTTCGCCGCCTCAGCGCCAGTCATGCAAATAAAGTTTTTTCCCAACAAACGGGCCTGAAACAGATCTGAATTGTAGCGCTCTGTTCTGTTTTTAATAAATAAATACCCTTCCTTCAGCAGTGTCAGACTGTTATCGAGACTTTTGTCATGTGGAATCTGCTCATTCATCCGCTTACCCTGCCTTCCTTTTTACCCTCTATTTTCACGTTATCTTCCGACTATAAACCCAGTAACAGTATTTGTTTGCAAATCCAAATTTAAGCGCTTTTTGATTATTTTTTAAAGGAAGAACAAACGAAAGAGAGAAAAGGTAGTTAATCAAAACGAAGGGGTGAACAAAATGAAAAAATGGATATATGTTGTGCTTGTGCTGAGTATTGCAGGGATCGGCGGCTTCTCCGTCCACGCAGCGTCATCTGCTCATGAAAAACACTTGAATGTCAGCAGAATGAATGTCGACGACGAATTCAAGGATACGGATGGAACCTTCATTCTTCACGATTTGCAAAAGGATCAGACATTTGTCTATAACAGAAAACGGGCAAATCAAAGACAAACTCCGCAATCCACCTTTAAAGTCGTGAACGCTTTAATCGGTTTGCAGGTCAAAGCTGTAAGAGATGAATACGATGTTAAACGATGGGACGGGGTCAAGCGTGAATTCGAATCATGGAACCGCGACCATACGCTTGGCTCGGCCATGCGCGAATCCGCAATCTGGTATTATCAGGCATTAGCGAGAGATATCGGCGAGGAAAGGATGAAATCATGGCTTCATACACTATCTTACGGCAACGAGGATATCAGCGGGGGAATCGACCAGTTTTGGCTGCAAAGCTCGCTCACAATATCTCCGCTGGAACAAGAAACCTTTTTGGAGAAACTATTTAAAGAGGAGCTTCCATTTGACAAACCGGTAATGAAAACCGTCAAGCGCATGATGATTCAAGAGGAAGGCGATCATTACACGCTCTACGGGAAAACCGGAACCCGCCTGACTGATATGGGATTAGGATGGTTTGTCGGATTCATCAAAACAGAGCATGGCTCTTATGTCTTTGTCACCAATGTCGATGATTCCGGCACAAAAGCCAAAAACATCACCGTGGATATCCTGAAAAAGTATGGCCTGATCACATCCTAAATAAAAGAGCCCTGCACGGCAGGGCTCTAAATCTCATGCTCAAAACAATAATGATTCACAAGCTCTTCAATCAAATCATGATCGGGATATTCCCCGTTAAATTCAAATTCGATTTCTTCCACAAATTCTCCTTGATGGTACACATGGATGGCTCCGTTTTGACGGACAACGCTAAACTCCGGCTGAAATGTATATCCGCTTCGTTCAATTGCTCCCATTTCTTACCCGCCTTTCTCAAAGCAGTAATTCATACACCTCGTTTAATTCCTTGGCCCGTTTTTGATCCTGTTCATTCTGGGCATACTTAATTTCTTTTTCTAATACATGGTTCAAAAAAGACATTTCATTACCATCTAAGTCTTTTACAAATTCCTCTTCATTTGCATAATGCTTCACCAGCATCTTCTTGCAAATACGCTGGCAGACTTCATTTTCTAGATGATTCGAAAGTGATTCGCGCAAATAACCGAGTGTAACATCCATTTCATGAACACCTTTCCTTCTGCTATCTTTACCCTATAGCTTGCTAAAATAGGGAAAATCCATACGCGAAAAATAAAAAAAGAGACATCCGTGAATGTCTCTTTTTTATCGTTATTCAGCTGCTTGTTCGCTTTTTGTCAAATTGGCCTGCGTGCGTTTGCCAATCCCAAACACATAATAACTAATGACCACAAGCGCTAAGAAAATCACGCCTACAATCAGGGAGATACGAGTATCATCGTTAAACCACATGCCAACCAGAACCATCAGCAAGAAAGCAATCGTCAAATAGTTTGTAAAAGGAGCAAACGGCATTTTGAATGGATGTTTATCTAATGCAGCACCCTTCACTTTTCTGAATCCGATATGGCTGATCAAAATGATAAACCAAGGAATCATCCCTGGGAGCACGCTTGCGCTGTATACATAGACAAAGATCTTCGGCGGCGCGATATAGTTCAGTACAACGCCGACAGCCAAACCGATCAGCACCGCAATTGTGCCATACAGCGGCACACCATTGCGTGAAATCTTCTTAAAGAATTTCGGTGCTTGTCCATTGACACCCAGTGTATACAGCATGCGGCCCGCGCTGAAAATACCGCTGTTACAGCCGGACATTGCAGCAGTAATCACGACAAAGTTAATAATGCCGGCCGCTGCCGTAATTCCAATTTTCGAGAACGTAGACACAAACGGACTTCCGAGTGAGTTGAGCTCATCCCAAGGATACACCGTCACGATCACAAAAATAGCACCAATGTAGAAAATCAAAATACGCCAGATAATACTTTGAATCGCATTTCTTAGCGTGTTTTGCGGGTCCTTCGCTTCACCCGCTGTAATCCCGATCAGCTCAACTCCTTGATAGGCTGCAATGACAAGAGACAGTGCAAAGAAGAAACCTGAGAAACCTCCTGCAAAGAAGCCCCCGTGAGACCACAGGTTCGACAAACCGATCGCATCTCCGCCGTTGCCAAAACCGAAGAAAATAATTCCGATTCCCGCAATAATCATCAAGATAATCGTCACGATTTTAATCATCGCAAACCAAAACTCAAATTCCCCAAACGACTTAACAGAAATTAAATTCGCCGCACCAAGAATCACCATTGCCACGATACCAGGTATCCAAGCAGGCAAATCCGGGAACCAATACTTCATATAAGAACCGACAGCGATAATTTCTGACATGCCGACGATAATCCACTGGAACCAGTTGCTCCATGCTGTTATATAACCTGCCATCGGATGAATATATTGATGGCCGAACGTCGCAAAAGAGCCTGTGCTCGGCTCGACATACAGCATTTCACCCATCGCACGCATAATAAAAAAGATAAAAATTCCGCATATTGCATAAGCCAGAAGGACAGATGGGCCAGTCCATGAAATCGTGCTGGCAGAACCCATAAACAAGCCAACACCGATTGTACCGCCCAAGGCGATCATCTGAATATGGCGCGCGCCCAGGCCCCTCTTTAATTCTTTATTTGCCACTCCTCTTCCTCCTCCTAACAAAATACTCATAAATGAGAAAACAGCAGACCTGCTTGCCTTCACATGAATCAGTGATAACAATCAGAAAATTCAAACTTAAAATTGTTATATAATCTCCTAAATTACTTATTTCATCATAATAAATTTCTCTGGAAAATACAATTGTTTTTTTCAGGTAAACACCTTTGTTCAGAGTTTTGAATCGTTCACTTCTTTTAAAATCTTTTATATAAAAATAATAAAATTGTTTGAATATTGAAATTAATACCTCCCTTAGATTCTCATAAAAAATAAGCTGTTCTACATGAACAGCTTACCTAATAATTCACACCCGTTTGACGCTTTAATGCTTCAAGCCACCCGGTATCTCCGGTCCCATAGCTCTTGCTTTGTCCCACATCTCTCAGAGATCCATTGCTGTAATCAATTGATAGGATGAAATCCGGAATGGCATTATACCCGGCTTCCGCGATTTTACTGAGCTCTGAACGATAGTAAGATATAGCATAAGAAGCCGTTTGTTTCTGCACTGGATCTTTTTCAAGCTCTTCCTTATATACATCCATTAAGTCACGTCCCTCAGGCGTGACGTACCGCCCATCAATCACTTCTAAATCCTTCAAATGGTAGCCTGTAACTTCATACATCTCACGAGCAGCCTGATACTTTTGATAGGCCTCTTCGGAAAATTGTGCTGAATCACTGCTTTGGCTTTTCATGATGTGCAAAAATAGTTCTTTGCTGTTGTCTCCAGATTGCAGCACTTGCTCAATTTGCTTGATCAGATCCTGATCGTCTGTCCCGCTTACCCGCACCTGATAGTCAATCGGTGTGATTGTAAACGTCAGCTCTGTCCCCTCTGGAATATGAATATGGTTTCGATTCAACAGCACTTGCAGCTGCTGGTTAACCTGTCCCCGCTGATACACCTTTTCATTCTCAGCTTCCACTTCCCCATGAAATGTGACATTCCGAAACGCAGCATCCTGAAGGTTATAGTTTTGCGCCTTCCCTTTGAATAACCATTCTGTTTCATTATCGTAAGCGGCCTGTCTTTCTGCAGCTGACAGATCACTTCTGAAATAAGGAGACTTTGAATTTTGGTACTTATCCTTAATATAGCCTAATGGATCAGACTTTGTTTTATTAATCGCATTCATCCTGCTGTATTTTTCATCTAGTATTTTGATTCTGATATCACTCTCAGATTCATAGGGGTTTTGGGATTGAATCACTGTTTCTTCCCCTGTGTCTGTCACTGTTCGATCATTCGCTGATTGATACACTTTGCTGAACGTCCCGCTGTTTCCCGACACGCTGGTTTTAGAATAATTGAACTGATTGATTCCCCTAGTTGAAGATTGTGTCTTAAGCCTGCTGTATGCCTTTTCCAGAACTGCCGCTGGATTTTCAGTCGCATTCTCCCGTTTGGCAGGCGCATTCTTGCTCAATATGTTCTGTGCCATCAGCTGAGTGCGGATAAATTGCCGATTCAGACGCATTAAATTCCCTCCCGAGTATTCTCTCTTATTCTTTTTTATCGGCAAAGATAATGTATATATTAACCTCAAAAAACATTTATTTACACCTAAATCGTTATTATGTATGATGGAAATAAAAGGAGGTTGTTTGCATGGTGAAAAAATGGCTTATTCCATTCGCTGTTATGCTGTCTGTCTTATTCACCTTTACGTATTCGGCATCAGCTGTCGGAGTCACTGCTATCACAGGAAACAATTCATTTGATACCGCAATGCCGATCGGTTATTGGAAATATAAAAATATCGATACAACAATACTGGAAGCTGGTCAAGATGAAGCCTATTTCACTTTTACGGCTAATAAGGGAGAAAAAGTATACGTGAGGAGTACATACCAGAGCGCGTATACAGGGATGAAAATTGAAATTTATGATAAGAATAGAATACCTGTTTCTCAAGGGACAGAAGTCATTAACCCTAATACGTTTTCTTCTTTTATTTATGCAAATGCAGACGCCCAAAACACGACAGATACCTTTTATGTGAAGGTGTCACGAGGCACCTATACCGGAAACATGTATTTTACACTTTCAATTGAAGACCGAATCAAATCAGGCAGCGGAACATTCCAATTCAGCGGCGTTGCTGAAAATAAAGGAAATACAAGCCTTAGCCCCTCAGGTTCTGATTCCAGCGTGATCAAGGTTGATTTAACAAACCAATCCGGGATACCGCGTGATGCCATTGTAACCAGAGTTCAGACAACCGCCACTCAAACACCAAGCCAGGGAAATACACGCCACCTGATCATGACGAGCGAAAACAACGAATGGCGCCGTGCTCTTGTAAACAGCTCGACTTCAGGGTCTTATGATATCTCTTTGTCAGATCAGCTCAGTGTGGCAAAGGTATGGAGTTTTAAATATAATACATTAGCGACAGCCAGATCGACGATGAGCAACGTAAAAGCAAAAATAGATTATGAATACGACGTGACAAAGCAGTTTTAACTTATACCGAGCCGGTTATCCGGCTCTTTTTTATTCTCCGTCTAGAAGGTAAACTATAGTCAGTACAACTTTCATAGTGCTCCTTTCACGTGATACGAAAAGGATACGATATGAAAATAAATTTCTATTAAACCTAGTAAATATTTAATTCTAAGCAAAAAGACCGCCTCTTATTTACAGCGGTCAATACTGCTAATTGTATATTTACTAACTATTGGAACTTTCTTCTAATTCTTTCTTAGTCTCTAACACTCGATCTTCAACTTCTTTCAAAGCTGCATCATATTTATTTGTACCAACTATTTTTCTAATTTTTTTCTTATTAGTATTTGATAGTGAGAAGTCTTCCACTTCAATTACCTTATCATTATTAATTACGTTCCCTTTATCATCAAAGGAAATACTTACGTTATAATCATCAGAGTCATTTTTGAAACCAGGATTAAGCTTTTCAGGCACAAATGATGAGCCTGTTCCATTCTTCTGTTTTATATAGATGACATAGTATTTATTATCTTGATCAGATACCATATTATCTGAATATGAACTATCTTGTTTTTGTGTTTTTCCAACTTGATTTTTGTTAATATTAATTTCATCATCCGGTTTATTCGTTGAGATAGAATAGGCAGCTATAATTAGACATAATAATGCAAACGCTAAACAAATCGTAAGAAATTTTATTTTTCTTTTCAAAAATGTTTACCCCCAATTTGTATTAATCACTCTTTAATTAAGACTTGTTTAGTAACATTATATTCTCTCATAATCAATAATATACTTGTCAATAATATGTCTAAAATCGCCAACCATAAGGAAATTTCACCCAATAACGCAATATTTCCAGATACATAAAAGCTAACCATAAAAGTCAGACTCCAGAAAACCAACACCGAGAGATAGACCAAACAATGCTTCTCAAAAAAGCTATAACCAAATATCCATTGTATTGATAATAGCTTTTTGTTCATTTCTAAGTAATAAACTGCCGAAAAAATTAATAATACTACAGCTAACAAAAGAAATACCCCACAATATATAGCCGTTAACTGTAATGCTTCTTTATCATTGGCTATCTTTAATTCGACATTTGAATAAGCAATAGATACAGGGCTCCATATGTTGTTTAATTCATATTCCTCTAATGTTCTTTTTATTATTTTGAAAGGATCTTTACCTTCACTAATTTTGGTATAAAAACCATACCCCATAGAAATATTATTAGCTAGTATCAAAGGGTCAAATTTATTATTAACTATTACGGCAATCGGATCTACAATCTTATAGTTACTGTTTTGAGCTGAATTTGTAGAAAACGTAAAATAAGATTGGTTATTCTGGACATAGATAATATTTATTTTTACAGGAGCAGCGCGTTTTATATCGTATATACCTTTATAATCTTCTGCTAATGATCTTTCAATATCTTCTTTATACATTTTAAATTTTATTGGTACTAACACATTTATTACATCTTTATTAGAGGAAGGTATCCCCACATCTTTTCCATGTATATCTTTTATCATATTAACCGATAAATAATTCTTATTTATTTCTACTTTTCTTCCCTCTTCTCCCCATGGATTTATGTCTTGAGATGTAATTTGTGAATCATTCGAGTAAAAGTCCGAAGGATATATAAAAAACGCACCTTGGGATTCTAGTTTTTTATAGAAAAGTTGAATTTTTTTTCGCTCTTCTTTATCTTTTTGAAAATTAAGAGTTTCTTGTTTTTGCTCTGGTGAAGCTATCATCCCTAAATAAGAATATTGTTTTAACAAAGACCATTTTTCTTGATTCGAAACCGTACTTTTTAACACCTGAAATTTGCTAATCCCCTGCTCTAAACCTAATAATAGAAAAACTGCCAGTACAAAGCGCACAATAATATTTAAATAAAAAAACATTCTTACTGGTTTTTTATTTTTAATCATTTGTGGGATATTAATACTTCCAGTACTAAACCATATTATTAAAAAAATGATTGTAAGTATTATTGATAACAGAGCAATGTTTTTCGATAAAAAATATACGAACTCAATGAATTGTTGATAGTGATTATACCAATATAAATATAATATTAAACCTAAACTTCCAACAAGCAAGGAACTTATAATGATAGGAATATATTTTCTGAATAGATATATTCCTATATGAAATAAATTACATCCTAACATATACCTAACAGCGATTTCTTTATAGTTATTACTTACATCATATAATATTGTAAGCATTATCAATAAGCATAAAATCAATGAGCTTATATACATCATTTGTTGATAAGGATATGGTGTACTCACACTTTGTGAATCTTCATTTTTTGATAACTTAATTGAAAAACCATGCTGTAATGCGATTTTCTTAAAATTTTCAGCATGTTTTTCACCTATTACAGTATAGGTACCTTTAATATCTTTTGTTTTTTCCGCAGCAATCATTGGCCTAATTTCAATAGGTTCAAAACTATGAAATATCTCTAATGTTCCTATCTGATGCTTATTCTTTGTTTGAACAGTAGATAGAAAATCATTAGAACTACTATTGCTTCGCAAAAATTTCCCATATCTTAGTTTTAGATCTTTAAAATATTCTGATGCATTATAGAGAACAACATAATACACTACTTTATCTTTATTATTATCATTTTCATATGATATGCGTTGTAAATTAACTTTGGATTCAAATGCTATTTGTTCCAAAAT
This sequence comes from Bacillus sp. 204(2023), assembly GCF_037027505.1. NCBI lineage: Bacteria > Bacillati > Bacillota > Bacilli > Caryophanales > Bacillaceae > Bacillus > Bacillus sp. 204(2023). Next base: position 38,320 of record NZ_JAXCHE010000003.1, on the reverse strand, counting down.
TTTGAAATTATCTTTTTTACCAATTTTAGAATTTCCTTCATCTATAACAACATTCCATGACTCATGAACATTATCATGATTAAAAGATTGAAACTGTAAATATTCAAATTGCTTTATCGATAGGAAACTTACAACTATAAAGGTAGTAATAACGAGAAGGAATAATAATTTTTTCACAATCTATTCCCCCTTTATAATTGTAGAGTTCTTGAAAAAATTTTTATTAGTTCTTTATCGTGAGTTACCATAATGATTGTTTTCTCTTGTTTATGTAGTTTTTGAAAAAGAGATATTATAATATCTCGGTTTTCAGTATCCAATGATCCCGTAGGTTCATCAGCTAAAATCAAAGTAGGATTTTTAAGCAGCAGTCTTGCAATGGCAACGCGTTGTTGTTCCCCACCACTTAAAGTATGAACTTTTTCTTTACCATAGTTATCTAAACCAACTTCTTTTAATGCAGAAGACATAGCAGTTCTTTTTTGTTGTCTATTCATCTTCTTATGTTTAAGTGCGATTTCTAGATTCTCATTCACAGATGCATTATCAATTAATGCATAGTTTTGAAATATAAATCCTAAGTGATGTCTAAGTAAATATCTTTTATTTCTTTTTCTATTTATATCCCTATCTAATATTTTTATAGAACCACTATCTGCTTTTTCTAACGTGCCAATTATATTTAGCAGTGTAGTTTTTCCCTTTCCACTATTTCCAATAATTCCAATAAACTCCCCAGGTTCAATAACCAAATTTAAGTTTTCAAAAATTTTTCTTTCATTGAATGATTTGTTCATATTTTTTATTTCAATCATATTTTCTCCTTATTTATCTTAATACAAAAGGGACTTATATTTTATAATATAAATCCCTTTTGACAAATTTTCTATTTGTAAACGTGTTTGTGGTAGGAAACTTTATAAGGACCGGTATAATCGAGTCTTAATTTGGACCAATATCTAGGTTGTGCAATACGACCTGGATAATTTATACCTTTTTTTGTTATTGACGAATTGTGACGATAAAGCCAATGGTAGTAATCATTGTAATCCTGCATTTTCTTTTTGTCATAACCATAGTTCCACTTTTCCCCGCTTCCAGCAGATACTGTGACAGGAATTATCGTGCTTATCGCTACTATTGTTAATAGTAGAAATGCAGCAATCTTTTTCTTCATTTCCGTTCCTCCTTTAGAAACTAATAACTTATATAGGTAATATTATCATTTTATATGCCTTTTTTCAACATTTTTTTCAAATATTTAACTTATTTTTCTCTAAAATTATTTAATTATTATGATATTTAAAATTTAGGTTAGGAACTTTTTTGAATTGTTTTCACTTGATACTCGTCAAATAGTTAAATTGTTAAGCGCCTATAAATGAATATTATAAGCAATCAAAACTTTTTTCAAAAAATGATATATTCCTTTCATTAGCCTATATATATTAGTTCTTTTGATTTTAATGTTTTTATAGATCCATTTATTAAATTTGGTTTCTTGGAGCTGGAGTTATTCGGAAAACACTGCTTCTTTCCCAGAATGTCTCGAATACTACTAATAAACAAAATCAAGACGCCACCTTCTCAAATGACAGCTCCCTATTCATTTGGAGACTGACAAGAACCGCTCGACAAGATGTGCACGCAGCACCTATACGCTCAATATGCTGGGTCAAGGGGAGAACAATCGGCACTTTTAAATACTCCACCGCGGGTGCAGACCTGCTGTCAGCCATCAATCCCCCGCAGCACAGGCAAAAGCGCTCGCAAATTTGCCAACAAGTACTTATTTAAACCGATCGGCATGAAAGAAATCCTGCATTATGAAATGAAATCATTCGGCTTTGACGATCTATTCGGTAAACATGTGAGGGGTTGGGTGAACGACCCTGAAATTATGGTACTTGGAAGAATCAACAGATCATTCCTGAGTCATTGGATGGACCAATTAACAAAGATGAACGCCAATAACTATGGTTATCTATGGTGGCTTCGTGATGAGGACAGTGTTTTTTCATACTCAGCACTAGGCGATGGCGGGAATGTGATTTGCTGTGTTCCGGAGAAAAACCTGGTTGTAGCCATTGCATCGGAGTTCATCATGCATGCTCGTGACAGGTGGCAATTGATTAAGGAGTATTTAGTTTCTCAATGAAATTATGAAAATTGACAACCGAGAATCCTTATTGACAGCCTGCTCTAAGGAGCACGATATTGAGAAGGCTGCCATTCTTTCTTATGTCAATTAAACTTTCACAAAACAGAATTCAGCGATATTTATCCATGTAGTAACATACAGTCACCACAAAGCTTTTTCTCTTCTTCCTGCTCGATAAACAGATAATTTTCAGAACGGGCCAAAACAGTAAAAAGCACCAAAAGCAACTTCCATCCCCGGATCGGACTTCCGCATCTAAACTTCAACACTTCTCCTTCCGCTAAAGTAAACCTCAAAGTTGGGCTTGTACACCAAGCAATCTTCACTTGAATAACATGCTCACCAGGCGGTAAATCAATTCGCAGCCTCCCTCCATCTTTGATATTTCCCATCTCAGCCCCATCAATTAGCACTGAATACTCTCTCATTTTGTTGATGTACTGCGATGTCCTGCTCATTTCAATGTACGTCTTTTGATTCACGATGACACATCCTCAAAGTAATGATCTTACAGGCGAGAAGCGCTAGAACCCTTCCGCCATACCGTTATTTCCCTTCCTAGTATATTATAACTTGCTGTGCTTCTGCTCTCCGTCGGCAAAAATCCCTTTCAGCTACAGTGTGCCTTCTACTTGAGCTTTTTAAAAAAACACCCGCTTGTATAACGAGCGGATGTTAGATCTTTCGAAATTATTGATTGATATCTTTTAGCGCTTGTTTCGGTTGCGAATTGAAAATCAGCAATGATGCAATAATGGCAATCATAACCCCTAACGCACCAACCCAGGTAATCGAGGCCAATGATACGTTTTCCACAAAAACCCCTCCTATTCCTGCGCCGACCGCCATGGCGAATTGCATCATTGACTGATTCATGCTAAGTAAAACACCTGACATTTCCGGTTCTATTGTAGCCAGGTGAAATTGCTGTGTCGGACCGGTGGACCATGCGGCAAACGACCATAATATGAGAATCACCAACACTCCGATATAGGAATGAGTAACAAGTGACAGAAGAATCAGTGTGACGATATGCAACGTCATCCCGCCAACGAGTGTAAAGGGCACTCCCCATTTATCGGTGCTATATCCCCCAAACTTCGATCCAACCAAACTGGCAATTCCAAATATAAGCAAAACGCCGCTGAGCAGCTTGCCGTTTATACCTGAGATGTTCAAGAGATACGGTGACAAATAAGTGTAAGCAACAGAATATCCCCCGAGCCAGAAGAAAGTGATTGATAATCCCATAGCCACTTTCCGTTTCTTAAAAAGAGCAAGCTGTTGAAGCAAAGGCACAGGTTTATCCCCTTCAGTATGCGGAAGAGTAAAGAAAATAACGGCCATCGCGATCAATCCCAACAAAGCAATGGCACCAAATACAGACTTCCAGCCTAATGCTACTGCTATCATTCTTCCAAGCGGAACACCTATGATTAAAGAAGCGGTAAATCCCATCACGACCGTAGCGATGGCACTGCCCTGCTTCCCTTCCGATGCAATCTTAGCGGCAATCGTTAATGCGGTGACAACAACCACACCTGCTCCCATCGCCATAATGATCCGCGCTGCAATAAACCATCCATAACCAGGCAATACAAAAGCCAGGACATTACCGAACACAAACAAACCTAGGGCATACATCATCAATTTGCGTCTATCCATACTTGCTGTCAACGCCATAAGTATGGGTGTAGAAAGAGCATATACAAGTGAGAAAATGGTAATAAGCTGGCCCGCGGCAGCTAAAGTGATCCCGAGAGTATGAGCAATTTGATCCAAAATTCCGGAAATGATGTACTCTGAGGTTCCAACTAAAAAGCTGACAATGGCTAAAATATAAATTTTCCAAGTGTTAGACATAAAACATTCACTCCTTAATTATTAATAAACATATCACGAATTATCGATATGTTATTATAAAAAATAAACACATCGTAATATGTCGATATGTATGGTGTAAAAATAAACATCTTTTGATGTTTATTTTTATATCTCTGTTTTAAGAAAGTCAGCAAGTTTCCCAATGGCTTCTTCATCTCTTTTGTAATACGTGTACTTTCCGATTCGCTCCGCCTTAATTAGGCCGGCTCTTAAAAGGATGGTAAGATATTGGGAAGCCGTCGATTGCGTCATTTTCAATTTGTCTGTTATTTGACTGACACATACCCCGATTGTGTTCATATCAATCCCTTCATGGGGTGCAAAATGACGATCGGGCTCCTTCAGCCATTGTAAAATTTGCAGCCTTGATTCATTTGATAAGGCTTTGAATACTTCAATTGGTTCCATATCGATTATTATATCGTTATATTCCGATATGTCAATCCGTTTTTTGGATATATTTAATTAAAGCTAATTCCGTGAAATGAAACTGAAGACAGCATATCAATTTTGTTCACCGCTTAAATTTATCATCAAGCTTTACGAAATTGGTCTCATAATCGTGTCACTAAACACTTGGGGGAACCCGGCAGGTGACAAGGATGTTTTCAAATATTGTTCAAGTGACTAATCACCAGCATCAAATTCATGTATTTAAAATAGATGTAAAAAAACATCCGCTCATAACAACAACGGATGTTAGATCTTTCGACAGGAATAACAAGACAGTATACTATGAATTGACATCTCTTTATGTCCGCTTAGGATATGAATAAAAGTTATCAATGATGCCATAATTGTAAAACAAAAGAATCGGCAGTTCATTATGTTCAATTCACAACAAATTCCATACCGTCAAAACATTTATTTTCTTTAGATTATAAGAGCTTTTCCAAATTTTTCTCTAGATCATTACATAATTTAAACACCATCACTCGTTCACCTGTCCGGGAGCTTAAATCAGTATGAAAACTTTTCACTTTTTCTCCGGTTATTTTTAAGATAATATCCTTAAGGCCTTCTATACCTGATTCGACTAACTCCGAACGAGTTTGTTTGATAGATAACATTCCCTCTTTTGATCCACAAACTACATATTCGGCTGGTGTTAAAATCCCTTTTAAATTGACGATGATCATGTCCCGCAGTATATCAGTCTTAACAGATACAGACCCCCGCCCAAGATAATCCTTCTCCCATTGAGTAATGGACTTACTGATCTCTGATTCAATAGAACCCTTCGACTTTTTCATATCTAATACATCTCCCGAGCAAAAAAATTGGCATATTCTATTTGTGATTTCGTCTCATTAATATTCTCTTACAACATATCCTTCATATACACCTTCAATATCCAAATCAGTTTTACCGTTTCTTGTGACCACTATCATTTTGGATAACATATTTTCTTCCATCATAGAGTGGACATGCAAAAATCGAACGTTTCCTGAATGGGTTTCCTCAACTTCTTCATAAGATTTTAGATGATAAAAATCAATTGCTTTTCTAATTAGTTTTTTCATACATTCCATATTTTCACGATCAAACGAGTTCATTTCCTCTATTGTTTTCGTGACAAAATCAGTTAAATTAGCGCTCATACAATCTCCTTAGAACTGCTTTCTCCATATATGGGTGCGTTAGAAGTTGAACCTGCATTTCATCATGACAAGCAATGATCAGGTAAGGCTTGACCTGTTTTAATAGCTGGATCCTCCACAATTGAGGGTTCTCCATCCTTATGATGAACGAATAAACCTCTAACTTTAACATATGACGGCACTAGGGGGTGATGTCGAATCATATCAACACTTTTTTCAATGGTGTCACTGCTATTTTCATTTAGCCATTCATCGACCGTACCACCAAAAAATTCAGGCTTGCAATTTTGAAAGAGATAATCCAATGTTTGTATTTTATCTTTCATTGTTTCAAGTTGAGTTAGTCCATTACCTGCGGAAGTCTTCTTATCTTTTGTTCCTACTACAAAAATCTCCTCAACATCTTCCTGGTAAATCGCAAAAATAACAGACCTCATGATTTCTCCATAAGGATGTGAAATACTGGCACCATAGCTTTGTATAGTCAACATATTCTCTGCAGAAGTGTTAGTCGCTTCTTGTAAAATAGGCTCCAAACCGTTTTCAATATCCGTCAAAAATATTACTTTTTTATTTTGGTTTACATTCATACAGCACACCTCTTCCTTATGTTTATTATTTTTATTATGAATAACAAATCCATTTGATAAATGTTTAGATTCATCATTACCAGCTTTCCCAACATCCTTCTGGATCAATATTAGCCAGTCGGACCCATCCATTTTGAACTTTTTGCAGAAATGCTGAGTCATGATTTAATAACCGTTCTACATATTCTCTAGGTGCTTGGATGAGTATCAATAAACGAAGAGGAGAATGATAGGCCTCGTGATCTGATTCCATGACCGATTGCCAAGGCAGTCCGGCTAACAAGTCGCTTGCATTCCCCTGCATAACGCCGAGACCTGCAGTAACGGTTTGAGTTGCTTTATTTCCGCTGCCATAATAATGAGGTGCTACCGTTGATGCGTAATATTGTAAATTAATCCATTGGGCTACAGTTCCAGGTCCTGCAATAATATTTGCTAGGAGTTCACCGCTTTCATCCTGCTTCCAATCATAATTATGGAGAAAGGCTCTGCCTTCCAAATCACAATCCTGAGTTAGTTCACGTTTACCGATAATAAAAGCGGCATTACGAGCCAGTCCCCATTCCGGACGTATCTCACTCCAATCTTCCGCAAATCGGTCTGCCTCAGCCTTCGGATTTTTTAGCTTCGATTGGAAATTCGGTAATTGGGCTAGACGTTCTGCGTTTACATGATGTCTCACTTTCGGCATAACGGCTTCAATTTGTTCAAATGCTTCTTGTGCAGCTTCGGAAAGCTCTGGTACATAAAGCCAATGTAATTCATCTACTGTTGTATTATGTTCAGCTGCTGCAAAAACCGTATCCTCAGGAATTTTAATTCCTTCAGCTAAAAGAGCTTCTCGTACCTCTGATAGATTACATAAAGCAGCTAAAACTCTTGCATTGAATCCACCGGCCGCTCCACCGCAGGCACCACAATCAAGGGCTGCAGAATAAGGATTATTAGTACTTTGACTGCCATGCCCGCAAATTACGACCAATGGTGCGATGTTCTCTGTTAACCCCATCATTTTTAATGCTTGGCGAGCATAGTTCACTTTTTCTTCATCAGTAAAACCCACAGGTATTTCTGCCTCTGTAGCATCATGATGAAGCGAGAGTTTTGTATCAGGTTTGCGTAACCAAGCCTCACGGAGATTACGAATGAAACGACCCGCCTTTCTTGGCACAAAGCTACGGGCTGCCATTTGCAGAGTAAGCCAAGGTCCACTTAGCTCAGGCAGTAGTAAGCTCGAAAGCGCATTCTGCTTCATCGTTTTAAAGGTATGGCTTAAAGAATGAATTGCTTGCTTCCGTTGATTGTATTTTTTGAATACATCCTCATCTGCGAACTCTTTTATTTTATTTTGCGGTTTTTGTATGATCGGCAAGGAAGCATGACTGTGTTTACTGCCAAGTTCACAAGTTGCAATCGGCACCCCGAAGAAACCAGCAATACCAATCGTTTCAAACGGACCTTCTTTTTCTAGTTGACGACGAAAAGGTTCTGATCGTACATCGATGCAGAATGCTAATTGAGCTAATGCAGATTTTTTACCGCCGGTTTCACGTTGTTTCGAGATGATCTTCTGGCTTAATCGATCAGTGTATGTTTGTTCCCAAGCTTCTAACCAAAGTTTCTTGCGAAGTTTCTCATCAAAGCTGTAGGCAAATGATAAATATTCGTTTTGTTCAATGGCCGTCATCTGTGACCATTCTTCTAATGTAAGCGCACCCCAATGAATCCAAGCTGCTATAAGGGGAGCAATTGAAATTGTTTTCTTAGATCGTTCATTAGTCAAAGGTAAATATGGCTTTATAAGAGCCCACTCCATGGATATTCGAACCGCTAAATATTCTGTTAGGAGTGCATGTTCGTGGCTCGATTGTTGGGAGCGCCAAAGCATCATCCCTGCCCATCCAGGTAATGAAAGTAAATGACCTTCAAGATAAGTCTGGATTTCTGACTCTGGGATTTCTAGTGCGAATAAAGCTTTCTGTAAAGCCAAATGTGCCTCTTTCGGCCAACCCTTTACCCTTTCTCGCTGCTTTTTGCTAAGTGCTGGATCATATTGAATAAGATGCTGCCAAGCACGATAGAAACCTTCCTCACGATTAGGCATTGTCCAGCCTGCTTGAGAGTCATCAAGATATAATTTACTCCACTTAATGACATGATGATCTAGTATATTGACTAGCCTTTCACCATCTTGATTCTCTATATACGCACTTAGTGGTTGCATAAACACATTCTCGATATGATCCAATCCACTACATTCACCTACTAATTTCTCCAGCTCATGTGATGATAAAAGGTCGGAAGGCAGGGGATCTAACTTTAATGCAGCATGACAAAATCGCTCTGCCACGTCTCGTGGGATGTGATAAGAATGTGAATCAAGCCAACGCTGCAGCCCCATTTCCACAAAATCTTCATCAATCTCACCTTTATTCTTTGCTGAACGGATCATAGACGCACTAGGGTATATATCAACATCGCGAGTGTTTTTCAACCAACTTGCAACCTGATCAAATGGTTGGTTTTCAAGTCCCATCCACGGATTACGTGCAGCAAATGTAGAAATAGGCAAAAGTGGCGCAATCACTCGGCTGGCAGATGTAATGAAAACGTTAAGATCCCTTTCTTGAACATCAATATCTGTATCTATCTTTTTTACATTATCTTTCGTTAATACGGATGTAATGCCCATCTCAGATTAGCTCCTTATGAAATATATTGTTTAAGGTAGTCTGGGTGACTCTCTACTGACTTTGGTTTTGCTTCACCTAATCGAACTAACCAAAGATAGAGCACCGCGAAAAAAACGGAAGAACGATGACGAGTAACCCACGTACCTAAAGCACTGCCAAATAGTAAGAGACATACGACAATCATGACAGCTGACATTGGAGGTTGAACACTTTGAAAAATGGTTGTATGCAGCCACTTATAGAAAAGGTTATGAATGATAAAATATACGAGGGCTGCTCCTCCTAAAACAGTTAAGCCGGCAATTCGGCCAATTCGGCCCTCTCCAAAAGCGACAAGCTGAGTCCAAGAAACGGACAATGACCACCCTAAGATCAGCGCACTAATGAATTGATACCCGTCTCCAGAAGCAGTGAGCCAAAAAGCAACACCTATCACTAAGGCTAACGCACGACCAGCCACGAGCCATAAATAGGATGATCTCTCCTTAACACGAACCGACACTTCATGACGCCCTACTGCTGAACCAGCTTGTAGAAACAACGTAGCTTTGAATAAACCATGTAAAATAAGATGAATAATGGCTGCTATATAGGCGCCTAATGCACACTGAATGAGCATAAACCCCATTTGTCCAATCGTGGAGCCTACTAATTGGCGTTTATAATCAACCTGGACTAAACTAATACCAGTTCCAATCAATACAGAAATGCCAGCAAGCAGAAGTAAGATAATCGAAGCGATACCACCATGAAATAGAGGTGAAAATCGAGTTAGTATTATTCCTCCCGCATTTACTAAACCTGCATGCATAATTGCAGAAACAGGGGTTGGAGCAACAATAGACTCAACCAACCATCTTTGGAATGGCCATTGACCTGCAGGAATGATCACCGCTAGTACAATCAATAGCTGAATCCCTGTTCTCTCCCATTCTCCCAGCCCAGCTAAACTTTCATTTGTTACAACCAATGATAGCTGCCATTGACCTGTGGCATGAAAAAGCCACATCATCGCAAAAAACAAAGAAAACCAACTTAACAAAAATAACCGGCCAGAAATTTTGGCTGCTTCACTAGCCACTTGCCAAGCACTGTTTAACCTAATAAGTAAGGTTAATCCAACAAGAGTCGCTCCCCAAAATAGAACCATCAAGCGGAGATCACCACTTAACCATGTCATTGAAGCAGCTCCTGTTGTGAAAGTAAAAAGCGTAAAATATTTTCGATAAGATCGATCCCCCATTAAGTAACGTACAGAAAAACGCTGAATGATGAATCCAATTGCAAGAACAAAGAAAGTCATTAAACAAGCTAAGGAATCTAAGTGCCAAGGGCCAACATTTCCACTCACACCACTATTGGCAAGAATCAGTAAGGAAACCAAAAGTGGTAAAGCCAAGATCCCAATATGAATGCGAACAAAACTCAAGGGTACTCGCGGATGTAAAAACAATAGTCCACTAATCCCAGAAGCCATAAGCATAATAAAAAATAATGTTAATAATGATGACAAACTCAGCGAAACTAACATTCTAAATTCTCCCTTTTTTAAAACTCATTATTGGTCAAAAGACCTTTCAATCAGATCATATTTGTCTATTATTTATTTCAATTTTTATATATCTCTATTTTTTCCCAACAAAAAAGCCGACAACTTCAAAATTTCAATGATTATGTTAGATCATTGAATCCTGAAAATTGTCGGCTTCACTTCAACTAACTTCAGCGAAGTTTTTTGAAGAGCTACCTTATTATTTATCATTTTACTTTATACAATATTTTAAGTTCATTCTAAAGGAATGAAATCACCGCTACACTTTAATATAGTGCTTGATTATAAATAAATCGACTTATGTTTCTCTTTCATTTAAATTAGGATACTTTTTCATCCTGTCAAGATTAGTTGAAAGAATGCTAAAGTCCTATTCACAAACGAAAATAAACATCTGGTTGCGATTTTTAAGTTAAGTATAAGATATGCTAAATTTTAAACATTGTCAAGATGTCGGAATACGGAGAATGAAGTATCAAATCCTTCTTTCCCTTTAAATATACATCCTAAATCTTTATCCGAGGCTTATGATATCTATCACTTTAATTTTTTGTAGAAATACAAAATGAATTTTATAATCATTTTTCTATTTTCTTGTTTAGTAAATAACTGAGTTCAATTAGGAACTATAAATAAATACTGGTTCCTACTTTATTTTCAACAGCCTTAACAACCAAGAAATTGAACTAGCTGTGTGGATATTGTTATAGCTAGAATTCCCCAATTTCTCCGTAGATGTCACTTTCCTTAAAAATACCTTCTTTAATATTTTCATATTCTTATGGCAATCCTAAATATCTGTAAAATTAAACATAGCCATCTTTAAAACAAAAAACCCCTTTGGCTAAAACTGTAGCTTTAAAATAAAGGTTGATCAAAAATAACACATGAACCTTCAGTTTACGGCAAATTTAAAGAATCCATAGAAAAAAAGATAGATCAAAATGGATTCTACAGCTTTGAATACAGATGGAATCTTTATAAAAGAGTTTATCATTTTAGGTTACGATTTTTTGAACATTAGCACCCAATTGTTGAATAAATCTAAAGGTTTTTTGACTTGTTTTCCTTTCTTTTGAAGCGATAAAGAAGTATGTTTTCACATTTTTCATAAATTTTCATGGTAGTTTGAGTAATATTTAGTTTAGGGAATGTTAAATATATAAAAGTTGAAACTGCTAGGCTTATTAATACTCCTGCTAAAACATCAAAAGGATAATGAACCCCAACCCATATACGGGAGACTCCCACAAGAACAGCTAACAATACCCATAAAATTGACCAGCCTCTCTTAAAGAGCCAGAATGAAATACAATATGAGAAGAATAAAATTGTATGGTCACTTGGAAAAGAATTGTCTTTTTCTTTATGTATCAGTTTATTAACCTCTCCCAATTCAACAAAAGGTTGATAATTCGAGTGAAATATCCCTGAAACTTTCCCTATCGTAAAGGCACAAATGAAAGCGATAGATGCACAAAGAATCATAATTCTATTATCCGTATCTCTTGTAAACCAAATGAAAAGAATACTTAGTGCAAGTAAAAAAACCATATATTCAGCAATAAAACTAAATACAGGATTCAAAAAGGGATGTTCTTTTCCTAAGTCATTAACTAGTCTAAACAGTGATATATTAACTTCTGAAATATCCAAACCCAACACCATCCAATCTCTTTTTAGAACATAATAAAAGAAAATTAGATGACCTGCCATCGAACCAAATTACATTATTTGAGATTAAAGTTACATTTTTGTAAGATTGGTGTCACATCATTTATGTAAAAAGGGGGCCAAAAATCAATTGGAATCCCCTTATAATTTTTAGTTACCTGCCTCTTTAGTTAAAATAGAAAAATACCCTTAGACATAAATTATCTAAGGGGAAAAACAACATTTTTATAAACGTCGTAACTTTATTTTAAAGCCGCAAAAATAACCAAAGGGGTTAACATTTTTACTCCACAGTAACACTCTTCGCAAGGTTACGCGGTTTATCAACATCACAGCCGCGATGCAGTGCAGCATAGTAAGCGATCAGCTGCAATGGAACAACAGATACCAACGGAGCAAGCGCTGGGTTTACTTCCGGCAGTACGAATCTGTCATCCGCATCGTCTAGGCCTTTCAGTGAGATGATGCATGTGTTTGCTCCGCGAGCGGCAACTTCTTTGACGTTTCCGCGGATGCTTAGGTTTACGTGCTCTTGAGTTGCCAGTGCGAATACTGGTGTTCCTTGTTCGATCAAGGCAATCGTTCCGTGCTTAAGCTCACCGCCGGCAAAACCTTCTGCCTGGATGTAAGAAATCTCTTTCAGCTTCAGTGCGCCTTCGACACATACGAAGTAGTCAAGGCCGCGTCCGATGAAGAAAGCGTTTCTGGATACAGTCAGGTATTCACGGGCGATCATTTCCATTTCGTCTTTCTGGTCGCATAGAGCTTCCATTGCGTTTGCAGCGATACCGAGTTCTTTGACGAGGTCAAATCCGATATCGATGCCGTTTTTGTCAGCAGCCACAGAAGCAAGAACCGCAAGAACTGCGATTTGTGCAGTGTATGCTTTGGTTGACGCAACAGCGATCTCAGGGCCTGCATGAAGCAGCAATGTATAGTCAGCTTCACGAGAAAGCGTTGATCCAGGTACGTTTGTGATTGTCAGGGCTTTGTGTCCGAGCGCTTTGACTTGAACGAGAACCGCGCGGCTGTCTGCTGTTTCTCCGCTTTGAGAAAGGAAAATGAAGAGCGGTTTCTTAGACAGAAGCGGCATGTTGTAGGAGAATTCACTCGCTACATGCACTTCAACCGGCACGTTTGCCCACATTTCAATATATTGTTTACCGACAAGTCCTGCATGGTAGCTTGTTCCGCAGCCAATGATATAGATGCGGTCCGCTTCCGCTACAGCGGCAGCGATATCGCCAGGCACAGACAGCTTGCCGTTTTCATCTTGATACGTTTGGATGATTTTGCGCATAACAACAGGCTGCTCATCCGTTTCTTTCAACATGTAGTGAGGGTACGTGCCTTTTTCGATATCACTGGCATCAAGCTCAGCAATATAAGACGCACGTGTAATCACGTCACCATCAAGGTTTTTGATGACAACTTGGTCATCAGTGACGATAACCATTTCTTTATCCATCAGCTCAACATATTCGTTGGTTACTTGAAGCATCGCCATTGCATCAGATGCTACGACGTTGAATGTATCTCCAAGACCTACTAATAGAGGGCTTTTGTTTTTCGCTACAAAAATCGTTTCTCTGTTGTCGTTATCGAATAAAGCAATTGCATAAGAGCCTTTTAACAGTGTAAGTGTTTTGCGGAACGCTTCTTCTGTCTCAAGTCCTCCATTGACGAATTGCTCGATTACTTGAACGACCACTTCTGTATCGGTGTCACTTTTGAGCTCTACATCTTGCAAATACTCTTGCTTCAGCTGAACATAGTTCTCGATCACGCCGTTGTGAACAAGTGTAAAGCGGCCCAGTGCGCTTTGATGCGGGTGAGCGTTCAGATAGCTTGGTTCGCCGTGTGTCGCCCAGCGAGTATGCCCAATTCCGGCTTTCGCTTCTACATTGGCATCCACAACTTCACGAAGATCTGCAATGCGTCCTTTTTCTTTGAACACATGGATTCCCTGTTCGTTGGCAACAGCAATACCAGCAGAGTCATAACCACGATACTCAAGCTTTTCTAACCCTTTTAATAAAATTTCCTTCGCATCAAGCTGACCGATATAACCTACGATTCCACACATATTTTTCTTCCTCCTAAGATTGTAAAAGGAGACGAAGAAAGTCAAATTTCAAGGGGACTTTCAATCGTCCCCTCCTACATGTTTTTTGGAAGATCATGTGATTTCTCTTTGTTCAAGGAGTCACCCCCTTGGTTTGAAGAAATCCTTACGGCTGTGATCTGCACACTCAGCCGGGAGGCATCCGCCGAAAATTCGATAACCTCCATCCTCGTCAACTAAGCCTTTTTCCGGGCGCTTAGTTCGGGCGCTATAATTATAGGTAAAGCAATAATCCCGTCTTCTTTTCCTATTGAGAAAATAAGAACAAGACAAGCTTGATTTTACAACATGTGGCATAAACGGTCAATTGTTTTTTAAACAACTTTGCCGTATATCTCACAATCATCTTATGTAATCCTCGCTTGTCTTGTTCACTCTCTGATAATAGACTTCGTTACTCTAATCCCATTTCTGACCGGACGACTTCAACAATGCGATTGACATACTCATCGCACAGCTCTTTCGTCTTCGCTTCAGCCATGACACGGACGAGCGGTTCAGTTCCAGAAGGGCGCACCAAAATCCGGCCGTCGCCGTTCATTTCTTTTTCAACTTCAGAAATAACTGCTTTTACTTTTTCATTTTCTTCAACTTTATATTTATCAGTCACTCTCACATTGACTAACAGCTGCGGGAACTTCTGCATTTCAGCTGCAAGCTCTGACAGCGGCTTGCCTGTTGCTTTCAAAGTGTTCATCAGCATAATAGCAGACAATAATCCGTCCCCTGTCGTGTTGTAATCAAGGAAAATAAGATGTCCTGACTGCTCTCCGCCGACGTTGTAGCCGTCTTTTTTCATTGCTTCTACTACGTAGCGGTCGCCGACAGCTGTCTGCACGCTTTTGATGCCTTCTTTTTCGAGCGCCTTATAGAAGCCGAGGTTGCTCATCACGGTTGAAACCAAAGTATCATCCTTTAAACGGCCCTCTGATTTCAGGTGTTTTGAGCATATGTACATGATTTGGTCGCCGTCTACAATATTTCCTTTTTCATCTACAGCAATCAGGCGGTCGCCGTCACCGTCGAACGCAAGACCGAGATCCGCGTTTTTCTCTTTGACAAACGCGCTGAGCGCTTCGGGATGAGTCGAACCGACGCCGTCATTAATGTTTAATCCGTTCGGGGAAGTCCCCATTGTCGAAACATCTGCATCTAAATCAGCAAACAGGTGTGTCGCCAAGGATGACGTTGCGCCATGGGCACAGTCCAATGCCACATGAATGCCTGTGAAATCTTCATCAGCTGTCTGTTTTAAGAATTGCAGATATTTTTGACCGCCTTCAAAATAATCGTTTACAAGTCCAAGGTCTGCTCCGACAGGTCTTGGCAGCTTATCCTCAGGTTCGTCCATCAGGCGCTCAATTTCAGCCTCCTGTTCATCAGAAAGCTTAAATCCATCTCCCCCAAAGAATTTGATGCCGTTATCCTGCACTGGGTTATGAGAAGCGGAAATCATGACGCCCGCCTCTGCATCCATCGCTTTTGTCAAATAAGATACACCTGGTGTAGAAATGACACCCAGGCGCATGACTTCTGCGCCAATGGATAAAAGTCCGGCGACAAGGGCTCCCTCCAGCATATGGCCGGAGATGCGTGTATCGCGGCCTATCAGCACTTTTGGACGTTGTTTGTCTTTTGTCAGCACATAACCGCCGAAACGTCCGACTTTAAAGGCCAGCTCAGGTGTAAGCTCACTATTGGCGACACCTCTTACACCGTCTGTTCCAAAATACTTGCCCATTTTATAATCGCTCCTTTTTTATTCTGATGAGGATTGTGAATTCGCAGTAGATTCATCCTCATCCTGATCTTGGTTTTGATCTTTATTTTCGTCTTGGTTTTGATCGTTGCTGTTTTTATCAGTGTTCTTTGTATCTTCTTGCTGATTGTTCTTTTGATCATTTGTTTGTTTATCTGTGTCATCCTGGTTTCCTGATGTATTGCTGCTGTTATCATTCGTTGATGTATTGCTTTTCTTAGAGGTCAGCTTGATTTTGGCGTTTTTCCGCCCCAAGGACCAAGTTACATTCTGTGGCCCGTTCACTTCAAGCTTCACGCTATGCTCCCCGTCCTCTAAATCTGAAACATTCACATACAATTCAATATCTGATTTTTTCAGTTTATTTATATTCGTGGGAGAGCCTTTAGCCGTTACATCTATCGCTTGTGATTCAGGATCAAGAAATTCAATGTTTTGTGAGCTGCTCAGCCCTACAGTCTTGATAGGGACATTCTCGAACTTCTGATCCGCTTCACTATCGACTTCTATATGCAAAGTCACCTTTGACGGTGAGATTTTTTTGACACCGTCAGGAAGCGGAATATCTGCCTCGATATCGGAATCCTTGTTAATTTTACTTAAATCTAAGCTGACGCCGTCAATAAATTCAAGAGAATCCAACACATCCTGTGAGCCGTAAACCGTTACCTCACTGGGGCTGGATTCAATATTCGCTATGCTGACACCGTCAGGAAGGCTTCCTGTCCGTTCAATTTTAAAGGGCACTTTTTTACTCGGGCTTGTCACCGGAACGGTAATCTTGATGACCGAGGGCTCCACGTCGACAGGAAGCGCGTTTCCGTCTTTATCATAGACAGTCACTTTCGCTTCCTTTTCAATCGTTTCATCTGCGTTTTCCAAATTCACTGAAGCTTTTACAAGAGAAATATTATCGATCACATTTTTCGATCCGGTAATCTGCACATTTTTCGGACTGACAATCGGCTGCTCCGGAGAATAGCCTTTTTTCATCTTGCTTTTGTTGTAGTACTCCACTTCTACGGGAAAACTTTTGGTCGTCCGTTCCTGAATGGTCACTGTCGTAACAGACGGATTAATTGAGATTGTCAGCCCATCCGACACGTTTTTGGCCTTAAGCTCAACCTTATGTGTGCCGGTTTTCAAATGTTCCATATCAGCATATATTTCAAAGTTTTTGGTCTGCCGAGCCTTTTTCACGGCGCTTGTCGAGCCTTTTATCGTGACATTAACCGTTTGCGGAACACCCGTCACGACGTAATTTTCATCATCATAATACGCTTTAACCGGAATATCAGTCAGAGTTGCTTCATCAGTTGTTGATGTCGGAAAGAAAGATTCACCCGGTTTTTTCGGAGTCGGTGCTTGGTTGCTGTTAACCGCCACATAAAGCAAGAGCGCGAAAAGCAGAGCAATGATTTTCACAGCCCAGCGGTTGTTTAAGAATTTATCCATTTTTCTTGCCCCTCCAATACCAGCGGTTAGAAGAAGTGTCTCTGGTGTTTTTCTTAAACTCGGCTTCAAGCATTTCTTTCAGCGCTTCTTCTGTAAGCTCTCTGTGAAGGTCGCCGTTCTTTGCCACACTGACGCCGCCGGTCTCTTCAGACACAATAATCGTCAAACTGTCTGTTACTTCACTGATACCGACAGCTGCTCTGTGCCGCGTGCCCAGTTCTTTTGAAATAAACGGGCTCTCAGAAAGCGGCAGATAACAGGCGGCCGCGGCAATTTCATTATTTTTCATAATCACCGCACCGTCATGAAGCGGGGTGTTTGGGATAAAAATATTGATCAGCAGCTCAGAGCTGACTTTGGCATTCAGTGGTATGCCGGTCTCAATATAATCCCCCATTCCAGTATCCCGCTCAATGGTCAGCAGGGCGCCTATACGGCGTTTCGCCATATAATTGATCGCTTTTGTAATGGCCTCAATCGTTTTCTGCTGCGCTTCTTCAACAGGCGTGCCGCTCCTCGAAAAAAAGCGGCCGCGGCCTAGCTGTTCAAGCGCTCTTCTCAGCTCAGGCTGAAAAATAATAATAATTGCTAAAAATCCCCATGTTATCGCTTGGTCCATCAGCCATTGAAGTGTGCTGAGGCCCAAATATTGGCTGGCCATACGAACAAGCACGATGACTACAATTCCTTTTAACAGCTGAACCGCTTTCGTGCCGCGTATCACCATAATCAATTTATATATCACATACCAAACAAGGAGAATATCAACGGCATTGCCGAGGTACTGCAAAAAAGGGATATCCTCAAAAGCCATTTCCTCGTCCTCCAAGATTTCAGTCATTTCGTATTTTGTGTTTTACGTGTTACGCATATGTACTTTACATAGCGAGCCCATTATACCACATTTCGATTTAGCAAGTGAAATGTGCCAGGCCTCTCAGCCTGCAAAAAAAGAGCAAAGCGGCTAACGCGCTTTACTCTTCTCCGTTCGGACTGAATGCATCGAGTACACTTTTCCCCGTAGACTTCATCTTGTACCATGTCCAGTCGAATAATTGATTGATTTCTTCAATCTGACCGGTGACTTGTCCAGCAGAGGCCATATACTTTTCGCCGTTTACGACGGTTACATCCCCGTCTATTTTGCCTTTAATAATCAGCTTGCCGTTTTTAACAGTGACATCACCTTTGACCGTCTCACCTTCTGGCACGGTCACAGTATGGTTATGAACCACAAGATTCGGCTGCTTGGACACGCTGAAATTGTGGTCATTATGCCAGCTGTTAAAAAAACCTCCGCCCATCAAAATGATGAATACCGCAGCAGCTGCGATAACGGGATGGGTTCTGAACCATCTTTTTACAGAAGCTCTTTTCTTCTCCTTAGGCAATTTTGCCATGACATTAGCGGTAAAATCCGCGGGGGCTTCGACATGCGATGTGCTCCGTACGAGCGCTATGGATTTCTCCATCTCGTAAAAATGCTTTCTGCATTTCTCGCATGTCTCCAGATGTTCATTTAATACGTGTTCATCTTTTGGAAGGATATCTCCATCAAGATGCATATGCATAAGCTGCACAATTTGTTCAGGACAGCTCATTTCATCACCCCACTTAAAGATCCCTTAATTGTTTTCTAAGAGCCTCTCTGCCTCTGTGAATCCGCGTTTTCACAGTCCCCACAGGAATGTTTAGAATCTCCCCGATTTCAATTAATGAGAGTTCGTCAATATACTTTAATACGATGACTGTTCTGTATTTGTCAGGAAGCTTTAAAATTTTCTGCTGTATCGTGTTTGAGAGTTCCAGCGACACAACTGCATCTTCAGGCAAAACACCATCTGCGGCGATTTGAGAATACATGGTCAAGCCTTCCGTACCAGCCACTTCTGCATCGAGGTAATAATCCGGCTTCTTTTTGCGAATGCGGTCAATGGTCAAATTGGTCGCGATTCGATAAAGCCAAGTTGAAAATTTCCGGTTAATATCAAAACTGTCGATATTAACGTACGCTCTGATGAAAGCTTCCTGTGCAATATCCTCCGCCTCATGCACATTGCCAAGCATACGGTAGCAAAGCTGATAAATTTTATCTTTGTAAATATCTACGATGTCCGCAAATGCATTCTGGTCGCCTTTTTTGACTTGTTTAATTCTTTTTTTGATCATCATTTCCATATTTATCTAACCTCTGCCTTCACCGGTCTGTATGTATACGAGCTTCGTTTCAAAAGGTTTCA
This sequence comes from Bacillus sp. 204(2023), assembly GCF_037027505.1. Taxonomy (NCBI): domain Bacteria; kingdom Bacillati; phylum Bacillota; class Bacilli; order Caryophanales; family Bacillaceae; genus Bacillus; species Bacillus sp. 204(2023). The sequence goes on along the minus strand of NZ_JAXCHE010000003.1, from coordinate 18,586 downwards.
ATTTTTTTATAAAATAAGTTTATCAAATTTTTGGCAGGGTGTAGATGGTAATTCGTGAATAAACTACCTTAACATATTTTTAAAATTATTATACAGACTGAACAGTTAGAAGTTGGAATGATTTTTCCGAAAAGAAAAAAGACACCTTTTGATCAAAGGTGTCTGTGACTGGGCTAGCTGGATTCGAACCAACGCATGACGGAGTCAAAGTCCGTTGCCTTACCGCTTGGCTATAGCCCAATAATGGTGGAGGGGGGCAGATTCGAACTGCCGAACCCTGAGGGAGCGGATTTACAGTCCGCCGCGTTTAGCCACTTCGCTACCCCTCCACATAAAATTTTGAAAAAACAGTGCCGGCAAGAGGACTTGAACCCCCAACCTACTGATTACAAGTCAGTTGCTCTACCAATTGAGCTACACCGGCAAGATGGTGGAGGATGACGGGCTCGAACCGCCGACCCTCTGCTTGTAAGGCAGATGCTCTCCCAGCTGAGCTAATCCTCCAAATGGTGACCCGTACGGGATTCGAACCCGTGTTACCGCCGTGAAAGGGCGGTGTCTTAACCGCTTGACCAACGGGCCGTTGTGTTCTCGTCGAGCTGACAAAAGTTATTATATACAGGTCACCCCCTGTTTGTAAAGAGAAAAATTAAATTTTTTATTTTCAAACTTTTTAACTCCTTTTTTAACTGAAAAAGCCTCCCAACTAAAGCCATTTATTTTATGATAGAGACAAGCAAAGCAAGAGAGGAGAAACCAATATGATACTAGTCAGTTCTTGCCTTGGAGGCATTGAATGCAGATACAACGGCTCTCACGCAGCGTCGGAGAAAATCAGAAAACTCGTCGATGAAAAGAAAGCAGTCATGGCTTGCCCTGAACTTCTCGGCGGCTTCTCTACCCCACGCGAACCCGCAGAAATCATAGGAGGCACCGGCGAGGATGTCCTCAATGGAACAGCGAAAATCGTGACAGCTTCAGGAGAAGACGTCACAGAACTATATATGGAAGGCGCCGCGAAAACATTGGCTTACGCAAAAGAAATCAACGCTTCTGCCGTCATATTAAAAGAAAACAGTCCATCTTGCGGAAGCGGTTTTATCTATAACGGCACATTCTCTGGCAAAAAAATCACCGGCAGCGGAGTAACCGCCGCACTGTTAAAACAAGCGGGCTACCGCGTCATTTCGGAAAACGAGCTTGACGACATATTGTAAGGAGGCCACCACATGACTCAAGACATTTCTTTATCCTTCTATAAGCCTGAACACTTGCCCGAGCTTCAATCATTCACGCTCACCAACGATGACAAACGCTTTACCTCCCTCCCGAAAGAGGTGCTGTCTCAGGCTCTGGGCATACAGGACCGATACCCGGTTGTCATCTTAAAAGACGACCTTCCAGTCGGTTTTTTCATTTTACATGCATCAAAAGAAACGCTTGCTTCCTATTCTAACAATCCATTTGCTTTACTGCTCAGCTCCCTGTCTTTAAACGCTGTGCACCACGGAAAAGGCTATGCGAAAAAAGCCATGATTTTGCTTCCCGCTTTTGTGAGCGGATATTTTCCATGGTGCGACGAAATCATCTTGGCCGTCAATCATCTGAACATACGCGCAAAACACCTTTATATGAAAAGCGGGTTCCTTGATAAAGGACGGCGAAGAATCGGGCCGCTTGGAGAACAGTTGATCCTTCATCATTTCTTATAGTCTTGAGTGAAATAAAATTTCAAAAATTTAAAAACATAGTTGAAATATCATAACAGAAATGAATATACTGAATATTGGGATATATCATTTTAAAATAGGGGGCATCCTCATGTCAGAACCATTAAACCTTCACCGTCTTACAACGGAATCACGCAATAGCCAAACAGTTGAAATCCACAAAGCAAACACTCTCGGCATCCTCAAAATGATCAACAACGAAGATATGAAAGTCGCTGCAGCCGTTCAGGAGGTTCTCCCCGACATCAAAACAGCTGTAGACTGCGCATATGAATCGTTTCAAAATGGAGGCCGGCTCATATATACAGGCGCCGGCACAAGCGGCAGACTCGGCGTCATGGATGCTGTTGAATGTCCTCCCACCTACAGCGTAAGCCCAGATCAGGTCATCGGAATCATGGCTGGAGGCCCCAAAGCCTTTTTACAGGCAGCAGAGGGCATTGAAGACAGTGAAGAAGCAGGAGCTGAAGATTTAAGAAACATACAGCTCACTTCAAATGACACCGTCATTGCCATCGCAGCAAGCGGCCGCACACCCTACGCCGCAGGCGCCCTAAGATACGCCCGCAAAGTCGGAGCACACACCATCGCCCTTACTTGCAATGAAAATTCCGCCATCAGCAAGGATGCGGATCACAGCATTGAGGTTGTCGTCGGACCTGAGGCCATTACAGGATCAACACGTATGAAAGCCGCAACCGCTCATAAAATGATTCTAAACATGATATCTACCGCTGTAATGGTCAAAATCGGCAAGGTTTACGAAAACTTGATGGTAGACGTCAACGTCAGCAACAAAAAACTAAAAGAACGCGCCATCAGCATCATCCAAAGCCTTACAAATGCTTCATACGACACAGCCAGGCACACCCTGGAACAAGCCGATCATCACGTCAAAACAGCAATCGTCATGCTCAAAACAAGCACAGATCAGAAACAAGCAAAGACATTACTCGATGAAGCAAACGGTTTCATTGACAAAGCAATCGAACATTACCATCCATGATAAGGAGAGAACTAGAATGGCCACAGGCGGTTTAGCGATCATCCAATCAATGAAGCATAAGCTCCCTCCATCCGAGCGCAAACTTGCAGATTATATCCTAGCCCATCCCCACAAAGCAATCGAAAGCACGGTCAACGAAATCAGCGCCTTAGCCAATTCAAGTGACGCTGCCGTCATCAGGCTCTGCAAATCACTCGGTTTAAAAGGATTTCAAGATTTAAAAATGAGAGTAGCAGGCGATCTGGCAAAGCCTACGTTTCAGGGCTACCGGGATATTGTTCCCCACGAGCCGCTGCCCTCCATTTCCGAAAAAACGGCCGGCAATGCCATTCAAGCCATTCAGGATACTTCAGACCTGATGGACTACAAAGAGCTTGAACGAGCGGTTTCTCTACTTCTCAAAGCTCATATCGTGCATTTTATCGGCCTCGGGGCTTCCGGCATTGTCGCCAAGGACGCCCAGCAAAAGTGGCTTCGCATTCATAAACAAGCAACCGCGTTTACAGACACTCATCTTGTGGCATCTTTAATCGCAAATGCAGATAAAGACGACATCGTATTTGCCATTTCGTTTTCAGGAGAGACACAGGAAATCATTGAACTGTTCGCCATGGCCAAGGAAAAAGGCATCACAACGATCAGCCTCACACAATTCAGTCAGACATCCGTCTCCGCACTGGCTGATGTCCCTTTGTATACAGCCCATTCAAATGAAGCCTTGATTCGAAGTGCAGCCACTTCCTCCCGCCTCGCCCAGCTTTTTATAATTGATGTTTTGTTTTTAGGCATGGCGGCTGAGCAGTATGAAACGACAACCGGTTATATCGATAAAACGAGAGCAGCCATACAATCTATGAGAATAAAATAAGGCATCTTGAAGGGGAGGGGTTTTAATGAGCAAAGAAAATAACTACCATCATCTCGCACAGAAAATCCTTGAGCTATGCGGAGGAAAATCCAATATTTCTTCATATACGCATTGCATGACACGCCTGCGCATTACGCCTTACGATGAAAGCAAAGCGGATGCTCAGGCTTTAAGAAAGCTTGACGGCGTATTGGGGGTCGTTGAAGCTGAAACCTTACAAATTATCCTCGGCACAGGAGTCGTCAATCATGTTACAGCTGCTTTCTCAAAGCTCGTGTCAGCAGAAGAAGGTGCCGATGTCAAAGAAGCAGCGGCCAAAAAGAAAGCCGATATCAATCGAAAAAACGCCACTCCTTTTAAACTTTTCTTACGTAAAATTGCCAGCATTTTTATCCCTCTTATTCCCGCTCTAGTCGCTTCCGGTTTAATTACTGGGATTACCAAAGCAATTATTCAAGCAGGCTGGCTCTCTGCAGACTCACAAATTGCGGTTATCCTGACAGTCATCGGATCAGGGCTGTTCACTTATCTCGGCATTCTCGTCGGTATTAACGCTTCGAAAGAATTTGGCGGGACACCCGCACTTGGGGCTTTGGCCGGGATCTTGATTATCAATCCGGAGATCGCAAAAATCAGTTTATTTGGAGAAGAGCTTCTCCCAGGCAGGGGAGGTCTGATCGGCGTCCTTTTCGCAGCCATATTCATTGCTTACACCGAACAATTTATTCGCCGTTTTATTCCTCAATCACTCGATATCATTGTCACACCCACCGTTTCACTGTTAATCACCGGAATCGTAACGTATGTCGTATTTATGCCTTTAGGCGGATTCATTTCTGATGCTATTACATCCGGCCTACTGTCCATCCTGGACATCGGCGGCATCGCTGCGGGCTTTATTCTGGGCGCAACCTTCCTTCCTCTCGTCGTAACCGGACTGCATCAAGGCTTGACGCCTGTGCACATGGAACTGATCAATTCAATTGGCAATGATCCTCTGCTCCCTATTTTGGCTATGGGAGGTGCAGGACAGGTAGGCGCGGCCTTTGCCGTTTTCGTGAAGACGAAAAAAACAACACTGAGAAAAGCAATCGCCGGCGGGCTTCCATCGGGACTGCTCGGCATTGGTGAACCGCTTATTTTCGGAGTCACGCTGCCGCTTGGCCGTCCGTTTTTAACAGCATGTTTAGGAGCTGGAATCGGCGGCGCCTTTCAAGCTTATTTTCAAGTAGCCACCATTGCGATTGGTGTCTCCGGACTGCCGCTTTCTTTTCTAGTCCTGCCTTCGCAAATCATCCTGTATATCGTTGGGCTCTTTATTTCCTACGCGGCCGGCTTTTTATTAACCTATGCATTCGGATATAAAGATGAAATGGCTTCTCAGTTCGATTAAATTGTTTCTGTATTAGGGATAGTAAACGGGATAGAAGCACAGAAAGGGGCTAGCCTGTGAAAACAAAGACACTGTTCATATTCAGTGCCATTTTAACCCTATCGATATTTGCGCCAAATGAAACCTTCGCACAAACAGCAGACAACTTGGTTGAGCCGAAAACCATAAATGCAGAAACTACACAATTCTCGACGAAGAAGCTAAGGAAGGTAGATCAGATGATAGAACGGGATATTGCAGCAGGATTTCCAGGCGCCGTTCTTGTGGTGGTGAAGGATGGACGCATCATAAAAAAAGCAGCATACGGCTACAGTAAAAAGTACGAAGGAGCAGAACTGCTGCGCCGTCCGGCCAAAATGAAAACCCGCACGATGTTTGACTTAGCCTCAAATACAAAAATGTACGCAACAAATTTTGCATTGCAGCGCTTAGTCAGCCAAGGAAAACTTGACGTCTATGAAAAAGTTTCTGCATATTTGCCGGGTTTCAAGGATCAGCCGGGTGACCTCATAAAAGGAAAAAACAAGATACGTGTCATCGATGTCCTCCAGCACCAATCAGGGCTCCCATCAAGCTTTTACTTTTACACGCCGGAAAAAGCCGGCAAGTACTATTCCCAAGAACGGGACAAAACGATTGAATATTTGACGAAAATTCCGCTCGATTATCAAACTGGGACAAAGCACGTATACAGTGACATTGGATATATGCTCCTCGGATGTATTGTCGAAAAACTTACCGGCAAACCGCTTGATGTCTACACGGAGCAAGAGCTCTACAAACCGCTCAGGCTGAAGCATACCTTGTACAATCCGCTGCAAAAGGGCTTTAAACCGAAACAGTTCGCAGCTACTGAACGCTTGGGCAATACACGTGACGGCGTTATTCAATTCCCTAACATCCGCACAAACTCGCTGCAAGGAGAAGTGCATGACGAAAAAGCGTTTTACTCAATGGGTGGCGTGTCTGGGCATGCCGGATTGTTCTCAAATGCAGATGATATGGCCATACTGCTGCAAGTCATGTTAAACAAAGGTTCATACCGAAACATTTCTTTATTTGATCAGAAAACAGCCGACCTGTTTACAGCACCTTCAGCAACAGATCCGACATTCGCTCTTGGCTGGAGGCGGAACGGAAGTAAAAGCATGGAATGGATGTTTGGCCCTCATGCCAGCGAAAATGCTTACGGGCATACCGGCTGGACAGGGACAGTTACAATTATTGATCCAGCATACAATTTAGGCATCGCATTGTTAACAAATAAAAAGCATACACCAGTTATTGATCCGGAAGAAAATCCAAACGTCTTTGAGGGTGATCAATTTGCAACAGGCAGTTATGGAAGTGTCATAACCGCGATTTATGAAGCGATGGAGTGAATGATTAGACGATAGGAGGAAGTTTCTATGAGACCTGTCTTTCCGCTTATCCTTTCAGCCGTTCTCTTTATTTCATGCTTTTTCGGGGCCAGACAGACAGAAGCCTCTGCATCCAAACGTGCAATCGATGCCAATCAGATTGTCAATCGTATGTCGTTAGATGAAAAACTCGGACAGATGCTGATGCCTGATTTTAGAAACTGGCAAAAGGAAGGCGAGTCCTCTCCGCAAGCCCTTACAGAAATGAATGATGAAGTCGCCAGCCTCGTCAAGAAATATCAATTCGGAGGCATCATCCTTTTTGCAGAAAATGTAAAAACAACAAAACAAACTGTCCAACTGACAGACGATTACCAAAAGGCAAGTCCAAAAATCCCGCTCATGCTGAGTATTGATCAGGAAGGCGGCATTGTAACGAGGTTAGGGGAGGGCACTAATTTCCCAGGGAATATGGCGCTGGGCGCAGCCAGAAGCAGAATCAATGCGTATCAGACCGGCAGCATCATTGGGAAAGAGCTCTCTGCCTTAGGTATCAATACAGATTTCAGCCCTGTCGTGGACATTAACAATAATCCTGATAATCCTGTAATCGGCGTACGGTCATTCAGCTCCAATCGAGAACTGACATCACGCCTCGGTTTATACACGATGAAAGGGTTGCAGCGGCAGGATATCGCGTCTGCCCTCAAACATTTCCCGGGACATGGAGACACGGACGTTGACAGCCATTATGGACTGCCGCTCGTTTCCCATGGCCAAGAACGGCTTCGTGAGGTCGAGCTTTATCCTTTCCAAAAAGCAATTGATGCTGGTGCTGATATGGTGATGACAGCCCATGTTCAGTTTCCCGCCTTTGATGACACCACTTACAAAAGCAAACTCGATGGATCGGACATTCTGGTTCCAGCTACACTTTCAAAAAAAGTGATGACAGGTCTTCTTCGTCAGGAAATGGGCTTTAATGGGGTCATCGTTACCGATGCGCTCAATATGAAGGCAATCGCAGATCATTTCGGACAGGAAGAGGCTGTGGTCATGGCCGTAAAAGCTGGTGTCGATATTGCATTAATGCCTGCCTCAGTCACTTCAATGAAAGAAGAACAGAAATTCGCACGTGTTATTCAAGCTTTGAAAGAAGCCGTGAAAAACGGGGATATTCCTGAACAACAAATCAACAAATCAGTTGAAAGAATCATTTCCCTGAAAATAAAACGCGGCATGTATCCAGCGCGAAACAGCGACAGTACAAAAGAAAAAATAGCCAAAGCCCAAAAAATCGTAGGAAGCAAGCAGCACCTGAAAGCAGAGAAAAAAATAGCTGAAAAAGCAGTAACTGTATTAAAAAATGAACAGCACACTTTGCCGTTCAAGCCTAAAAAAGGCAGCCACATCTTAATTGTGGCACCTTACGAAGAACAAACTGCTTCAATCGAACAAACCATTCACGATCTCATCAAGCGAAAGAAAATCAAACCCGTATCTGTCGACAAAATGAATTTTGCCAACCAAGTATTTAATGCCGAGCATGCAAAACAAGTAAAAAAGGCTGATTATATCATAACCGGCTCCTATGTCGTCAAAAATGACCCTGTCGTCAACGACGGTGTCATCGACGACACAATATCAGATTCAAGCAAATGGGCCACCGTGTTTCCGAGAGCTGTCATGAAAGCCGCACTGCAGCACAACAAACCATTTGTCTTAATGAGCCTGCGCAACCCCTATGATGCAGCCAATTTCGAAGAAGCAAAGGCACTGATTGCAGTCTATGGCTTTAAAGGATACGCAAATGGCCGTTATCTTCAACCTAATATTCCGGCCGGAGTGATGGCGATATTCGGTCAGGCAAAACCTAAAGGCACACTTCCAGTTGACATTCCGTCAGTCACGAAACCAGGGAACACCCTTTACCCATTTGGCTACGGATTAAATATCAAAACGGGAAGACCGCTTTAATAAGGAGGGACACATGAGAAAAACAATATTCGCTTTTCTGACAGGGCTCATGATGTTCGGAACGATAACCGCTGCCTCTGCTTCACCCGATTCAAAGAATCAAACGGCTAAAAAACCTAAAGTCCAGACTGGGATAGACACGCTCTTGCCAGACTATAAAAAACAGCTCAAGGGAAAACGCATCGGACTGATCACCAATCCAACCGGAGTAAACGCATCTCTGAAAAGCAGTGTCGATATTCTTTACGAGAACCCGGATATCAAACTGACAGCTTTATTCGGCCCTGAACACGGCGTCCGCGGTGACGCCCAGGCTGGAGACGAAGTAGGCTCTTACATTGACGAAAAAACCGGGGTTCCCGTATACAGCCTCTACGGAAAAACGAAAAAACCGACTCCAGAAATGCTGAAAAATGTCGATATTCTAATGTTTGACATTCAGGATGTCGGGACCCGTTTCTACACGTACATTTATACAATGGCATACGCAATGGAAGCCGCTAAAGAAAACGGCATTCCATTTATGGTGCTGGACCGTCCGAATCCTCAAGGCGGGAATCATATTGAAGGACCAATCTTAGAACCTGAATACGCCTCATTTGTCGGATTGTATCCCATTCCATTGAAGCATGGGATGACGATAGGCGAATTGGCTTCACTGTTCAACAAAGAATTTAGTATTGATGCTGATCTTACAGTGGTAAAAATGAAACACTGGAAACGAAAAATGGATTTTGACGATACCCGATTGCCTTTCGTCCTCCCTTCGCCTAACATGCCGACGGTGGAAAGCACATTTGTTTATCCTGCAACCGGGCTGATTGAAGGAACAAATATATCCGAAGGGCGAGGGACAACAAAGCCATTCGAATTGATCGGAGCTCCCTTTATCAAAAGCACAGAACTTGAAGAAACATTAAACAGCCTCCATTTGCCGGGCGTTACATTTAGGGCAGCATCCTTCACACCGACGTTTTCTAAACATCAAGGAACGCTTTGCCACGGTGTGCAGCTCTATGTGACAGACAGAGATAAGTTTGAAGCCGTTAAAACGGGTCTTTCAGTCATTAAAACCATACACGATCTCTATCCTGAGGATTTTGAGTTCCTGTCAACAGGTTCATTCGATAAACTGGCAGGCAACGGCTGGATCAGGACAAAAATTGAAAATGGAACTTCGATTGAAAACATCATAGACAGCTATGAAAAAACACTCCAACAATTCAGCAAAACAAGAAAAAAATATCTCATTTATTAAAACGTAAGCATCGTATGTTACACGTGTAACATATTCTTACTGAACGAAAGACCCTTACTTTTACACATAAGTAAGGGTCTTTTTCGTGCTAAAAACCCACCCGCTTTATATAGGAAAACTTTCATTTATTTGGTACAATTTTTATTGAAAATGATTATCAATTGAACGTTTCTGAAAAGGTGGTCTACTCGTGCAAAATGCAGTGATTTATCAACCAGTACAAATTGAATATCTAAAAAAGACAAGTGATCTCTTCTCAGAACAGCAATTAGCCGATTCATTCGTGCTGATTTTTCATTTAAAAGGAAACGGCTATATTTCGATCGGAACAAACACCAATCCTCTGCAAAAAAAGACACTTTATGTTTGTCCGCCTAACGAGACCTTTGGCTTTACGCCAGCAGCCGATGGACATATAGATGCCTGTCTGATCAGGCTTCAAAGCTATATCAAGGAAACCGGACAAAATATTTTCACACCGTGCACAGAATCGGAATTAGCCAACCTGAAGCTTATGAATGTTTCACATATCGAGAATCTTGCCGTCCGGCTTCAAGAGCTTGCCGCACTATGGAATGAATCGTCTCAGCTTTCTCAGCTAAAATGTGTGATTGAAGTACAAAGCCTGATTTATGACCTTTTTACTGCCAGTTTATCTGATCAAACGAATACACATTCAGCAATCGAAAAAACAAAACACTATATCGAAACCCATGCCGATACAAAAATCACGCTTGCCCAGCTGTCGCAAATGGCAGGAATCAGTGCCAAACACTACAGTGAAAGTTTTAAAAAATGGACAGGACAGAGCGTAACAGAATTTATTACGAAAACACGAATCACAAAGGCAAAACGGCTCATGGCAAAATCAAACTGCAAATTGAAAGAAATCGCACACCAAACCGGTTATCAAGATGAATTTTATTTCAGCAGAATCTTTAAAAAATATACAGGCTGTTCACCTACAAGCTATATGAAAAAACGCCGAAAGAAAATCGCCGCATACGGAAGGGGCACAATGGGCCATCTCATCCCTCTTCACCACATACCTTTTGCGGCCGCTCTGCATCCGAAATGGACGTCTTACTACTATCAGCATTATTCGACAGATATACCCGTCCAGCTCAGTGCATACCGGTTTAATGAAAAGTGGGAAGAAAACCTGTACACGTTATCACAGGCAGAACCAGATGTGATTGTCAGCATGGATTCTATTTCCCCAGAAGAACAAGATCGCCTGAATCGCATCGCAGAAGTCATGTACCTTCCTTCAGGAGAAAGCTGGAGAACCCACTTTCTCCAAACTGCCTCATTTTTAAAGGAGGAGTCCGAAGCAGAAAAGTGGCTAGCGGATTATGACCAGCAGACAACAGCCGCCAAAAAAACACTTCAGCACGTCCAAGGGTTGCGTTTTCTCTTTTTGAGGCTGCATAAGCAAAACTTCTATCTGGCTCATAACCGAAGTGTCCGCGAAGTTTTCTTTGGGGATTTAGGATTCAGCTCGGCAACAACGGCTGACACACCTTCAGAACAAGCGATTTCGTTAGAAAATATCGCAAATTACCAAGCTGACAGTATGATGCTTTTTCTTTTTAAAGAGCCGGAGACCATAGCTTACTACCAGCAATTACAGCAGACAGAAGCATGGCAAAACCTAAGCGCGGTACGGAATAACCGTGTTTATCTTCTATCCCTTGACCCGTGGAATGAATACTCAGCTTGCGGGCACGAACGCATCGTTCAGCAAACTGTTTCTTTACTATCCGGAGATTGTCCATGATAAATCAGGAATTTGTCCATGGTGTTATATCTGTTCATTCTCTATAATTCCAATTGATAATAGTTATCAATTGAACAGGAGGCTCTATAGATGAAAAAGATATCTCTCACCTTATTAATCTTGCTTCTCGCGCTGACAGCGGCAGCTTGCGGCAGTAAAAATGAATCAACTGCCAGCAAGGCAAGCGGCACAGCATCTGAGAAGAAGAAAATTGAATACCTTGATAAAACATATGAAGTAACTGTACCGACAGACAAAATTGCCATTACGGGAAGCGTTGAATCAATGGAAGACGCGAAATTGCTTGACGTTCATCCGCAAGGCGCAATTTCATTCTCCGGCAAATTCCCTGATATGTTCAAAGACATCACTGATAAAGCCAAACCAACCGGAGAAAAAATGCAGCCAAATATTGAAAAGATTCTTGAAATGAAGCCAGATGTTATCCTTGCTTCAACAAAGTTTCCGGAAAAAACGCTTCAAAAAATCAGCACAGCAGGCACGACGATTCCAGTTTCTCATATCTCTTCAAACTGGAAGGAAAACATGATGCTGCTTGCCCAGCTGACTGGAAAAGAGAAAAAAGCAAAGAAAATTATTGCAGACTATGAACAGGATCTAAAAGAAACAAAAACAAAAATCAATGATAAAGCGAAAGATTCAAAAGCGCTTGTCATTAGAATTAGACAAGGCAACATTTACATTTACCCTGAACAAGTGTATTTTAACTCCACACTATATGGTGATTTAGGCCTTAAGGCGCCGAACGAAGTAAAAGCTGCAAAAGCGCAAGAGCTGATTTCATTAGAAAAATTAAGTGAAATGAACCCGGACCATATTTTCGTCCAATTTTCTGATGATGAAAATGCAGACAAACCTGATGCCTTAAAAGATTTAGAGAAAAATCCAATCTGGAAAAGCCTTAAAGCAGTCAAAGAAGACCATGTGTATGTCAACTCAGTGGACCCTCTCGCACAAGGCGGCACAGCTTGGAGCAAAGTCCGTTTCCTGAAAGCGGCTGCTGAAAAATTGACACAAAACTAATTCAGAGTAGGTTTTTGTATGTATTCAAAACAGTGGACACGTATCATATTGATTACTTCTCCATTTGCTATAACGCTGTCGCTTTTGCTTTCAATCCTTTATGGGGCAAAGCATCTTAGCACAGATATTGTTTTTACATCTCTTATTCATTTCGATCCGGGAAACACAGACCATCAAATTATATGGCACTCCCGGATTCCAAGGGCTGCCGGCGCTCTGCTCATAGGGGCAGCCCTTGCTGTTTCTGGAGCGCTTATGCAGGGCATTACGCGCAATTATTTAGCTTCGCCATCCATTATGGGTGTTTCAGATGGTTCAGCGTTTATCATTACGCTTTGCATGGTTCTGCTCCCGCAATCATCTTCGATTGAAATGATGATATACTCTTTTATCGGCTCAGCGTTAGGAGCGGTGTTAGTATTCGGCCTTGCCGCCGTGATGCCAAACGGATTTACCCCCGTGCAGCTCGCCATCATCGGCACAGTCACAAGCATGCTGCTCAGCAGCTTATCAGCGGCCATGTCGATTTATTTTCAAATTTCTCAGGATCTCAGTTTCTGGTACAGTGCCAGACTTCATCAAATGAGTCCGGATTTCCTGAAGCTTGCCGCTCCGTTTTTCCTGATTGGCATCATAATGGCCATTTCTCTCAGCAAAAAGGTGACCGCTGTATCATTAGGGGACGACATTTCTAAAAGCCTGGGGCAAAAGAAAAAAACCATTAAAATCATGGCGATGCTTTCCGTCATCATTTTAACCGGCAGTGCCGTAGCGCTGGCCGGAAAAATTGCGTTTGTCGGGTTGGTTGTTCCGCATATCACGAGATTTCTCGTCGGCTCTGATTACAGCAGGCTGATTCCGTGCTCCTGTATTTTGGGCGGAATCTTTTTAACCCTGTGTGATCTCGCAAGCAGATTTATCAACTATCCGTTTGAAACACCGATTGAGGTCGTAACATCCATTATCGGCGTACCTTTCTTCCTTTATTTAATTAAACGAAAAGGAGGGGAGCAAAATGGCTAAAAAATATGCATTGTTCATCGCTTTGATTCTTGTTGTCAGCTATTTCAGCTTAACGAGCGGATCATTTTCTGTTCGTCCTGCTGAGCTGCTCTCCACTCTTTTTCAAATCGACCAGAATCCGCAGTATGAAATTTTGCTGTTCGATTTAAGACTGCCGCGGGTTGTCATGGCTGCTATTATTGGACTCGGTCTTGGCATTGCAGGCGCTGTTATCCAGGCCATCACAAGAAACGGGCTTGCTGATCCTGGAATTCTCGGAATCAACGCAGGGGCAGGAGCCGGCATTGTAGCGTTTATGCTCTTATTCCAAGGCCAGAAGGAAGTGACATCCATAGCTGCAGCGATGGGAATGCCGCTCTTTGGATTGATAGGCGGGCTCATCGCGGCGATCCTGATTTACATATTTGCATGGCACAGAGGAAATTTAGATTCAGGAAGAATTATTCTGGTAGGGATTGCCATCAATTCAGGATTCAGCGCCCTGTCTTTGTTTTTATCTTTAAAAATGGACCCGCAAGACTATCAAATGGCCATGGTGTGGAAAAACGGAAGCATCTGGTCTGCCAACTGGACGTATATCACAGCCGTACTCCCATGGATGCTGCTGTTTATACCGATTCTTATCGGCAAATCCCGCCTGCTCGACACCATTCGTTTTGATGAAGACACAGTCAGAAGCCTCGGCATTTCATCAAATAAAGAAAAAACCATCCTGCTCGTAGCCTGTGTAGCAATCATCAGCGCCTGTGTCTCCGTAGCGGGAAGCATGGCGTTTGTCGGCTTAATTGCTCCCCATATCTCACGGAGACTGGCTGGCGTCGAACATCGCTATATCCTGCCACTGAGCGGTTTAATCGGGATGCTGCTTGTGATAAGCGCAGACTTTGCCGGAAAACTGTTTTTTCAGCCCGCAGAAGTGCCCGCAGGCATCATTTTGGCGATCCTCGGAGTTCCTTATTTCTTATATCTGCTTTTCAAGCAAAAAAAGGGGGAGAATGCTTGAAAGGATCTCTTTCAGAACACAAAGCCGGCAACAGGAGGTTCACGCTGTACCTCCCTCCTTCCTACAGCACAGACAGCAGGAGATTTCCTGCTGTTTATGTGCAGGATGGCAGTTCTTTGTTCCAAAACCAAATCGAATTACTAGAAAGCGCATTTCAACAGCAAAGGCTCCCTGAACTCGTGCTGATCGGTATCGAACCCGAAAACCGGCTTGATGAATACACCCCATGGCCGGCTGCATCACTCAGTGATCGGTTCACGGACTTCGGCGGAATGGGATATCACTATCTGTCTGATATAACGAACCAGTTCATTCCGCTAATCGAAGAAAACTGGAACGTCACCAGGGAACCGCAGTCAAGAGGAATGATCGGTGCCTCATTAGGCGGCCTCATCTCAATGTTCGCCATATTAAAATATCCGTCAATGTTCGGGAAAATAGGCTCTATATCAGGTTCATACTGGTACGAGAACGCAGCGGAAACCATTCATATATCTTCTTTAAAGCCCGGCACTGCACGTGTTTTCATGTCTATCGGGAGTGAAGAAGGCCGTGAAAAACAATCCATTCAGCGACATATGCTGAAAAAAACAAAGCAAGTTCATCAAAGTCTAAAAGAAAAAGGCTTCACTGAAGACCAGTTGTGTCTTTCAATTGAAAAAGGAGCGGTGCACCACCGCAAGTATTTCTGCAAACAGTTCATCAACGCGCTCGAATGGCTATACGGAAAAAACCGCTCAACCCTATGAGCGGTTTTTTTATGCTTTCTGCAACATTGGTTTTAATTCAAAACGATTCAGCATATAGCCAAACAAAGCAGCCAATATCTGCTGAAACAGCATGCCGATCACAACAGGAACGGCAACCTGAGACGGGAAGAACGTAACGGCAAGAACTGCGCCGGCACTAATATTCCTCATGCCTCCCGTAAATATAAGAGAGACTATTTCCTCTTGCCGCCTTTTCATCATTTTTCCGATCAGCCAAGCAGCGGCATAGCCTGTTAACGCGATAAAGAATACCGTTACAGCTATTCCTGCAAATCTCAAATCAATGGATTTGAAATAAGGAGCAATCGCTGAACTGTTAATCGCAATCACTGCCATCAAGCAAAGCTTTGAAAAAGGCGACAGCGCACTGCTCACAGACGCAGTTCTTTCTGGAGATGACATCTGATTAAACAGCATGCCCAAAAAAGAAGGAATCACGACCATTACAATCAGACCTTTCATCATTCCCCACACATCCATGTGAACCTGAGCGCCGGCCAGCAATGAAAGACTCAGCGGTACGATTAGCGGTGACAGCACAGTATCAACTAAAATAATCGAAAGTGTCAAACCGACATTCCCTTTGTACATCGCTGCCCAAATCAAGCTTGTAATCCCCGTAGGAATCACAACAGCCAATGTTAAACCGGTAATCGTCAAAGGATCACCTTTAAATATAAGATGGCCGCTGCCCCAAGCAAAAAGCGGCATGAAAATATGAAGAACGAATAGTGCAAGAATCATAGGGAGAGGATGAGACAATGCATGTCTCAAAGATTGAAAGTTCGCGCTCAAACTGCCTGCAAACGTAATAAAAGCAAAGATCCAAGGCACAGCCCATTCATACCCATTTAAAAACTGAGACAGCAGCACGCCCAACACCACACTAGTCGGCGTCAACAGCGGCATAACTCTCCCCAATACACGGTTCAGCTTCTGAAGCATCATATGCAAGTCCCCTATTTAAAATTTCTCTTCTCTCTATTATATCAATGCTGCTTAAGTGTATGTTATATAAAAAAGCCCAGATCTCATTAATCTGGGCTTCTCTATTTTATGCCATCTGTTTCATTAGAGATTTACTCGCTTTATTCAAACCTTTTAACTCAGCTTCAATGCCTTGTTCCTTAAACTTCGCAACAATCTTATCAAGTGCGGCCGCACCAGAATCGTCCCATACGTGAGCTTCAGTTAAGTCAATCACAACCCGCTCAATATCCTCTTGATATATAAACGCATTTGCAAGATCCGTCACTGACGCAAAAAAGATTTGCCCCTTCACTTGATACGTTCTAAGCTTTTGATCCTCTGCATGAGAAACGATTTTCAGCTTCGAGATTTTTGCCACAAAGAACACGGCACTTAAAAGAACGCCGACAAATACACCCTTAGATAAGTCATCCGTCACAACAACCGTAACCACAGTCACAACCATGACAATCGAGTCCGTGAGCGGCGCTTTTTTGAGACCTTTTAAGGAAGACCAATCAAATGTGCCGACAGACACCATAACCATTACAGCCACTAACGCCGCCATTGGGATTTTCACCACGACATGACTTAACACCGCAATTAAAAACATCAGAAAAGCACCGGCAACAAATGCTGACAAACGTCCGCGACCACCCGCTTTTGTATTAATGACAGATTGTCCGATCATAGCGCAGCCTGCCATTCCGCCAAAGAATCCAGTCACGATATTCGCAATTCCCTGTCCGCGGCTCTCTTTATTTTTATCACTGTCCGTATCCGTCATTTCATCAATAATCTGTGCTGTCAGCAAAGATTCAAGCAACCCGACAAACGCTAAAGCAATTGAATAAGGAAAAATAATTTGCAGTGTTTCAAAGGTAAACGGAACATTAGGGATTAAGAAATGAGGCAATGAACTAGAAATATTGCCCATATCACCAACCGTCCGCACATCCACATGGAAAGTGACTGCAATAATTGTCATCACAATAATCGCCACAAGCGGAGACGGAACAGCAGTCGTAAACCTTGGCAGCACATAAATAATAACCAACGACCCGGCAAGCATCGCATACATGCTCCAAGAAGCACCTTCAAACTGGGGAAGCTGCGCAGAGAAGATAAGGATCGCCAGCGCATTCACAAACCCGATCATCACAGAACGCGGGATGAATTTCATTAATCTTGCAATTTTACTGATACCTAAAATCACTTGAATAATGCCAGTCAAAATCGTAGCCGCAAATAAATACTGAAGCCCATGATCAGCAACCAGCGACACCATAACGACTGCCATTGAGCCTGTCGCAGCTGAAATCATGCCAGGTCTGCCGCCAAAAATAGAAATAATAATGGCTATACAAAATGACGCATAAAGACCGACCATCGGATCCACACCGGCTATAATAGAAAAGCCAATCGCTTCAGGTATTAACGCTAACGCAACTAAAATGCCAGCAAGAATGTCTTTTCGGATATTCCCGAACCACTGCTGTTTTAATGTAAAACTATTATTCAAATATAACGACTCCTTTTTAGTAAAAAATAAATCCGCACCATATCTATTGTATTGGAAGCTTTTTTTATTTTACGGGAGAAAATGAAAAGAAAAACGACCGGAGAAAACGGGGAAACGTTGAGTATATTGTATTGAGGCAAGGAGTTGTCATACAAAGAGTATCATAATAAATTTTTATCAATTACGCAAGATGAATGCTGAAGAAAAAAATGGCTCAAATATAGTCTGATACATTTTATCATATCCGGATGAAACCAAGAATCGTTTTAATGTCAGTAATATCTTTTCTCTCATTTGGCAACCCGAGCCGTTTTCAGAACAAACGACAGGCATGCTGCTCGCTGCCAATGGATTGGCGGCACTATCCTGCCAATCGCAGTCGGATGGAGTCTGGATGAGTCTCCTGTACAAACTGCATTTTGATTATTTATGACTCTCATGTTGATCATGCTGGGGATTGTATTGGGATTCAAAAGTATTAGAAAACTTAAAAAGCAGAAGCTTGATAAAATGGATACTGATGAAAGCAAATCGGCACAGATATAAAATAAAAAACCCAGCTTAATGAGCTGGGTTTAAGCTTGCTTGGCGGCGTCCTACTCTCACAGGGGGAAACCCCCGACTACCATCGGCGCTGAAGAGCTTAACTTCCGTGTTCGGTATGGGAACGGGTGTGACCTCTTCGCTATCGCCACCAAACAAATTGAGAGAGTTCTCTCAAAACTAGATAACAGGTGTGACATCATTCAAAAATATGGTTAAGTCCTCGATCGATTAGTATCTGTCAGCTCCATGTGTCGCCACACTTCCACCTCAGACCTATCAACCTGATCATCTTTCAGGGATCTTACTTCCTTGCGGAATGGGAAATCTCATCTTGAG
>NZ_JAXCHE010000036.1:0-223 GCF_037027505.1 Bacillus sp. 204(2023) | reverse complement strand
CCCCCCCCCCCCCCCCCCCCCCCCCCCCCNCTCCCCCCCCCCCCCCCCCCCCCCCCCCCCCCCCCCCCCCCCCCCCCCCCCCCCCCCCCCCCCCCCCCCCCCCCCCCCCCCCCCCCCCCCCCCCCCCTCCCCCCCCCCCCCCCCCCCCCCCCCCCCCCCCCCCCCCCCCCCCCCCCCCCCCCCCCCCCCCCCCCCCCCCCCCCCCCCCCCCCCCCCCCCCCCC
>NZ_JAXCHE010000035.1:0-226 GCF_037027505.1 Bacillus sp. 204(2023) | reverse complement strand
GCTGTTTCTTTACATATTCATCTGATTTCAGGTGCAGAAAAAGCACTCCCACATGCCTAGCCTTGCTTGGCTAGGTATGTGGCAATCTTCTTCATGTTTTGGCATGCGGCTGTGAGGAGAACTTGTTCGCTCACATTCCGTTTTCCCCTCAACCTGCAATAGCGAAGCCCGTGCAGTTGTTTTGAATCTGCAAAGCTTCGCTCTATTTTTTCTTTTCTTTTTT
Organism: Bacillus sp. 204(2023); assembly: GCF_037027505.1. Taxonomy (NCBI): domain Bacteria; kingdom Bacillati; phylum Bacillota; class Bacilli; order Caryophanales; family Bacillaceae; genus Bacillus; species Bacillus sp. 204(2023). The sequence goes on along the minus strand of NZ_JAXCHE010000035.1, from coordinate 3 downwards.
TGT
>NZ_JAXCHE010000034.1:0-255 GCF_037027505.1 Bacillus sp. 204(2023) | reverse complement strand
CCCCCCCCCCCCCCCCCCCCCCCCCCCCCCCCCCCCCCCCCCCCCCCCCCCCNCCCCCCCCCCCCCCCCCCCCCCCCCCCCCCCCCCCCCCCCCCCCCCCCCCCCCCCCCCCCCCCCCCCCCCCCCCCCCCCCCCCCCCCCCCCCCCCCCCCCCCCCCCCCCCCCCCCCCCCCCCCCCCCCCCCCCCCCCCCCCCCCCCCCCCCCCCCCCCCCCCCCCCCCCCCCCCCCCCCCCCCCCCCCCCCCCCCCCCCCCC
>NZ_JAXCHE010000033.1:0-255 GCF_037027505.1 Bacillus sp. 204(2023) | reverse complement strand
GGCCCAGACTCCTACGGGAGGCAGCAGTAGGGAATCTTCCGCAATGGACGAAAGTCTGACGGAGCAACGCCGCGTGAGTGATGAAGGTTTTCGGATCGTAAAGCTCTGTTGTTAGGGAAGAACAAGTGCCGTTCGAATAGGGCGGCACCTTGACGGTACCTAACCAGAAAGCCACGGCTAACTACGTGCCAGCAGCCGCGGTAATACGTAGGTGGCAAGCGTTGTCCGGAATTATTGGGCGTAAAGGGCTCGCAG
>NZ_JAXCHE010000032.1:0-255 GCF_037027505.1 Bacillus sp. 204(2023) | reverse complement strand
AGGCAGCAGTAGGGAATCTTCCGCAATGGACGAAAGTCTGACGGAGCAACGCCGCGTGAGTGATGAAGGTTTTCGGATCGTAAAGCTCTGTTGTTAGGGAAGAACAAGTACCGTTCGAATAGGGCGGTACCTTGACGGTACCTAACCAGAAAGCCACGGCTAACTACGTGCCAGCAGCCGCGGTAATACGTAGGTGGCAAGCGTTGTCCGGAATTATTGGGCGTAAAGGGCTCGCAGGCGGTTTCTTAAGTCTGA
>NZ_JAXCHE010000031.1:0-255 GCF_037027505.1 Bacillus sp. 204(2023) | reverse complement strand
TACGGAATATAAGACCTTGGGTCTTATAAACAGAACGTTCCCTGTCTTGTTTAGTTTTGAAGGATCATTCCTTCGAAACGTGTTCTTTGAAAACTAGATAACAGTAGACATCACATTCAATTAGTAACACAAGATATCACATAGTGATTCTTTTTAACGGTTAAGTTAGAAAGGGCGCACGGTGGATGCCTTGGCACTAGGAGCCGATGAAGGACGGGACGAACACCGATATGCTTCGGGGAGCTGTAAGCAAGC
>NZ_JAXCHE010000030.1:0-282 GCF_037027505.1 Bacillus sp. 204(2023) | reverse complement strand
CCCGATCCTCTTGAATGGCTTCATTTAAATCCTTGATATAGTTTTGGGTATCCTGCGCAATTGTTTTTCTTGTGTATTTATGCCTGTTGGCATTGGCTTTAAGGTGTGTGGAGTCAGTGAATAGGACACGTCCGCCCACCATGTCATGATTGATGGCCTGAAGAACGATCTCATCAAAAATATCTTGGAAGATGGTTGTATCTTTAAAACGTGTGCGTCTGTTCCAGCTGATGGTGGAGTGGTGTGGAACTGGATCGTTTATGTTCAATCCGAGAAACCATC
>NZ_JAXCHE010000029.1:0-312 GCF_037027505.1 Bacillus sp. 204(2023) | reverse complement strand
CAATTCCCCTGTAATAAAATAAAAGAAAGACTGAAAAGGACGGTGTCTTTCTCATGTTCCACACAAGAAACTCTTCTCAAAACACAGCCGAATTTGTTCTGCTTGACCAACTCGTCGAAGAGGATCATCTGCTTCGAAAAATCGATAAATACATAGACTTCTCTTTTATCATTGAAAAGGTTAAGCCTTACTACAGTGAAAACAAAGGCCGCCCCTCACTTGATCCGCTGATTTTATTCAAAATGATGTTTATCGGATACCTCTATGGTATCCGTTCAGAAAGACAGCTCGAAAAAGAAATTTACTACAATA